>JBOHLV010000200.1:0-2892 GCA_050729815.1 Allostellaceae bacterium
GCACCATCCTGCACGTGCTCTATGCCGAGCCGGACAAGACCCTCGCCGGGGTCGCCAACTTCCTCTCCGATCCGCGCCGCCCGATCGAGAAGACGCTGATCGCCATGATGACTGCCCCGCATCTCGGGCCGAAGGGCGTGCATCCGGTCGTCGCGAGCGCGGCCCGCGAGCTCCTCAACAAGAGCGAGAACGAGCGAAGCGGGGTGCTTTCGACCGCGATGTCGTTTCTCAGCCTCTACCGCGATCCGGTCATCGCCGCCGTCACGCGATGCTGCGACTGGCATATTGCCGACCTGGTCGAGGGAAGGCATCCAACGGCCCTCTATCTCGTGGTGCCGCCGTCCGATATCAGCCGCACCAAGCCGCTGATCCGGCTGATCCTCAATCAGATCGGCCGGCGTCTGACGGAAAAGCTTGAATTGCAACATCGCCGGCATCGCCTGCTCTTCATGCTCGACGAGTTCCCGGCATTGGGCAAGCTCGACTTCTTCGAGAGCACGCTCGCCTTCATGGCTGGATATGGCCTCAAGAGCTTCCTCATCGCCCAGTCGCTGAATCAGATCGAGAAGGCCTATGGCCAGAACAATTCAATTCTGGACAATTGCCATGTCCGCGTCAGCTTCGCCACAAATGACGAGCGGACCGCGAAGCGCGTCTCCGACGCGCTCGGCATGTCGACCGAATTGCGCGCGATGAAGAATTATGCCGGGAGCCGCCTCAGCCCGTGGCTCGGTCATCTAATGATCTCGCGCCAGGAGACGGCGCGGCCGCTCTTGACCGCTGGCGAAATCATGCAGCTGCCGCCGGACGAGGAGATCGTGCTGATCTCCGGCCGCCCGCCGATTCGCGCCGAGAAGGCCCGCTACTACCAAGACCCGGAACTGAGCCGACGTATCCTGCCGCCGCCCCGTCTCAACACGGATCGGTCGCCCCCGGGCGGTAACGGGACGCCTGAAGGAGATTGGGGCCCGGCCTCGGGGTCACCGCCGCCCCGGGACCCGGCCAATGGCGGCATCCGGCGCGAACCCGATCTGCCGGACCATGAGGCGATCGCGCCGGAGAAGCCAAATCCGGCGCAGGAGTTCGAGGTGGGCGAGGATGATGAGCCCGATGACGATGCGCAACGCCAGCGCGCGATCCGGCGCAACATGCGCGCCGCGGCGCGGCAGGCGCCTCTCGATCCCGGCGACGACATGGATATGTCGTAGCGATGCGAACCAAGCATACCTTTCGCCTCCCGCCAGATCTCGCCGGACAACTCGCCGACTATGCGGCACGAAAGCGAGTGCCTCAGGCGCTGGTGGTCGAAGCGGCGCTTGCCTCGCATTTGTCGCCCGACGGCGCTGACCGGCTCGAAGCGGCACTGGCACGCAGGCTCGACCGCATGACCCGGCAGATCGAACGGCTGGAGCGCCACGTCACCATCTCGAACGAGGCGATCGCGCTCTTCGTTCGATTTTGGTTGACCAGCACGCCGCCCTTGCCGGACACCGCCGAGGTGGCCGCGCAGGCGAAGGGCCGGGAGCGCTATCAGGGCTTCGTAGAGGCCTTGGGACGGCGGCTCGCCAGAGGCCGCACGTTTGCCGACGAGGTTACGACGGAAATCATCCCAACCCAGGCTGAAGCCTCGGGATGAATGACCACAACCTATGCCCGAGCAATCAAAGCAATAGTAAGAGAGAGAGAGGACAGGAACAGCGGCCAGCCGACCATCGGCCGCTGTCCGTTGTAGGACGCCTTCGCGCCGGAAGCCGTCGCTCGTGCCTGTATTCTGAATGACCTCTCTCCGCCGAAAGCAGAATGGCGGCTTCGGATCAACTATTGAGCCAAGCAGACATAGCCGGGCAACGGCACTTCATCAGCAGGTACACGACTTCATTTGCGTCAAGTGCGAGCTCGGCATTGCATGATCTGGATCGACCACGACATGTAGATCGGGGGTGGAAAACGATGTGCAGGTGCCACACAATCAGGCCCCGACCGCGACCTATGTCCGTACCCTCCCCGGGGTGCTCTCGCGGTTTGTTGCCCGGACTGCGATGGCCGCGGCGCCTTCTTTCAGGCGCACGCCAAACTCTCGAACGGCCACGGCGCTGGTCACGATGCGGGTCGGGAATGCAATCGTGAGGCACCCAGCGACTTGCTCGCGAACCCACACCGGCGCCGACACCGCGCTGAAGTCGCTAAACGGCGCCCAGCCGAGGTCGTTGCAGCCGAAACCGTCGACGACGTGAGCGCGGACTTCGCGTTCGATCGCATCGACCGAGGATACGGCGCCCGCCTCCACGGCGTGGACGATCCGCGCCATCTCGCGGCGCTGCGGCGGCGCGCACGCGGCCAAATAGGCCCGACCCATGGAGGTCCGCAGCAGCGAGAAGCGATAGCCCAAGGCGGTGCGATGAAATGCCAGCGGGCTCACGTCGTGGGTCTCCGCGCGCACAATCATGGCGTCGCCGTCGAGCGTGCTGAAAGCCACCGGCCAGACCACCCGCCTCGTCAATTCCGGTAGCATGTCCCGAGCCGCCAGCACTAATGCGTCGCTGTGGCGCAGACCGGCGCCCAGGCGCTGAACCCGCGTGGTGAGCCGATAGCGGCCGGGCTCGGCATCGCGGCACAGGAAGCCTTCTTTGCAGAGGGTTTCCAACGTCCGCTTCAACGTCGTGTGGTGAAGACCGACATGCGCCGCCAACTCGGTCAGCCGCCACTCGCCGGGTCCACGGAGATTCAGCGCTTCCAGGACCTGCAAACCCCGCGCAAGGCCGCGCACCAGTTTGTACTCGCCAGCGTCGTTGCCCATGTTTCCTGCCCTCCGCGACACGCCAGGTCGTGTCGCGAAGTTGGTAGGAAAAGCAGACGGCGTCATCTCGTGTTTGTGATGATCGAGTGTTCATG
>JBOHLV010000201.1:0-29936 GCA_050729815.1 Allostellaceae bacterium
GATGTAGACTTGGTGGGTCCCGTTGCCGCCGCCGGTAAAGCCGATATCGGTCTCGCGCGCCTCGCCGGGGCCGTTGACGACGCAGCCGATCACGCTAAGCGTCATCGGCGTCGTGATATGGGCGAGGCGTTCTTCAAGGGCCGCCACCGTCTTGATGACCTCATATTGCTGGCGCGCGCAGGACGGGCAGGAGATCACCGTGACGCCGCGCCGGCGCAGGCCGAGCGCCTTCAGAATCTCATAACCGACCCGCACCTCCTCGACCGGATCGGCCGACAGCGAGACGCGGATGGTATCGCCGATGCCGGCCCACAACAGCGACCCCATGCCGATCGCCGATTTGGTGGTGCCGGTCATCATGCCGCCGGCCTCGGTGATGCCGAGATGGAGGGGATAGTCGCAGGCCTCGGACAGTTGCTGATAGGCGGCGACGGCGAGAAACACGTCCGACGCCTTGCAGGAGATTTTGAATTCGAAGAAATCGTGGTCCTCGAGGATTTTTGCGTGGGTCAAGGCGCTTTCGACCATCGCCTCGGGACAGGGCTCGCCATAGCGTTCGAGGAGATCGCGTTCGAGCGAGCCGGCATTGACCCCGATCCGCATCGAGCAGCCATGATCCTTCGCGGCTTTTACCACTTCCTTGACGCGCTCGGCCGAGCCGATATTGCCGGGATTGATCCTGAGACACGCGGCGCCGCTCTGCGCCGCCTCGATCGCGCGCTTATAATGGAAATGGATATCCGCGACGATCGGAACATGGACCCGGGGCACGATCTCCTTCAGCGCGAGGGCCGATGGCTGATCGGGACACGACACCCGGATGATGTCGACGCCCGCGCGCTCGGCCGCCAGGATCTGCGTCACCGTCGCCTCGACATCGCTGGTCAAGGTATTGGTCATGGTCTGGACGGTGATCGGCGCATCGCCGCCGACCGGCACCGGCCCAACATGAATCTGCCGGCTCTTGCGCCGCGCAATATCGCGATAGGGACGCACACTCATCGCTCTATCCTCACAAAGTTCGGATGATATATAGCGCCTTTGCCGCCGAAGCGACAGACGGGGCAACGGCTTCTTTTACGGGTGCCGATATGGGGCGAATCAGGCGTCGTGAGGGCGGCTGACGACGTGCGGATCGGCGCCGCCGCATTCGGCCAGGATCGCCAGCGCCTTCGCTTCTGCACCCGAATCCTTGACCTCGACCCAGAGCAGCACCCTGCCGCTCCTCAACGCGGCGGCGAATGCCGGGGCATGGCGATTGGCGACGACCCGCTCAACGAACTCCTCCAAGGCCGCGCCGCCGAGCCCGGCCGCCACGATCGCGGCAAAGACGGCGCCCATCGGCCCCGCGGCGAAGGCAGAGATGCCGGCCACCTGAAGCGGTTCGATGAATTTCGCCTCGTCGGCAAGTCCGGCCAGGAGTGCACTGCCCGGCTTGCCGCGATAGGCCGGCAAGCCCCCGGCCAATTCGAGCGAATCGTGGCTTGCCAACACGGAAATGTCCGTCGGCGCGAAGCCGGATGCCATGAGCCGTTTTACCGCATCGCGAAATTTCGCACGGGTCGCGAACGAGGCGACGGCCTCGCCGATCCCGGCTACGGGATTGGGTGCGTCTTCCTCCGCGTCCTCGCTGGTGTCGCCACCATCACCCGACCCACCGGTCGGCGCGGATGGCGGGCGTGGCGATTGCGTCGTCACGGACGAAACGATGGCCGGTGCCGCGGCGGGCCGACCGGTGCGGCGTGCGGGCGATACGCGACGCGGTGTCCGCCCTCGGGCAGGCGTCTTTTTCGTTGCCGTCCTGCGGCCGGTGCTGCGCGTCGTCTTTTTGGCGCGCGAGGAACGCGCGGCGGCCGTCTTGCGCGTCGTTGCCGGTTTGCGTGCGGCCGCCGATTTGCGCGTCGTTGCCGATTTGCGCGTGGTGGCCGATTTGCGTGCCGCCGCGGCGCGCCCGGTGCTGCGGGCGCGGCTCGCCGCGCTCTTGGCGCGCGTCGATTTGACCGGTGCCTTGGCGCGGGTGGTGCGCGTGCCGGTCTTGACGCGCGTCGATTTCGCCGGCGCCTTGGCGCGGGTGGTACGCGTGCCGGTCTTGGCGCGGGTCGCTTTTACCGCGGTCTTGGTGCGGGTGGTGCGCGTCGTCGACGCCGCGCGTCGCGTCGTCGATTTGGCTTTTGCCGGAGCGGTTCTCTTGGCTTTGGGTTTCACGGACCTGGGCATCGATTGGTTCTCCCGATGATGTGCAAGGCGGTTCCTCGATCGAGGGCGGCATGCTAGCCTTCACGCTGGCAACGCCGCTCTTCCTCAACGATAACGCATGCGGGCGCTCAACGACACAAATTCGAATTCGCCCGCAACGGAGCCGGCGACACCGATGATGGCGCAATATCTCGCCATCAAGGAACAACATCGCGGCACGCTATTATTTTACCGCATGGGCGATTTCTATGAACTGTTTTTCGACGATGCGGTTCGCGCGGCGGCGGCGCTCGACATCCAACTGACGAAGCGCGGCACGCATCAGGGCCAGCCGATTCCGATGTGCGGCGTGCCGGTGCATGCCGCCGAAAACTATCTTGCGAAATTGATCCGGCGCGGCTTCCGCGTCGCCGTTTGCGAGCAGATGGAGGATCCCGCCGAAGCGAGAAAACGCGGCCCAAAATCAGCGGTTCGGCGCGATGTCGTGCGCATCGTCACGCCCGGTACGCTGACCGAAGAGACGCTGCTCGATGCGCGGCGGCACAACTACCTTGCCGCCCTCGCCGACGCGTCGGGCGAGATGGCGCTGGCATGGCTCGATCTGTCCACCGGCGCGTTCTCGATCGAGACCATCAGGGTGGGTGAACTTGGGGCCGATCTCGCCCGTCTGTCCCCCCGCGAGCTGCTGATTCCCCAGCGACTCGCCGAGCGTTCCGATCTCGCCCAATCGCTTGGCGATTGGCAAAACGTGCTGACCCCGCTGCCGGGGCCGCGTTTTTCGAGTGAGAATGGACAGAGGCGGCTGCGCGATTTCTACGGTGTCGGCGTGCTCGACGGGTTCGGTGATTTCACCCGTGCCGAGCTTGCGGCCGGTGGCGCGCTGATCGACTATGTGCAATTGACGCAAGTGGGACGGTTGCCGCTGTTGCAGGTGCCACGGCGGATCGCCGCCGGCGCGGCGATGACGATCGATGCCGCGACGCGGCGCAATCTCGAACTGACGACGAGCCTTTCGGGCGAGGTGAAAGGCAGCCTTCTCGCCACCATTGACCGCACGATGACCGGCGCCGGTGCTCGCTTGCTGGCGGAACGGCTCGCCGCACCGCTGACCGATGTGCGCGCGATCGTGACGCGGCTCGACGGCGTCGCATTCTTTATCGACGGGCCGGCCTTGCGGCGCGGCGTGCGCGACATTCTCGAGCGCACCGGCGATATCGAGCGCGCGCTGTCGCGGCTCGCGCTTCAGCGCGGCGGGCCGCGCGATCTTGCCATGCTGCGCGACACGCTCGAGGCAACGGCGGCGCTGCGCGCCCTCTTCCCGGACGATGCGCCGGCGATGATCGCGGCGGCGGCAACGCATCTTGGCGAGCATGGTGCCCTCACCGGGCGGCTGGGCAGCGCGCTCGGTCCCGAGTTGCCGTTCATGATTCGCGATGGCGGCTTCATCGCCGCGCATTATTCGGACGAGCTTGATCGCCTGCGCCTGATGCGCGACGACAGCCGTCGCCTTATCGCCGAATTACAGGCGCGCTATGCCGCCGAGACGGGAGTCGCCGCGCTCAAGATCCGGCACAACAACCTCCTCGGCTACTATGTCGAGGTCGTGGCCGCGCAGGCCGCCAAGCTCAGCCACGATTTCATCCATCGCCAGACCATGGCGAACGCGATGCGGTTCACGACGACGGAGCTCGGCGATCTCGATGCGCGTATCGCCAGCGCGGCGGACCGCGCGCTCGCGCTCGAACAGGCAATCTTCGCCGATCTCGTCGCCGCGGTGATGACCGAGGCCGAGGCGATCGCCCGCGCGGCCAGCGCCCTGGCGCGGCTCGATGTCGCGACCGCGCTCGCCGAGCTCGCGGTCGCGGAGCGCTATTGCCGTCCCGAGGTCGATGATTCGACCGATTTCACCGTGACCGGCGGCCGCCATCCCGTGGTCGAGGCGGCCCTCAAACGCACGGCCGGCGCCGGGTTCGTCGCCAATGATTGCCGGCTCGAGGCGGGCCAGAGGCTGTGGCTCCTCACCGGCCCCAACATGGCCGGCAAAAGCACCTTTCTGCGCCAGAACGCGCTCATCCCTCTCCTCGCGCAGATGGGCTCCTATGTCCCGGCGGAAGCGGCGCGGATCGGGGTGGTCGATCGGCTCTTCAGCCGCGTCGGAGCCGCCGACGATCTCGCCCGCGGTCGCTCCACCTTCATGGTTGAAATGGTCGAGACCGCGGCGATCCTCAATCAGGCGAGCCCGCGCGCGCTTGTGATCCTCGATGAGATCGGGCGCGGCACCGCGACCTTCGACGGTCTCTCGATCGCGTGGGCATCGGTCGAGCACCTGCATGATGTCAATCGCTGTCGCGCCTTGTTCGCGACCCATTACCACGAATTGACCGCGCTTGATGCGAAGCTTGCCGATCTTGCCTGCTATACGATGCGGGTAAAGGAATGGCAGGGCGAGGTCGTGTTCCTGCATGAGGTGATGCCGGGCGCCGCCGACCGCTCCTATGGCATTCATGTCGCGAAGCTCGCCGGGCTGCCGACGGCGGTGCTAATGCGGGCCGATGAGATCTTGAAAATCCTGGAACGCGGCGAGCAGTCGGGCGCGCTCGCCCGCCTCGCCGACGACCTGCCGCTGTTCAGCGTCGCATCGCCGCAACCCGCCGCGGCACCGGAGCCGTCGGCGCTGGAGAAGGCGCTTGCCGCGATCGAACCCGACAGCCTTACCCCGCGGGAGGCGTTGGAGCTGATCTACCGGCTGAAGACGCTATCGCGCTGAAACGGGGGAGAGCTTCTTCGCCCGATAGACCGGTACCCTTGCCGGCGCGACAGGCTGAATGAACCGTGGCCGCGCTGCTGCAGGTACCGGTGCGGCGAAGGTCGGGATCACACCGCCCTCGATCCGGGATTGCAGCCGGTCGATGAGCTTGCGGCCGAACTGCAGCGCGACCGCGAGCGCGACCACGCCGAACGCGAGATAGCCGGCGCCAAGTCCGGGACCGGTCGCCCCGCCCAAGGCGCGGCGCAACCCCGGCGCCAGAAACGACGCGGACAGCTCAATACCGATGAGAATAACGAGGCAGATTGCCGCGATATCAGCGAACCTCGTCGCAATATCGCGAAAACCTGCCGTGTTTGAGCGCCGCATCTGGGCCATTGCCGCGTAAACCTTCCGCTACCTTCAGCATAAGCAGGAAGCACTTAAGGAAAGGTTAGTCGGTGGTGGTAGGTTCCCGGCGGTGGCGCAAAATCGTGTTTACGGGGTAAGATGCGTGAACCATGAGCCAGATCGTTCGCCAGCGCGACATCATCGACCGGCGCCAGCTTGGGGCGGAACTCGGGGCGCTGGCCGACCGCGGCGCATCGTCGCGAGCCGAGATCGCGGCGGTGCTGAAGCGCGCGCTCGATCGCGGACGGGCCGAGGTGCGGCGGCGGTTCGATGATGGTAATCGCGGCACCGAGGCGGCGCGGGAATTGTCGTTTCTGACCGATCAGATCGTCCGTTCGCTTTATGAGTTCGTGACGACGGCCCTCAATCCCGCGGCCAATCCGACCAAGGGGGAGCGGCTTGCGCTGGTTGCGGTCGGCGGCTATGGCCGCGGGGAGCTCGCACCCTGTTCCGACATCGATCTCTTGTTCCTGCTGCCCTATAAGCCGACGCCGCACACCGAGCAGGTAGTCGAACACATACTCTACGTACTGTGGGATTTGGGGTTCAAGGTCGGCCACGCCACGCGCACGGTGGCGGATTCGATGAAGCGCGCCAAGGACGACGTGACCATCCGAACGGCGCTGCTCGAAGCGCGCTATCTCGACGGCGACCAGGTGCTGTTCCTCGATCTGAGGCGGCGGTTCGAGACCGAGATCATCCGCGGCAGCGCAACCGAGTTCCTGGCCGCGAAATTGAAGGAGCGCGACGAGCGCCACGCGCGCCTTGGCGATTCACGCTATCTCGTCGAACCCAATGTCAAGGAAGGGAAGGGGGCCTTACGCGATCTCCACACCCTGTTCTGGATCGCGAAATACATCTATCGCGTCGATAACGTCGAAAAGCTGGTCGAACGCCGGGCGCTGTCGCCCGAGGAGGCCAAGCTTTTCGCACGGGCGCAGGATTTCCTCCTCACCGTGCGCTGCCATCTTCATTTCCTTGCCGGACGCGCCGAGGATCGGCTGACCTTCGACCGCCAGCGCGAGGTGGCGGCACTGATGGGCTATACCGACCATGCCGGCACCAGCGGCGTCGAGCGCTTCATGAAGCATTATTTCCTGGTGGCGAAGGATATCGGCGATCTGACGCGCATTTTCTGTGCGCTGCTCGAGGCGGAGCATACCAAGCCGTCGCCATTCGCGTGGCGGCCTTGGGGTCGCGGGCATCGCGTGCTCGAAGGCTTCATCGTCGATAACGGCCGGCTCGATGTCGCGAGCGAGGACGCCTTTCGCGACGACAAGGTGAATTTTATCCGGCTTTTTCATGTCGCGCAGGCGCATGATCTCGACATTCATCCGCATGCGTTGCGGCTGATTACGCGTTCCTTGAAGCTGATCGATGGCGCGTTGCGCGCCGATCTCGAGGCAAATCGCCTCTTTCTCGAGATGCTGATCGCGAAGAAGGATCCGGAGATTGCGCTCCGCCGCCTCAACGAGGCCGGCGTGTTCGGCCGCTTCGTTCCTGATTTCGGCCGCGTCGTCGCGCAGATGCAATACGACATGTATCACACCTATACCGTCGATGAACATTCGCTGATGGCGATCGGCATTCTGCACCAGATCGAGGCCGGTGAACTGAAGGATGAATTGCCGCTCGCCACCGAAGTGATGGCAACCATCGATTCGCGCCGGGTCCTCTATCTCGCGACGCTGCTGCACGACATCGCCAAAGGCCGCGCCGGCGACCATTCGGTCATCGGCGCAGAGATCGCGGCCCGGCTCGCCCCGCGCCTTGGTCTGCGCCCCGACGAGACGGAAGCGGTGGTGTGGCTGGTGCGCTGGCATCTCCTCATGAGCAACACCGCGCAACGGCGCGACCTGGACGATGAGAGGACGATCCGCAATTTCGTTGCCGAGGTGCAATCGCCGGAGCGGTTGAAGCTGCTCCTGGTGCTGACGGTCGCCGACATCCGGGCGGTTGGGCCCAAGGTTTGGAACGGCTGGAAGGCGGCGTTGCTCCGCGAACTGTTTGGTCAGTCGCTTGAAATGATGGCGGGCGGCATGGTCGAAGAGGCGCGATCGACGCGCATCGCCGCGGCTCAAACGGCGGTACGCGCGCTGCTTGGCGATTTTTCCGATGCCGAGTTCGAGGAGTTTCGCACCAGGCCCTATCCCTACTACTGGCTCGCCTTCGGGCCGGAGGAACAGGCGCGCCACGCCCGCCTGATGCGCGAGGCGGATCGCGAGGCGGCGCCGCTGACCGTGAAGACGCGGGTCGATGCCACCCTCGCGGTGACCGAGGTGGTGGTCTATACCGCCGACCACCCGGGGTTGTTTTCGCGCCTTGCCGCGGCGCTCGCGCTTGCCGGCGCCAATATCGTCGACGCCAAGATTCTCACCATGTCGGACGGGATGGCGCTCGATAGTTTCCTTGTTCAGGATCGCGAGGGCGGGGCCTTCGACCACCGGGACAAGCTTGCCCGCCTGTCGGTCATGTTTATGCACGTGCTGCGCGGCAAGCTGAAACCGCAGGTCGAGCTGGCGGCGCCGATGGGCGGCATCCCGAGCCGCAACAGCGTCTTTACCGTGTTGCCGCGCGTCCTCTTCGACAACATCGCCTCGGCAAACTACACCGTAATGGAGGTGAATGGCCGTGACCGCCCTGGATTGCTTTACGAGCTGACCCGCGCCATTACCGCACTCAACCTCCAGATTTCGCGCGCAAAAATTTCGACCTATGGCGAGAAGGTGGTGGACGTCTTCTATGTCAAGGACCTGTTCGGCCATAAGGTGACCGATGGGCGGCGTCTGAAGCAGATTCGCGAACGGCTCGGCGATGTGCTGGCGGGCCCGCCCGCGGCGGCCGAGCCGAATGCCTTGCCGCCGCGTCCGCGCCGCGCCCGCCGGTCGCGGGCGGCGGCGGAATGATGCCGGTATGATGAAGGGGATTAGCGCATGACAGCGATCACGGCGCCGCTAGAGACACCGAGGCTGATCCGGTTCAACTACATTTGGTATGTCGTGGCGGCGCTCGTCGTGATGGTCGCCGCGATCGCAAGCCGCAACATCTGGTTCCTCAACTGGGTCCATGTCATGTGCGGCGTGCTGTGGACCGGGATCGACCTGTTTATGGGCTTCGTCCTGGGGCCGATCCTGAAGCTGCTCGATGTCTCGACGCGAAAGCAGGTATTGCTGCGGCTGACCCCCCGCACCCTCTTTTTGATGCCGACTCTGGCGACGATCACCGGCACGGCGGGCTGGTTCCTGGCCTCCGATCTCGGCTTTACAGCATTGCCGATGCCCGAAATCCTTTGGGTCTATGGCGCCCTTGCGCTCAACATCGCGATGGCGATCCAGGGCCTCGGCTATCTCCTGCCGACCAATCTTCGGGTCTGTTTCGAGTTGCAGAAGCCCAACCCCGATGGCGCCAAAATAGGCCGGATGATGGGCAGCTATTTCTTCGTCGTCGCGACCCAGGGGGCGATGCAGGTCGGGATCGTCGTCATCATGGCGAAATTCGTGACTGGGATTTGAACCGGCATATCTCTCTGCGGAAAAAGGTGCGTGCCGTTAACGCTCATGCCGCTTGCGGGCCGGCCGCGCTTCGTAGACGTTGATCATCACCGATGGCCGTTCTCGACACGACGCTAACCCGCTTCTACCGACGCAGCCGGACCGCGCTGTTCCGGACGCGCAAGTTCCTGCATATGGGGGCGTGGTTTCCGCATGTCCCGCTGGCGCTGCTCTTGATCTTGGGCGGCTTGTGGCTGTTGTGGCGCAATGCCGGCCCGGCCTGGCCGACTTTTTTGCGCAATGTGGTCATCGGCACGCGCGAAATGCCACCCGCCATGCTGCCGATTTTTCTGGTCGGGATCGGCATGATTCTGGTCGGGCTCGGCCTCCTCCTGCGATCGCGCGTCGCCTGGACGATGGCGCTGATGCTGACGCTGGCGGCGGCGGCGAGCACGATCTTCGGCCAGCTTCATGCCGAGTTAACCCTGCTGGGATATTTCGCGGCGGTCGCGGCGATGCTGCTGATCGCCTGGAACAGCTTCGACCGCGCCAGCCTTGCCGCCAGCACGCTGTTCGCTTTCACCGCGGTCGCCATGCTGCTGACTTATGCGACCTTCGGCGCCTTTTATCTCGGGCCGCATTTCAGGCCGGCGATCAAGGATCTCCTTACCGCGCTCTATTACGCCATCGTCACCATGAGTACCGTCGGCTATGGCGATATCGTGCCGGTGTCGCCCGAAGCCAAGCTGTTCAGCATCTCGGTTATCGTGCTCGGCGTCGCGGTGTTCGCAACCTCGCTCACCGCGGTGATCGCGCCGCTGGTGACGAGCAGCATCAATCGTGTGGTTTCCCGCAAAGGGCGGCATATGAAACAGAGCAATCACTTCATCGTGGTCGGCAACACCGCGCTCGCCGTCAATACCTGCCGCGAGCTCACCAAGCGCGGCCGGCCGGTGGTGCGCATCCTGCGCGAGAAGGTCGACTCGGCGGAGCTTAGCGACACCGAAACGGTCTTCGGCGACCCCAGCAGCATCGAGGTGCTGAACGAAGCCGGCGCCGAGCGGGCGCAATGCGTGCTGGCCCTCACGGCGGACGATTCCGAAAACGCCTTCATCGTTCTGGCGGTGAAGGAGCTCGGCCGCAATGTTCGCACCGTCGCTGCCGTCAATGATGCCCATCACCTCGGGCGCGTCCAACTGGTGCGGCCCGACCTCATCATCGCGCCCCAGGTGCTGGGCGGCGAATTGATGGCGATGATGCTATCGGGCGAGACGGTGACGCCGGAATTCGTGATGGAACGGGTGTTCCACCAGAACACGGGCACGACCTGAACCGGCGGCCTACTCCCGCGTCTCGCCGGCGAGGAATTCCTTCATCCGGGTGAAGAAGCCTTCGGAAGCCGGGCTGGTGCGGTCCTTCTCGCCGGCCTCCTCGAACTCGCGCAGCAATTCCTGTTGGCGCTTCGTCAGGTGCTGCGGCGTTTCCACCGCCGCTTCGAGGATCATGTCGCCGCGCGTCGGCGAGCGCAGGATGCTCATGCCCTTGTGGCGCAGCCGGATGTGATGCCCGGACTGGACGCCGGCGGGAATCGACACCCGCGCCGTGGTGCCGTCGATGGTCGGAATCTCGACGCTCCCACCGAGCGCGGCCACCGTCATCGGGATCGGCACCCGGCAATGGATATTGGCGCCGTCACGCTGGAACAGGCGATGGCGCTTGACGTTGAGGAAGATATAGAGATCGCCGCCGCCGCCGCCGCGGACCCCGGCTTCGCCCTCGCCGGCAAGCCGGATGCGGGTGCCGTCCTCAACCCCGGCAGGGATGGAGACCGACAGGGTCTTTTCCCGCTTGACGCGGCCCTGGCCGCCGCAGCTCCGGCACGGATCCTCGATCACGCGGCCCGCGCCACGACAATTGGGACAGGCGCGCTCGATGGTGAAGAAGCCCTGCTGGGCGCGTACCCTTCCGGCGCCATAGCAGGTCGGACAGGTGATCGGCTTCGAGCCTGGCGCGGCGCCGCTGCCGTGACAGGCCTCGCACGCCGTCAAGCTCGGCACGCGGATGGTGGTTTGCCGGCCCTGAAACGCGTCCTCGAGCGAGATTTCGAGATTGTAGCGCAGATCTTCGCCGCGCGGGCTTGCCCCCTCGCCGCGCCGCCGGCCGCCGCCGCCCACGAAATCGCCGAACATCTCGTCGAAAATGTCGGCAAAACCCTGGGCGAAGCCGAAATCGCCGGCGCCGGCCGCACCGGGGCCGCGGCCGCCTTCGAACGCGGCATGGCCGAAACGATCATAGGCGGCGCGCTTCTGATCGTCCTTCAGGACCTCATAGGCCTCGCCGACGTCCTTGAATTTCTGCTCCGCCGCCTTGTCGCCCGGATTGCGGTCCGGGTGAAGCTGCATCGCGAGCTTGCGATAGACCTTCTTGAGGTCGTCGGCAGAGGCGTTCTTCGCGACGCCCAGAACATCGTAATAATCGCGCTTCGCCATTGCCGCTTACCGTCCCCGCATTAGCGACGAACCGCCCCGGACGAGCCGGGGCGGCACACGATCACCGATATCACCATTCGCGATGCTCGGCATCGGCAGATCAGCCGGCGCCTCGCTTTTTCTGCTCGTCGACCTCTTCGAAATCGGCATCGACGACCTTGTCCTCGCCGGGACCGCCCGGTTCGGCGCCGGGCTGCGGCCCTGGGCCGGCCTGGGTGCCCTCCGCCGCGCCGGCCTGCGCCGCCTTGTACATCGCCTCGCCCAGCTTCATCGCGGCCTGTGCAACCGCCTCGGTGCGCGATTTGATGGCGCCGATATCGTCGCCCGAGGTGACCGATTTGAGCTCGCCGATCGCGTCCTCGATCGCCTGGCGATCGGGCGCGGGCACCTTATCCCCCGCCTCGGCAAGGGTCTTCTCGGTCGAATGGATGAGGGCCTCGGCCTGGTTCCTGACTTCGACGAGTTCGCGCCGCTTCTTGTCCTCCTCGGCATGGGCCTCGGCATCCTTCACCATCTTGTCGATGTCGACATCGGAGAGGCCGCCCGAGGCCTGGATGCGGATCTGCTGCTCCTTGCCGGTGGCCTTGTCCTTGGCCGAGACGCTGACGATGCCGTTGGCGTCGATGTCGAAGGTCACTTCGACCTGCGGAATGCCGCGCGGCGCCGATGGAATACCGACAAGGTCGAACTGGCCGAGGAGCTTGTTGTCGGCCGCCATCTCGCGCTCACCCTGGAAGACGCGGATCGTGACCGCGGTCTGGTTGTCCTCGGCGGTCGAGAACACCTGGCTCTTCTTGGTCGGGATCGTGGTGTTGCGGTCGATGAGCCGGGTAAACACGCCGCCCAGGGTCTCGATGCCCAGGGACAGCGGCGTCACATCGAGGAGCAGGACATCCTTCACCTCGCCCTTCAAGACGCCGGCCTGGATCGCGGCGCCGACGGCCACCACCTCGTCCGGATTGACCGAGCGGTTCGGCTCCTTGCCGAAGAGCTGTTTCACCGCTTCGATCACCTTGGGCATGCGGGTCATGCCGCCGACCAGGATGACGTCGTTGACCTCGCTCGCCTTGAGGCCGGCATCCTTCAAGGCGTTCTGGCACGGCCCCATGGTGCGCTGGATGAGTTCTTCGACCAGCGATTCGAGCTTCGCCCGGCTTAGCTTGATGGCGAGATGCTTCGGCCCCGACGCGTCGGCGGTGATGAACGGCAGGTTCACCTCGGTCTGCATCGAGGAGGAAAGCTCGATCTTGGCCTTCTCCGCCGCCTCTTTCAGCCGTTGCAGGGCGAGGCGATCCTTCCTCAGATCGATGCCTTGCTCGCGTTTGAACTCGTCGGCGAGGTAGTCGATGATGCGGCTGTCGAAATCCTCGCCGCCAAGAAACGTGTCGCCGTTGGTCGACTTCACCTCGAACACGCCGTCGCCGATCTCGAGGACCGAGACGTCGAAGGTGCCGCCGCCCAGATCATAGACCGCGATGGTGCCCGCGCCCTTCCGCTCGAGCCCATAAGCCAGCGCGGCGGCGGTTGGCTCGTTGATGATGCGCAAGACTTCGAGGCCGGCGATCCTGCCGGCATCCTTGGTCGCCTGGCGCTGGCTGTCGTTGAAATAGGCGGGAACCGTAATGACCGCTTCGGTCACCGGCTCACCGAGATAGGCCTCGGCGGTCTCTTTCATCTTGCCGAGAACGAAGGCGCTGATCTGCGAGGGCGCGTATTTCGTGCCACGGCTCTCGACCCAGGCATCGCCATTGTCGCCCCCGATCACCTTGAAGGGGACGAGATCCATCTCCTTCTTGACCATCGGATCGTTCATGCGCCGGCCGATCAGGCGCTTGAGGCCATAGAACGTGTTCTCGGGATTGGTGACCGCCTGGCGCTTCGCCGGCTGGCCGACCAGCCGCTCGCCGGAATCGGTGAAGGCCACCATCGAGGGGGTGGTGCGTCCGCCCTCGCTGTTTTCGATTACCTTGGCGTTCTTGCCTTCCATCACGGCGATGCAGGAATTCGTCGTGCCAAGATCGATACCGATGACTTTTGCCATGTCCACCCTCTTTTAAGCAGGCGCGCCGGCCCTGGCGGCACCGTGCGACACCCCATTGGAAAAGATTCTGCGCGTCGCGTACGGCGCGCCAAGGTTATATATGGCGAGGGTGATTGCGTCGCAAGGGCAGGAGATTCGGCTTTTGTCCGAGAAATCCACGGAAACTCCGGGCTTCGCCGAGATCGCGGCAGCGTCCGAAAGGCTCCAAGGCCGAGCGGTCCGCACGCCGCTCCTGGAAGCGCCGCTATTGAGCGCCCGGCTCGGTTTTCGCCTGTTCGTCAAGGCGGAATGCCTGCAGCGCACCGGCTCCTTCAAGTTCCGCGGCGCCTTCAACCGGCTGTCGTTGCTCGCCGCGGCGGCGCGGCAATGCGGGGTGGTGGCCTATTCCTCCGGCAATCATGCCCAGGGCGTCGCCGCGGCGGCCCGGCTCCTCGGCATTCCCGCCACCATCGTGATGCCACGGGATGCCCCGGCGATCAAGCTGACCCGCACCCGCGCGCATGGCGCCGAGATAGTGCTCTATGACCGCGCGGGCGAAAGCCGCGAGGAAATCGCCGCCCGCCTCGCCGCCGAGCGCGGCGCGACGCTGGTCCCGCCCTATGACGATCCCTTCATCATCGCCGGCCAGGGCACGGTGGCGATGGAGGCGATCGCGGATGCGGCTGCGTTCCACGCCACCCAGTTCGATGCGCTGGTGGCGCCGGCTTCGGGCGGCGGTCTCGTTGCCGGCGCGGCTCTCGCCGCCGAAAATTTGAGCCCGGCGACCCGGGTCTATTCGGCCGAGCCGATCGGGCTCGACGATCACGCCCGCTCACTGGCCGAAGGCCGGCGCGTCGCCAATCCGCCGCCGGCGCATTCCATCTGCGATGCGCTTCTCGGGCCGATGCCGGGCGAGATCACATTCGAGATCAACCGCCGCCTCCTGGCGGGCGGCCTTGTGGTCAGTGATGACGAGGCGCGCCACGCGATGCGGGTCGCGTTCGCGGAATTGAAGATCGTGCTGGAGCCTTCGGGCGCCGTTGCACTGGCCGCCGCCTTGGCCGGCCGCATCCCCGGCGACAATCATGCCGTCTGTGTCATCGCCTCGGGCGGCAATGTCGATCCCGCCGTCTTCGTCCCGATCCTGGCTCAGGCCGCGGGCAGAAGCTGACGCACCGCGCGGATCAACTGCTCGGCCTTGAACGGCTTCGAAAGCAGCGGCGCATCAAGGAACGTTTCCGGCAAACGGGCGCGGCCATAGCCGGTGATGAACAGGAACGGGATGCCCCGCTCGCGCAGCGCCATGGCGAGAGAGGCGACGCTCTTGCCATGAAGATTGACGTCGAGCACGACGACATCGCAGGGACAGGCCGCGATCAGCCGGTCCGCCTCGTCGAGCGACCCGGCACGGCCCGTGATCTCGAACCCCTCCTCGCAGAGGAATTCCTCGATCAGCATTGCCACCATCGGCTCGTCCTCGATGATGATGGTGCGCACCATTTGCCTGACCCCTCCCATCGCCGTCGCCGATTCGTAGCATCGCAAGGGCACTACGATCAAGTCGTGCGCATCCGTCCGGCTGGCCGGCATGCGATGGCGCTGGCGTCGAGGATCATGCCGCGTGGGCGCCGAGCCACCGGGCGAGCGGCCGCCATACCGCCTCGGGCGCGGCCTGGCCCACCACCATGCCGACATGGCCCAAGGGCGGATCAAGCCGGGTCGCGTCGATGAGGTGCTCCGCCAGCGCCGCGGCGGTAAGCGGCGGCACGATGCGGTCCTGCCGCGGCACCAGGACGAGACTCGGCGCCTCAACCTCTTCCGGGATCACCGGCCGGCCGGCGATCCGCCATTGTCCCTTGCCGGGGCGGTTGTCGCCATACCATCCGCCCAGCACCTCCGTCGCGACGGGAAGCGCCAGCGGTACGCCGTCATTGAGCCAGTCTTCGAGTGCGACGAAGCGCCGATCGGCCGCGCTTCCCGCCGGGATCGCGGCGAAGCCGATAAACTTCCGCGCCGCGGTCAGGGGGTCGTTGGCGAGAAAGAACATTTGAAGAACATCGACCGGCACCTCGCTCAGGGGCGCAAAGCTCTGGACCAGCGCGGGCGCCAGGCTGCCGAGGAGTCTTGCCTCTGCCGCGCGCTCGGCATGGAAGTCCCAGGGCGTCGCCATGGCGACGAGGGCCGAGATCAGATCCGGCCGCCGCTGCGCCAGTGCCACGGCGAGAAGCCCGCCCATGCAGTAGCCGAGGACCGCGAGCTTCTTTCCGGTTTCGCGCACTGCTGCGCGCGCGATCGCTTCGAGCCGGCCCGCGACATAGCGGCTGAGGTCGAATTGCCGCTCCGCCTCGCCCGGCTGGCCCCAATCGACCAGCAGTGGCCGGAGGCCGGCCGCGGCCAGATGGCCCATCAGGCTCGCTTCCGGCAGGAGGTCGAGCACATAGGCCCGGTTGATGAGCGACGGCACCACTAGCACCGGCGCGCCGCCTTCCGGCCGGTAATCGAGGAGCCGCGTCGTGCCGTCGGCGAACAGCACCGGCGGCTCATCGAGGTCGCGGTGGTCGGGGTGATGGCGATAACGTGCGATTCCGCCGAGGAAGGCGTCAGTCCGGATCGCGATCTCGCGGTTGAGGGCGGCAGCGAAATCCTCAGGCGGGACGCTTTTTAGGCTTTTTTCGAGCGCCGCCGCCGCCGGTGCGAGTGCCGGCCTCCAAGCGAGCGAGCCGTTTCTCGACAGCATCGAGGCGAGATGCGAACTCGTCCAGATGCTGGCCGCGCTCGTGAGATGAAGCGGCAGCGGCCGCGGCCCGATCCGCGCCGCCGGCGCCGCCTTCCGCGCGCTCACCGAAGCCCGGCCAGAACGGCAGGCCTGGCGGCAGCGCCTTGAGGAAGCGGCTGATGCTGTGGGCGAGTTCGGGATCGGCCGCGAGTTGGGTCATCTCTTCCTGCCACAGATCGAGGAACCTCTTCGCTAGCGCGGCCAAGTCGGGGGGCTCCGGTTCGCGCGGGTCGGTCATGCACCGCATCATAGCGGGCTGCCGGCGGATGCGAAACCAGTCTTGCTCTGTTTTGCGCTGCGATCATCTGTTATGCTGCGCAGCAAAGTGGAGCATCAGCATGAGTGAAACCGCGTCCGCCGCCAAGCTTGGCGACAGGGAATCCGGCAAGGCGCCGATCATCATCAAGAAATACGCCAACCGCCGGCTCTACAATACCGCGACCAGCTCCTATGTGACGCTGGACGATCTGTCGAAGATGGTAAAGGCGGGCAGCGAGTTCGTCGTCCATGACGCCAAGACCGGCGAGGAGCTGACCCGCGCCGTCCTCACGCAAATCATTGTCGAGGAAGAACAAAAAGGCCAGAACCTGCTGCCGATCGGGTTCCTGCGCCAGCTCATCTCGCTCTATGGCGACAGTATGCAATGGCTGGTGCCGCGCTATCTCGACCAGGCGATGGCGAGCTTCACCAGCAATCAGGACCAGATGCGCAAAAGCCTTCAGGACGCGTTCGGCGGTCTGTTTCCGTTCGGCCCCTTGGAGCAGATGGGCAAGCAGAATCTCGCGTTGTTCGAGAAGACGATGAAGATGTTCTCGCCGTTTCCGACGCAGCCCGGCGCCACGACCGGTCCCGCCCCGGCCGAATCGCCGGCGAACCCGCCGGCCGATGTCGGCACCATCCGCGACCTCAACGACCGCCTCGATCAGCTTCAAAGGCAGCTCGAAGCGCTGACCCGGCCGATAAAGCCCGATCGGGGCGAATAGGCTTCTCACGCCCGTCAGTGCGTCGCCGCGGGCTTGCGCGCCACGAGGTCGACGAGGGCCGACCTGCCGCGATGGCGCGTGCCCTCGCGCATCTCCGCCTCATGCTCCTCAAGATGGAGGATGTCATAGCCGGCGAAAATCTGGCGCAGCATCTCGCCGGTATAGAGGTGATCGAGCATTGGCGGGCCGCCGGTGCGGTATTGGACCTGGTTCGGGGTATAGGCCTCCAGGATCGCGATCCCGTCGGGTTGCAGCGCGTCTTTCAGCTTTCTGAAGAAAATCTCGCGATCGGCCGGACCGAACTGGATGAAGATGGCGACGATGACGTCGAACCGCGCCTCGCCCCAATCCCAGGTGAGGAGCTCGGCCTCTTCGCTCGCGATCCGAACTCCGGCGCGCCAGGCGAGCTTCTGGAGTTTTTGCAGCGCGACTGGCGAGAAATCGACCGAGAGGACATCGAGCCCTTGTCTTGCCAGGAAGACGCCGTTCCGGCCCTCGCCGTCGGCAACGGCGAGTGCCTTGGCGCCCGGCTTCAGGAGCGCCGCCTGCGATTCGAGGAAGCGGTTCGGCGCCTCGCCGAAAATATATTCGTCGGTGCGATAGCGTTCATTCCATGGCGCGGCGCGCGGATCCTCGGTCATGGCATCTCGTCTCCCGCGTGGGTTGAAGCCAATATAGCCGCCTGCCGCGCGATCCCAAGTCTCATTCCGCCGCACCTCAAACGCGGGCGTGCGGCGCTGGCTTAGGCGGCGGCAGCCTCGGCGAAGGGCACGCGATTGATGCCGTGCGCCTGAAGTTTCGGCAGCACCTCGGTACCGAAGCGATGAATCTGCTTCAGGAACATTTCCTGCGGCAAGGCACCGCGATTCATGTTGACCAGCACGGTGCCGGCCCCGGCATGCTCCGCCTCGGCGATGATCTTGTCCGCGACCTCCTGGGGCGTGCCCCAGGCGCTCATCTCGGCCTGACGCAAGACATCTTCCATCGTCGTCTCGCGCAGGCGCGCGCTGTCGTCATGCGCGCCGGCGCGCAGCTCCTGGCGCAGATGGTCGGCCGCGCCCTTCTGGAAATAGCCGCCCACCGTGCTCATCGGCACATGGTCGTAATTGAAGAGCGTGTGGAAATAGAGCGCATAGGGCGCGTATTCGTCGATCGCCTGCTGCTTCGAATCGGCGACATAGGCCTCGACCATGATGTTGAGATGGCCCGGCGTGACGCGCTTGCCACGCTTCGCAAGACATTCGGCATAATAGCGGATCGTGTCTTCGCGCGCCGGCCCCGGCATGCCCGGCGTGATGCAGGCGTCGTTCGCCGCCGCCCATTCGATCGAATCTCGGGAACTGGTGATCGGAATCCAGACCTGCGGCTGCGGCTGCTGCACCGGGCGCGGCCAGCAGGCGACGTTCTTGTAATGATAGAACTTGCCGTCGAAGGAAAAACTCTCCTCGGTCCAGGCGCGATGCATGATCTCATAGACTTCATCGAACCGGGCGCGCGATTCGTCGAGCGACACATTCAGGATGCGATATTCGCGCGGCGCGCCGCGGGCGACGCCACAGATGATCCGGCCGTCGGAGAGGCAATCGAGCATCGCGATCTCCTCGGCAAGGCGCAAGGGATCGTGAAGCGGCAAGAGATTGCCATACATCAGGAGCTGAAGCTTCTTGGTGCGCTGTGCGACCGAGGCCGCGAGCAGGTTCGGTGAATTCATGAGGCCGTAGGGCGTCGCGTGATGCTCGTTGAAGGCCACGCCGTCATAGCCCAAGCGCTCGAGTTCGACCCAGGCTTCGAGATGTTCGCGATAGGTCTGGACCGCGACCTTGGGCTCGAAATGTTTCTTCGTCATCGGGTAGGGCAGGTGGCCATGGTCCACGATCTTGTCGAAATGCTTGCCGTAGGGAACGAGGTCGAAAACAAAGACCTTCATGGCGTGGACCTTCCTTCAGGGCGCGCAACAGCCGCCCGCTTGATTTGTTCACTCGGATACCCAAACCAGAAAGCAGGCGGCACCAAAAGTCAAGCCGAAGAGGCACGCATGTTCCTTCAATGCGACATGGCGGCCTTGCCTTGTCATTGCCTTTCGCGACAAGCTGCGCCGGCGCGGTCAAGAAGGCGGCGCGAACAAAAAGATTGAGGGAGGAACAGCATGGGCCAATTGGACGGCAAGGTGGCGATCGTCACCGGCGGCGCCGGCAGCATCGGCCTCGCGACCGCGCGACTATTCCTAGAGGAGGGCGCGCGGGTGATGCTGGTCGATCAACGGTCGGATGATCTGCGCCGCGCGGCCGTGGGCCTGGATCCCGATCGCCTCGCGACCAGGGTCGCCGATGTGACGAAGAGCGATGATGTCCGCGGCTACATCGCCGACACCGTCGCGCGCTTCGGCAAGATCGACGTGCTGATGAGCAATGCCGGCAATCTCGGCGCCATCAAGCCGATCGCCGACTATCCCGAGGAGGTGTTCGACGCGGTGCTGGCGGTGCATGTCCGCGGCGCGTTTCTCGCCTGCAAATACGGTCTGGCACAGGTGAATGACGGCGGTAGCATCATCATCACCTCGAGCATCGCCGGCGTGCGCGGCGATGCCGGGCCTTATGGCTACATCACCGCGAAGCATGCCCAGGTCGGGTTGATGCGCGCGGTCGCGAAAGAGGCGGCGGCGCGCCGCATCCGCGTCAATACCCTCCATCCGGGGCCCGTCGACAACGAGTTCCAGGCGACGGTCGAGCGCGAGTTGAGCCCGGTCGTCGGCCGCGACGCGACCCAACTCTTCAACGAGCTGATCCCGCTTCATCGCCATGCCGATCCCAAGGAGATCGCGCGTGCCGCCCTGTTCCTTGCCTCCGACCAGAGCAGCTTCACCACGGGTTCGCTCTTGATGGTCGATGGCGGCATGAGCGCGTAGCTAGGCCGGCGGTTCCTCGGCGGGTTTGGTCCGTTGCCGACGGATGAGGGTGCCGGCGCCTTCGGCGAACAGCTCCAACAGGATCGCGTGCGGCACCCTTCCGTCAATGATGACCGCGGCCTCGACCCCGCCCAGGACGGCATCGATGCAGGTCTCGATCTTGGGGATCATGCCGCCCGAAATGGTGCCGTCGGCGATGAGCGCCCGCGCTTCGCTCACGGCGAGGTCGGAGACCAGCCGCTTTTCCTTGTCGAGCACGCCGATGACGTCGGTGAGGAGCAGGAGCCGGCTCGCCGCCATCGCCGCCGCCACGGCACCGGCCGCGGTATCGGCATTGATGTTGAAGGTCTCGCCATGGTCGCCGACCCCGATCGGCGCGATCACCGGAATGACGTCGGATCGGATCAGCGTCGCCAGCACCTCGCCATCGACATGCGAGGGCTCGCCGACGAAGCCGAGATCGAGCAATTTCTCGATATTGCTGTCGGGGTCTTTCTTCCGGCGCTCTAACTGGCGCGCGCGGATGAGGTTCGCATCCTTGCCGGAAAGGCCGATCGCGCGGCCGCCGGCGGCGTTGATCGCGGCCGCGATCTCCTTGTTGATGGAACCGGACAGCACCATCTCGACGATCTCGACCGTCGCCTGGTCGGTGACGCGCAGGCCGTCGATGAAGGAGGATTTGATCTTCAAGCGCTCCAGCATCGCGCCGATCTGCGGCCCGCCGCCATGGACCACGACGGGATTGATGCCGACCTGCTTCAAGAGGACGATATCGGAGGCGAAGAGCTGGGCGAGCCCCGCCTCGCCCATCGCGTGGCCGCCATATTTCACCACGATGGTCTTGCCGGCATAGCGTTTCAGATACGGCAACGCGGCCGCGAGGGTCGCGGCCTTGCTCAAGGGGTCGATCGTCGCGGGCTTTTGAGGCATGGCGGCGCCAATCTAGCGGCCATCGCCTGGCATCGCCAGTTCGGCGAGCGCGGCGCGCAGCTCGGCGATGCCGGTGCCGTGCCGCGCGCTCGTCAGGTAGAGCGCGGGATAGGCGGCGGCGTGGCGGGATAGCTCGGCCATCATCAGGGCGGCGAGCCGGGCGAGGGCCGCGTCCTCGACCTCGTCGCATTTGGTCAGCACCACGGCATAGGATTGCGCCGCCGCGTCGAGAAGCCGCAGCACCGGCTGGTCGGTGGGCTTGATGCCGTGCCGGGCATCGATGAGGAGCAGCACGCGATGGAGCGCCGTGCGGCCTTTCAGATAATGTTCGATGAGGCGGTTCCAATTGGCGATCTCGCGCTTCCCCGCCCGGGCATAGCCATAGCCCGGCAGATCGACCAGCATCAGTTTGCCGCCTAGTTCAAAGAAATTGATCTGTCGCGTCCGGCCCGGCGTGATCGACACGCGGGCGAGCGCGCGTCGCCCGGTAAGCGCGTTGAGGAGGCTCGATTTGCCGACATTGGACCGCCCGGCCACCGCGATCTCGGGCAGGGTCGGCGGCGGCAGCATGGCCTCGCGCGCGGCACCGGCCCGGAATTCGCAGGCGCCGGCGAACAGCCGCCGGCCCGCCTCGATGGCGGCATCGTCGGGGGTGAGGTCGGGGGGAAGGACGGGATCGTGCATGGCGGTGGCTTCGTTGGAAAGGGATAGACGAAGGCGCCGCAAATGGAAAGGCGCTGCCGGCCCAAGGTGACATGGTGCGCGAAATCTGCTAGCGGGAAGGCATGGCGGCGCCCGACGGCAGGACCCTGGATGAGCTTTTCGCGGTGATCCGATCGCGCAAGGGCGCCGATCCCGCGCAATCCTATACCGCGAAGCTGCTGGCCGAGGGCGCGCCCATGATCGCGAAGAAGCTCGGCGAAGAGGCAATCGAAACCGTGATCGAGGCGGTGCGGGCGGACCCCGACCGGCTCGCCGCCGAAAGCGCCGATCTCCTCTATCATCTGCTCGTCTTGTGGGCGGCGGCAGGTGTCAGCCCGGACGAGGTCTGGCGCAAGCTGGCGGCGCGGCGCGGCGTCTCGGGCCTCGCCGAGAAGGCGTCACGGCCCAAATAGGGAGGGAGCCGGCAATGGCCTATGATCCGAGCAACATCTTCGCCCGCATCCTGCGCGGCGAGCTTCCGGCAAAGAGAATCTATGAGGACGAATTCGCCCTCGCCTTTCACGACATCCATCCCCTGGCGCCGGTCCACGCTCTCGTGATTCCGAAGGGCGCCTATATCGCGTTCGAGGATTTCGCCGCCACCGCGAGCGATGCCGAGATCACGGGTTTCTTCCGCGCCGTCGGCAAGACGGCGGCGCTGCTCGGCGTCGGCCAGGACGGCTTTCGCCTTCTCGCCAACAACGGCGCCAATGCCCTTCAGGAGGTGCCGCATCTCCACGTTCATATCTTCGGCGGCCGGCCCTTGGGGCCGATGCTGCCGCGCGCCAAATAAGGCCGCTGTCCGCCATCGAGCCATAGTTGACGAGTTTTTAACCAAGCAAGCGCGATGATGCCTCGATTTTCCCGGCCCCGGCCGGACGTGTTTGTCGAGGAGCATGCCAGTGGCGCAGACCAAAATCGCGCCGGTTCACGGCGGAGCGAAACGGAAATCCGCATCGCGGCGGGCGGATAGCGCGCCACGTCGCCGTGAGGCCGCGCTCGCCGAGGCCAATGCGCTGCTGCGCGCGGCGCTGGACAATATGCATCAGGGCTTCCTCGTCACCGACGCCGACGGCGCGGTGGTGATGTGGAACGACCGCTTTCTGGCGCTCAACGGCATCGAGGTGCGGACAATCCGGACCGGCATGCCGGGCATCGAGCTGATCCGTGCCGCGGCCGAGGCTGGCGAATACGGCACCGGCGATGTCGAGGAGCTGACGACGCAGCGCTTCGGCCAGATGCGCGGCGGCGGCGACACCCGGCGCCGGCGCAACGGCATGCTGATCGATTGCCATGCCAACCGCATGCCGAGCGGCCATGTCATCCGCACCTATACCGACATTACTGGCGCCGTCGAGCGCGAGCGCGAGGTCGAGCAGCAACGCGCCTTCCTGACCGGAACGCTGGCCAATATCGAGCAGGGCATTCTGGTCCTGGACGCGGATCTGCGCCTTCGGGTGTGGAATGAGCGCGCCGTCGAGCTTCTCCGCATCCCGCCAGAACTACGCCGGCCGGGGGTCCATCTGACGGATCTGATCACCGATTTCCGCCACCGGGAGGGCTTGCCGCCGGAGAAGGTGGCGGCGATGGTGGCGGCACGCGTCAAGGATTTCAGCCGCGACCATGTCATCACCCTGCCGCCGCATCTCTTCGGCGGACGGGTGATCGAACGGTGTCGGCGCGGCCTGCCCGATGGCGGGGTCGTCCTCGTCTATAGGGACATTACCGAGGCCACCCAGCGCGAGCACGAAATCGCCGAAAAGAGCACGCTCTTGACCGCAACGCTCGAAAACATGGATCAGGGCCTCGTCGTGTTCGATGCTGATATGCAGGTACAAATCTGGAATCGTCATCTGGCGGATTTGTTGGATCTTCCGCGCGACATTTTCCGGGTCGGCATGACGGCCACCGAGTTCGTGAAGACGCTGTCGAGCGGAGGCGGCCGCACCCCCGAAGCTTCCGAGGAGAAAATCGCCCGCCGGGTCGAGGAGTTCCGTCTTGGCCAATTCCGTACCCTGACCCCGTCGGAGGGAAATGGCCGGGTCCTCGAACGGCGCAGCCGACCGATGCCCGATGGCGGCATGGTCGTCACCTATGCCGACGTGACCGAGGCGAAGCGTCACGAGGACGAGCTGGCGGAAAAAGGCGCGCTGCTCGCCGCCACGCTCGACAATATGGATCAAGGCCTCATCGTGGTCGATGGCGAGTATCGCGCCAAGCTGTGGAACAATCGTCTTACCGACATGTTCGCGTTGCCGCCCGACGTGCTTCGCGTGGGTCGGCCCTTCGTCGAGATTCTGCGCTATTTCATCGAGGCTGCGGGCACGCCGGCCGACCGCGTCGAGATCGAGCTGGCGGCGCGGCTCATCGAGCTCGAAGGCAAACCGGTGCCGGTGCTGGACCGCTATCGCCCCGACGGCCGGGTGATCGAGCGCCGCCGCCGCGTGATGCCCCAAGGCGGCTCGGTCATCACCTATGGCGACGTCACCGCGCGCAAGGAGGGCGAGACGGCGCTGCGACGGGCCAAGGAGGATGCCGAGATCGCAAGCCGCTCGAAGACCGACTTCCTCGCCAATATGAGCCATGAGCTGCGCACGCCCCTGAACGCCGTCATCGGCTTCTCCGACATTCTGGCGAAGCAGCTTTTCGGCCCCCTGGGCCAAGACCGATACGTTGAATACGCCCAGGATATTCACCAAAGTGGCCAGCATCTCCTCAATCTCATCAACGACGTGCTCGACATCGCCAAGATCGAGAACAACAAAACCGAGCTCGCCGAGGAAACCGTCGACGTGCCCGAGGTACTGGAATCCTGCCTGCGTCTCGTGCGTGACCGGGCGGTGGCGGGCGGGATCGAGATCGAGATGCGGATACCGCCCGACTTGCCGCGGCTTCATGCCGACGGTCGGCGGCTCAAGCAGATTCTACTCAATTTGAGCTCGAACGCGGTGAAGTTCACGCCCGCGGGCGGCAAGGTTGAAATCCGCGTCGAGGCCGACAAGGACGGCTTCCGCTTCGTCGTCGCCGATACCGGCATCGGCATTGCGGCCGAGGATATCGAGACCGCGCTGACCCCGTTCGGCCAGATCGATTCCTCGCTCGCCCGCAGCTATCAGGGCACCGGGCTCGGCTTGCCGCTGGCCCGCTCAATGACCGAACTCCATGGCGGCCGGCTCGATATTGCCAGCACGCCGGGTGCCGGCACCACCGTTACCGTGTGGCTGCCGCCGAAGCGGATCGGACCTAACTAACCACCACCACCACCACCACCACCGTCGTCATCATGCGGCGTGACGACCGGCGCGCCGATGCCGCTCCGAGGAGCGGTGACGCCTGGCCTCATCCCGGCGCAGGATCTCGAGCGCGGCCTTGAGCTGGTTATCCTTGGCGGTGCCGATCAGTTTGGTCTCGATCGCGATGCCATCATCGCTCGAGGACGGCTTCGCCAACCCTTTGAGCAATGTGTTGTTCTTGAGGGCACCCGGCAGATTGTCCTCATGCACGATCTCTTCATGGATGTTGGTCGCGTCCTTTTCCGGCAGCACGACGATGTCGGGGATGATGCCTTCGCCCTGGATCGAGGCGCCCGACGGCGTGTAATAGCGGGCGGTGGTGAGGCGCAGCGCGCCCTTGCCGTCGAGCGGGATGATGGTCTGCACTGAGCCTTTGCCGAAGCTGCGGGTGCCGAGCAGGGTGGCGCGGTGGCGATCGTGGAGCGCGCCCGCCACGATCTCCGAGGCCGAGGCCGAGGCGCCGTTGATCAGCACGACCACCGGCACGCGCGGCAGCCGGTCGCCATGCTTCGGCGCGGTGAAGGTCTCGTCATCGTCGGCGTGCCGGCCTCGCGTCGACACTACGACACCGCCGTCGAGGAAATCGCCCGCAACATCGACCGCGGTGTCGAGCAGCCCGCCCGGATCGTTCCTCAGATCGAGCACGAAGCCGTGGAGATGCCCGCCGGCCTTGCGCCGCAGCCGATGAAGCGCGGCCAGGAACTCGGTGTCGGTATGCTCGCCGAAGCTGGCGATCCTCAGATAGCCGATCCGCCCCGGCTCGAGCTTGGACTTCACCGAGACGACCCGAATGATCGCCCGGGTCAGGGTCACGTCGAACGGCTTCTTGTTGTCACGCGCGATGGTGATGGTGACGGCGCTGCCCACGGGACCGCGCAATTTCACGACCGCGTCGTGGAGCGTCATGTCGTCGGTCGGCTCACCGTTGATGCGCGCGATGATGTCACCGGCGCGCAGGCCCGCATTGGCCGCCGGCGTGTCGTCGATCGGCGAGATGATGCGCAGCCGGTGGTCGCCACGGCTGATCTCGATGCCGATGCCGGCGAACTCGCCCTCGCTGTCGGAGATCAGCTCCTGATATTCCGTCTCGTCGAGATATTCCGAATGCGGATCGAGCCGCGACAGCATGCCTTTGAGGCTATAGCCGGTCAGCTTGCGCGCCGTCACTGGGACGACATAATCGTTCTCGACCTCCGCCATTACATGGCGGATGAGGGTGAGATTCGAATCATTGGCCCGGCTGGGAACCGGGCCGCTCGCACCCGCCGTCGAGCAGGCGGCGAGCAACAACAGGCATAGCGGCAGAATCGCGGGAATGACCCGGCGCAACGGCTTCGACATCGGCGAGATACCAGTCATGGAGCAGGCGGTGTTCTTAGCCCATCGTCGCCGCGGAAGCGAGCGCTTCCTGAAGGGGTAATCGCCGGCGCCCTTCTACCTGTTGCCGTTATGCCGCAGATGCCGGGACCCAGTTGCCATGAACCTGACAGCGCAGCCGGAACGGCATCTCGATCCGGGCGATCGGGCCGCTCTCGATCTTGCCGGCCTCGAGAAGCTGGATCTCGGAACCCATCCGGTCGTGGAGATCGACCACGAACAGCAGATAGCCCTCATGCCCTGGCGTCTTCGAGGCGATATGGACATGTTCCTGGACCGTGTCCTCGGGGCCGGGCGCATAGGTGCCGAGCTTGCCGGTCTTGACCTCGATCCGGCAAACCGTGTTGAAGCCGGCGCCGACCGGCCCGGCAATATGCGGCGGGCCATTTTGCGGAAAATAGGTCTGGTAGTAGCCGATTTCGTAATCCTTCATCTGGTCCCTGATCGCGACCGCGGGCATGTCGCCGCCGGGGCCGATCACGCTCTCCTCGAACGTGTCGCCGGGTTTCGCGAGATCGAAGGTCCAGCGCACGAGGCCGCGTCCCCCCATCTTTTCGGGCGGAACGCGGATGCCGGAGGCTTTCTGGATGAAGGGAAAGCCGACGACCTTACCGGGTGCGAAATCGATATGGACGCGGCTGCCCTCGGAATGGGCGTTGAGGTAATGGAAGGCGCTGCGCGGCTCGAGGTGATACCAGCGCAGGTGCTTGACGCTGCCCTGGCGCGGCATGATGCCGATATAGCTGCCCTTTTCCGGCTCCCACACCCAATGGGCGCCGCCGGCCTTGAGCCGCGCCAAATCCGACGTCATCGGCCACACCGGAAAGACGATATGCTCCTTCGTCACGAGGAAATCGTGCATCAGCGAGACATAGGGCGCCTCGAACCATTCCTCGTGGATCAGTTCGCCGTTCCGGTCCTCGATGCAGAAGGCGACGTCGCGCGTCGCCAGGCCCGAGGCCTCATAGCCGAAGAAGAACATCTCCCCGGTGTCGTAATCGAGTCGCGGATGCGCGGTGAAGGTCTGGCTCCGGAGCCGGCCGCCGTAATTGAACTGGCCCTTCGTTTCGAGAGTCATCGGATCGACCTCATAGGGCAGGCCGTCCTCCTTCGTCAAAAGCAGCCGCCCGCCATGCCATACCGGCGTCGTGTTGGCGACGGTGCGGTCATGCCCCGCGACCGAGGGATCGTCGGTATAGGGGTTGCGATAGAGGCCGTGGAGCGCGCGCCGCGCCGCGCGGTCGTCCTTCAACCGCTCGGTCATGACATAGCGCTGCTGCCAATCGGCGTGGCCGTTTCCGATCCTGAGCGCGCTCACCATGCCGTCGCCGGAGAGATAGGTGTCGTCGGCGAATTTCGGCGGGAACTGGTGGTCCGGGATGGCGCGGAACCAAGTGCCGACGATCTCGTCCGGGATCCGGCCCTCGACGATAAGGTCATAGACATCGACCTCGATCCGCGAGGGCGCGTTGAAGCCCTCGAAATCGAACATTGCGGGATAAGAATGGGTCATGCCGCACCTCCTCTTGACCGGATCAGATTGGGATCAAGATCGCCGATCCGGGTGATCCCCATCAAGGCCATTGTGGTGTCGATCTCGGCGCGCAGAATCTGGAGCGCGTGGGCAACGCCCGCCTCGCCCGCGACGGCGAGGCCATAGGCGGCGGCTCGGCCGATCTGCACCGCCGACGCGCCGAGGGCGAGCGCCTTCACCACATCGGCCCCGGTGCGAAAGCCGCTATCGATCAGGATCGGCAGCTTGCCGCCGACCGCGGCGACGAATTCCGGCAGGATGTCGATCGTGGCGACGGCGCCATCGAGCTGCCGGCCGCCATGGTTCGAGATCACGATCGCATCCATTCCCGCCTCGAGCGCGATCCGCCCCTGGCGCGGATCGGCCAGTCCCTTGACGATGAGCCGGCCGTGCCAGGCGTCGCGGAACCAGCGCAGGAGATCCCAATCGATCGAGGGCGACAGCCGATTGCCCATCTCGGCGGCGCCGTCGCCCCACGGCACCGCGAACATCAGGGCCGGGTGCGGCGCGCCGTGCGGGCCGATCCGCCGTGCCCAGTCGGGATGGCTCGCGACATCGAGGAATTTCCGCGGCGTCCAGCGGAACGGCATCGAAAATCCGTTCCGCATATCGCGCAGGCGCCGGCTCCGCACCAGCGTATCGACCGTGATCTCCACCGTCCCGAAACCGGCGGCGGCGATGCAGCGCACCCATTCCTCGGTCGCCTCGCGGCTCGGCGGGACATAGAGCTGGAACCATTTCTCGCCGCTGCCCGCCGCCATCGCCTCGTCGAGCATGACGCTGGCGTTGTTGGAGAGCACCCAGGGAATATCGTGGGCGGCCGCGGCGCGTGCCAGGGCAAGCTCGCCCTTCACCCAGAACGCCGAGGCGAGGCCCAAGGGCGCCACGATCACCGGCATCGCATAGTCACGGCCGAAGAGGGTCGTCTTCAGCGAGCGGTTGGCGATATCGGCCGGCGCCGCGGAGAGAAGGCGGACGCGCTCGAACGCGTCCCGATTCTCGCGCAGCGTGCTTTCGGTGCCGGCACCGCCGTCGAGATAATCCCACACCATGCGCGGCAGGGTCCGCCGCGCGGCGCGGCGCATTTCGGCGATCGAGTTGATGGCTTTCAGTCTTCTGGCGATGGTCATGGTCCTCGGTTCTTGCAGCGTTAAGCAGCGACTGACAGTCGCAGCCCGAGCGCCTTCAGCACCCTTGCTACGGTCGCAAACTCGGGATTGCCGTCGGGCGACAGCGCCTTGTAAAGATTGGCGCGGCCGAGCCCGGCGGCCTGCGCGATTTCGGTCATCCCCTTGGCACGGGCAATGTCGCCGAGCGCCGCCTTGAGCAAGTCGGGATCGCCATCCTCCAGCACGGCATCGAGATAGGCTGCAATGTCCTCTTTGGTATCCAGGCCGCTTGCGGCATCCCAACGGGTCGTTTTGCGAACCATCTCTTCCTCTGTCAAATCTCCCGCGCCAGTTCCTGCGCGCGCGCAATATCGCGATCCTGGCTCCGCTTGTCGCCGCCGCATAACAGGATCATGACCGTGTCGCCGCGCCGCACGAAATAGACGCGATAGCCGGGACCATAATCGATGCGCATCTCCGACACGCCGCCACCCACCGCCTTCACATCTCCGGGATTGCCGAGCGAGAGACGGCGAATGCGCACCGTAATACGGGCCCGTGTCTGGCGATCACGGAGACCGGCAAACCAAGCCGAAAAAACGTCAGTCTGCCGAATCTCAATCACGGGAATTGTCTTTTATAACCGACAACGAGTCAATCACGGATGGATCTTTCCCCAGGGGAAGCATGCCCAGTATATCGCCGCGCTTCAGAACATTGATTTCGGCAGTTTCGCGAAATTCCATGCCGAGTCACCCCGCATCCGTTCCGCGGTCGCGTCGCGAAGGTGGTGGAAATTGTTGATGGCGGTCATCTCCAGCGTGGATGTTATCGGCTCATGCGACCAACTCAAGAATTTGCTCGGCAGGAGTGGCTTGCAGGGTCCTCCAGCCGTCGACTTTGCGGAGCGTGATCTGCCCGCTGGCGAGCAACGCCCAGAGCAACATGCAAGCGGTCTCGGCGCAGGGCAGCAT
>JBOHLV010000202.1:0-7668 GCA_050729815.1 Allostellaceae bacterium
GCGGTTGCCAGCACCCGAAGCTGGATCGCATTGGCGGTGGCTTCCACGACCTGAACGTTGACGACGTTCTTGTCCCAAAGCGGGCTCGCATGGACGATGCGATCGACCTCTTTGCGCACTTCGTCGATCGGCGTGCGGTAATCGACGAAGAGATGAACGCCGCCAATGATCGCGGAGCTCTGTCGGGTCCAGTTCTGGAACGGCTGCTCGAGGAACCAGCTCAACGGCACGATGAGGCGCCGCAAATCCCAAATCCGCACCACGAGATAGGTGCTGGTAATGTCCTCGACCCAGCCCCATTCGCCGTTGATGACGACCGAATCCTCGATCTTCACCGGCTGGGTCAGGGCGATCTGGATGCCGGCCAGGAGATTCGACAGGAGCGGTCGCGCGGCAAGGCCGACCACGATGCCGGCGGCACCGGCCGAGGCGAACAGGCTGACGCCATATTGCCGCACGCCCGGCAGCGTCATCATCGCGGCGCCGAGCGCGATGAGGGCGATCATGATTTGCCCGGTGCGGCGCAGGAGACGGACCTGGGTCACATGCTTGCGCGTCAGCGCATTGTCATAGCCGTCGCCGATCCGCTCGAGATAGAGTTCGGCGGCGAGCGCCACGCCTGCGATGCATCCCCAGCCAAGTACCAGAATGAACAGCGCCGATAGTGGGGCGATCAAATTGTCTTGCGTGACATAGCCGAGGCCCGAGGCCGGCAGGGCGGCGCCGAAGGCGATGAGGATGAAGGCAAAGCGCGTCGGATTGGCGGCATGCGCGATGAGCCGCTCCGAAACCGGACGGTGTGCGAACGGGGCGCGCCGGACGAGGCGCAACGCCACGGCGTGGACGAGGTAGGCGACGACGCAGACAAGCGCGAGAATGATGGCGGCGGCGGCCCAGTTAGGCAGCCAGAACAGAACCCCGCGCGACGCACTGATGATGTGTTGATAGCTGTTGCTCATGCTCATTGCTTAAAGGATCGGCGGTCAATGGGGCGGCCGCAACCCAAAAACTTCAGGCCTGGCGCCGGCTCGCGACGAGATCGAAGATCGGCAGGAAGAATTCCGGCTCCTGCGCGCCCGCAACCGCGTATTGGCGCTCGAAGACATAACACGGGACGGCGGTGACGCCGACCCGGTGGGCTTCCTCGCCGGCGGCCGCGACCGCGCTCCGCTCGCCATCACCGGCAAGAAAATCGCGCACGGCCCCCGCATCAAGACCGATCTCGCCCGCGATCTCGGTCAGCATCGTCGCGTCCCCGATGTCGCGCCCGGCAAGGAAATGAGCCGCGAACAGCGCCTCGGCCATCTCGTCGGCCTGGTCGTGGGCCGCGGCGAAGCGGACCATCCGGTGGGCATCGAGGGTGTTAGGCTCGCGCCCGATGCGCTCGAAAGCGAAGGCGATCCCGACCGAGGCGCCGGCGTCGCGAACCGCCGCGCGCCGCTCCTCGATCAGGGTCGGACTGCCGAACTTCTCGGCCCAGAATTGGGCGGCGGGGACGCCCCCCGCGGGCAGGTCGGGATTGAGCCGATAGGGCCGCCAGCTCTTGCCGATCGTGATTTCGGGGCGCATCGCGACCGCGCGCTCGAGCCGGCGCTTGCCGATGAAGCACCATGGGCATACCAGGTCGGCATAGATCTCGATCTCCACATCAGTGCTCCCAGAATGGCGTCTTGCGGCGGAATGCCCGGTCGCAGACGGGAAAGCGCTTGCGGCACCGGGCGCCGCGCCGCTCCAGCCAGCGCTCCCCGAGGCTGCGCGATGCCGCGGGCAGGCGCAGCTTCGTCACCAGGCTCCGCGCGGTCAAGGCATCGCGCATGTCGCCGAGCACATCCTGGATCGCCACGACCCGCGCGAGATAGTCCTTGGATTTCTTTTTGCCATAGAGCGGCGTCAGGAACTCGATGGCATAACGGTGCTTCTTCGCCGCGATGCGGAACTGGTGGAACGAGGCGGGATCGTCGAGATCGAGGTCGCGCGCGCCCTTGCGCATCTTGCGGCGCTGCCGGTCGAAGAGATCGGCGGCAAAATCGCCGATCGGCTGGTTCCAGGATTCGGTTTCGCCCGGGGACGGCGCGTCGAGCCAGTCGGCCGCGGCGAGCGCCTCAGTGACGGCACGAATGTCCTCTGCAAGCACCAGATGGCGCGCTGCCGCGGTGGCGCGGCACTCGTTCGCCATTTCGGCAACGTCGGCGAATTTCTTCCGGTCGCTGGCGCTTGCCCCTTTGGTGAGGGCGGCGATCAGCACGTCCCAATCGCGGAGCTGGGCATAATGCTGGGACAGCCGCTTGAGCTTCCGGGACAGGGTCTTGCGCTTGCCCGGCGGCAGCAACGGTTTGAAGGCGGACAGGAGCGAGCGCAGACGCCGGATCGCGGTGCGGAAATGATGCACGGCGTCGGTATCGAGCCCGTCCGCGGTAGCGTCGAGCCGTTGGAACGTGGCCTCGCTCACGGCGATGCTCCGCCGCAACGCCTCGCCGGCGCTGGTTTTGCCGGTGAAACGTTGGCCTCTTCCGTATTTGCTAGCGGCGGTGCGTCCCATCCTCGCGCCTGGTTCCATGACCATTAACGGAAGGCGGGCCGACCGCGCAAGGGTAGGGGACGGTGCATCGGCGCGGCCGGGCGTGGCGATCGACCAGCCCGTGGCGATAAAGGGCGGCGAGCACGCGCTCGAAATGGCGGGCGGCGCCGGGCCGGCCGGCACCTTCGAGCCAGTTCTGATCGAGCAACGAGGCCAGCGCGGGCTGATGCAGCTCGACCTCCCAGAGAATACCGAGGAGCGAGGCCATAGCCTCTTCGCCCTCGCGCGGCAGGCCGGTCAGCAGCGCCGCCCGGGCCGCCGCTGCACGATGTCCGGTCTCGGGGCCGGGACCGAGCGCGAACTCAAAGGCGCGTCGCCGTCGCGCATTCGCCAATTGCCAATGCGCGATCTCGTGGAGCAGGACATACGCCTCCGTCCCGCCGCGCATGATGCGGCCGTCCCAGCCGAAGCTGCGCGCCGGCGCACCCGGCCGGACGGCGATGCCGAGCCGGCGCCCGAGCCGCCCGGCTGCAAGGCGATGGGCTTCGGCTCTGGCGCCCGCGGCACGCGCGGCGCCAGAGGCGGCGATGCGACGGAAGGCGGCGCGGGCGTGGCGATCATCGAGCGCGCCGGCAAAGCGGCTGAGCATATGCGGGAGCGCCGCGGTGGGGATTTCTGTCAGGATCATGATGAGAATGTGTGTTTCGACCGGCGAAGGATCGGCTATTGGGATCTATTGGGCAAATTCCCACACAATTTACCATCCCACCGCAAAATGCACACCCGCTATACCGCTTCGCGCTGGACGCGTGGCCCATTCCGTATTATCCCAGGCGACCTTGATCAAATGGTCAAGATGGATTCGCCGGTATCGGGACTCATGGTTAACGCCCAAACGAGATCGACTGCGGCAGGGAAGTCCTTAACCGCGGCGCCGCGGCGTACATGGCGGACGTCCTAGAGGAGACGCGGGTTGCAACCGACCGACATCGCGAACCCGGATTACTTTCACAAAGTGGTTGATTGCCAGTGGGCGTGTCCGGCCCATACGCCGGTGCCGGAATATATCCGGCTGATCGCGGCTGGGCGCTATGCCGACGCCTACATGATCAATTGGGAATCCAATGTCTTTCCCGGCATTCTCGGCCGTACCTGTGACCGGCCGTGCGAGCCGGCCTGCCGCCGCGGCCGGGTCGAGAAGGAGCCGGTCGCGATCTGCCGGTTGAAGCGCGTTGCCGCCGACCAGAAGGGCGACATTCGCGCCCGGCTGCCGCAACCAGCGTCGACGAAGAACGGCAAGCGCATCGCACTGGTCGGTGCCGGCCCCGCCTCGCTCACCGTGGCGCGCGACCTCGCGCCCTTGGGCTATCATTGCGTGCTGTTCGACGGCGATGCTCAGGCTGGCGGCATGATCCGCAGCCAGATTCCGAAATTCCGCTTGCCCGTATCGGTGATCGACGAAGAGGTCGGCTACATTACCGATCTCGGCATGGAATTGCGCCTGGGGCAAAGCATCGACAGCCTGAAGGCGCTGCTCGCCGAAGGCTATGATGCGATCTTCGTCGGCTCCGGCGCGCCGCGCGGGCGCGAACTCGACATTCCGGGCCGCAAGGAGGCCGCGGCCAATATCCATATCGGCATCGACTGGCTGTCGAGTGTCTCGTTTGGGCACACGACGCACATCGGTAAGCACGTTATCGTCCTGGGTGGCGGCAACACCGCGATGGATTGCTGCCGTTCCTCGAAGCGTTTGGGCGGTGAGAGTGTCACCGTGATCGTGCGTTCCGGCTATGACGAGATGAAGGCCTCGCCCTGGGAGAAGGAGGATGCCCAGCATGAAGGCATCCCGATCCTTAATTTCCTGGTGCCGAAGGCATTCCTCCATGATCGCGGCCGGCTTGAAGGCATGCGGTTCGAGAAGGTGCGGGCGGAATATGACGCCAAGGGCCGGCGCTCCCTCGTTCCGACCGGCGAGCCGGATGTCGAGATGCCGTGCGACGATGTCCTGGTCGCGGTCGGACAGGAGAACTCCTTTCCCTGGATCGAGCGTGATATCGGCCTCGAATTCGACCGCTGGGGTCTGCCGAAGCTCGATCCGAAGACAATGCAATCGTCGATCCCCGCCGTATTCTTCGGCGGCGATTCGGCGTTCGGGCCGAAGAATATCATCTGGGCCGTCGCCCATGGCCACGACGCCGCAATCTCGATCGACAAATTGTGTCGCGGCGAGGAGGTGGGCGACCGCCCGCCACCGCTCGTCACCCTGGCGAGCCAGAAGATGGGCATCCACGAATGGAGCTATGACAACGACATCGCGCCCGATAAGCGCTATCGCGTGCCGCTGCGCGAGCTCGAGGTCGCGCTCAGCGATATCCGGCTCGAGGTCGAGCTTGGCTATGACGATGAGCTCGCCTTCAAGGAGGCGGAACGCTGTTTCAATTGCGATGTCGAGACCGTGTTCACGGCGCCCTTGTGCATCGAGTGCGACGCCTGCGTCGATATCTGCCCGATGGATTGCATCACCTTCACCGACAATGGCGAGGAGGAGGTGTTGCGCCACCACCTCCAGGCGCCGGCCTTGAACCGGGGTCAGGACCTTTACGTCTCGGCGCCGCTCAAGACCGCCCGCATCATGGCCAAGGACGAGGATGTCTGTCTCCATTGCGGGCTGTGCGCCGAGCGCTGTCCGACCGGCGCCTGGGACATGCAGAAATTCTATCTGGAGACCGCGCAGGCGGGCAACGCGTCGCATGGTTGAGGCAATAACAAGTACCAACGATATCGTCGTCAAATTCGCCAATGTGAACGGTTCGGGATCGGCCAGAGCGAACCTGCTGTTCGCGAAATCGATCCTGCGCATGGGCGTGCCGGTGGCGACGCGCAACATCTTCCCCTCGAACATTCAGGGCCTGCCGACCTGGTACGAGGTGCGCGTCTCGGGCAAGGGCTATCGCGGGCGGCGCGGCGGCGTCGATCTCATGGTGCCGATGAACCCCCAGACCTGGGACCAGGACATCGCCGAGATCGAACCCGGCGGCTATGTCTTCTATGATTCGACGCGGCCCATTCCGCGGTCGCGCTTCCGTCCGGACATTAACATCATCGGCATGCCGCTGACCGAGATCGTCAACGGCGCCTATACCGATGTGCGCCAGCGCCAGCTCTTCAAGAACATCGTTTATGTCGGCGCGCTGTCGGCCCTCCTCGACATGGATCCGAAGGCGGTCGAGGAGCGCATCGCCGAGCAGTTCAAGGGCAAGGACACGCTGATCGAGCCCAACTTCCACGCCCTCCATATGGGCCGCGATTACGCGCTCCAACATCTCGACTGCCCGATCGGCCTTCGCGTCGAGCGCGCCGACGCCGTTGGCGACAAGATCTTCATCGACGGCAACAATGCCGCGGCCTTGGGCGCGGTCTATGGTGGCGCGACGGTCGCCGCGTGGTATCCGATCACGCCATCCTCATCGCTGGCCGAGGCGTTTCAGCGCCATTGCCGGCGCTATCGCGTCGATCGCGAGACGGGCAAGAATCGATTCGCCATCATCCAGGCGGAGGACGAGCTCGCCTCGATCGGCATGGTGATCGGCGCCGCCTGGAATGGCGCCCGCGCCTTCACCGCGACCGCCGGACCCGGTATCTCGCTGATGCAGGAATTCCTCGGCCTCGCCTATTTCGCCGAAATCCCGGCGGTGATCTTCGATGTTCAGCGCGGCGGGCCTTCGACCGGCATGCCGACCCGCACGCAGCAGGCCGATCTTCTCTCCTGCGCCTATGCGAGCCACGGCGACACCAAGCACGTCATGCTGTTTCCGGCCGATCCCAAGGAAGCGTTCGAGATGGGCGCCCTCGCCTTCGATCTCGCCGACCGCTTGCAGACGCCGATCTTCGTCATGCTCGATCTCGATATCGGCATGAACGAATCGCTGGTGCCGCCGCTCCAATGGAATGACGGGCGGCTGATGGACCGCGGCAAGGTGATGACGGCGGAGATGCTGGAAGCGGGACAGGATTTCGGCCGCTATCTCGATGTCGATGGCGACGGCATTCCCTATCGCACATATCCGGGCACGCATCCCGAACGCGGCGCCTTCTTCACCCGCGGCACCACCAAGGACCGCTATGCGCGCTATAGCGAGGAGGGCCCGGTCTATGTCGAAAATGTCGACCGCCTCTTGAAGAAATTCGCGACCGCGAAGGCATTGGTGCCGAAGCCGGAGTTACGCCAGGGCAAGGAGCCGACGAAGGCCGGAATCATCTATTTCGGCTCGACCGCGCCGGCGCTGGAGGAAGCGCTCGAGGTGCTAGACGGCGAAGGGGTAGAGCTCGACGCACTCCGCCTTAAAGGCTTTCCTTTCGCTGATGAGACCTATGATTTCATTCGCGGCCACGATCAGGTATTCGTCGTCGAGCAGAATCGCGATGCCCAGCTCCGTTTTCTCCTCGTCAATGAAGGCGATATCGATCCCGCGCGGCTCACCTCGATCCTGCATTATGACGGCACGCCGATCACGGCGCGGTTCATCATCGCGGTGATCTCGGAAAAGCTGATCGCGGCCAATGTCACGCCGTTCCGCAAGAAGGCGCCCGCGCCATGACCTATATTGCAAAGCCGAAATTCCATCATCCGAAGCTGCCGACCAACGAGCTCGGCTTCACCCGTCGCGATTACGAGGGCGCGATCTCGACGCTATGCGCCGGATGCGGCCATGATTCGATCTCGGCCGTGATCATCGAGGCCTGTTTCGAGCTCTCGCTGCCACCGCATCGCATCGCGAAGCTCTCCGGGATCGGCTGTTCCTCGAAGACGCCGACCTATTTCCTTGGCCAGAGCCACGGTTTCAACTCGGTCCATGGCCGCATGCCGTCGGTCTTGACCGGCGCCAATCTCGCCAATCGCGATCTCGTCTATCTCGGCGTTTCGGGCGACGGTGATTCCGCCTCGATCGGAATCGGCCAGTTCGCGCATTCGATCCGCCGCGGCGTCAATATGACCTATATCGTCGAGAACAACGGCGTGTACGGCCTCACCAAGGGCCAGTTCTCGGCCACCGCCGACATGGGCTCGAAATCGAAGAAGGGCGCGACCAATACGGACGCGCCGATCGATCTTGCCCAGATGGCGGTGTTGCTCGGTGCGAGCTTCGTCG
>JBOHLV010000203.1:0-13347 GCA_050729815.1 Allostellaceae bacterium
ACGTCGAGACGCCGATAGGCCTGCGCCAACTCCAAGGCGACGAAGGAGGAGCCAATGACAATGAGGCCCTTTGGCAATGTCTCCGCGAACAAGGCATCGCTTGAAGTCCAATCACGGGTGTCCGCAAGGCCTGGAATCGGCGGGATCATCGCCGCCGCGCCGGCCGCGATCAGGATGCCATCCGGCGTCAGTCGCGTCGTGCCGCTGGTGGGGTCGTTGACGACCAATGTCTCTTGATCCGCGAAGCGCGCCTCGCCGCGCAGCAGCGTGATGGCGGGATTGTCGGCAATGATTTTTTCGTATTTGGCGCTGCGCAAGGCGTCGACGCGGCCGCGGAGTTGCGCGAGAAGGGACGCACGATCGATCGGTTCCGCGCTTCGCGCGATCCCGTCGAACGGATGATGGGCGCGCCCATGCCGGATCTCCGCCGCCCGCAATGTGATCTTTGACGGCACGCAACCGGTATTGACGCAGGTTCCGCCCACCATTTCGCCGCGTTCGATCATGGTGACGCGGGCGCCGGCCTCGGCCGCGCGAATCGCGGCCGCGAAGGCCGCGCCGCCGCTGCCGACGATGGCAATATGCGTGCCGCCAGCACTCGGCGGCTTCTGTCCCCGCAGGCGGTCGTCGGTCAGCCTTTCCAGGCCATACCCATGTGGTCTTACGGCGTCAATAAGTCGGACGAGATCGACACGATCGGCACTTTGGATCTCGGCCACCTTGCGATCAAAGGAGACCTGGGCTTCGACACCCGGAAGCCCGTTGAGCGCGGCCTCGACCCTTTGCGCGCAGGCGGCGCAAATCATGCCCGTCACCCGAAGTAACACGGAATTCATGGATTATCTCCGGTCTTGAGGCGGTAAGGCGGAAATTGGAGCATGCTGTTTTTCACCCGGGGCGCTATGGATCACCACCCTGGACCCTGTAGCCCCTACAGGCTCAAGAAGATTTTTCGAAAGGTCGAGAGGCGGGTCGGGAGAAGGTCATGAAAGCAACGGATGTGCTGTCCATCGGCGCTCTGTCAAAACGCGCCGGCGTCAACATCGAAACGATTCGCTATTATGAACGGATCGGCGTGATGCCGGCGCCCGATCGAAGTCCCGGCGGCTATCGGCTATACGATGCGACCGATCTGAAGCGTCTCGCCTTCGTCCGGCGGTGCCGGGAACTCGGGTTCAGTCTCGGCGAAATTCGCGAGCTTCTGCGCGTCGTCGACGGACACGAATACACCTGCGCCGAAATCCATACCCTTGTCCTGGACCATCTTGCGGAGATTCGTCAAAAGATCGCCGATCTGCGGCGCCTTCAGAAGGTGATGGACGATATGGCCGCGCAATGCTCGCGCAATCGCATTCCCGAATGCCCGATCGTCGACGCGTTCTTGAGGGAGGAGGAGCGTTCATCATGACAAAACCGATGGCGGCCAGCCCCGAACCGCCGCCGATCCTGCGCCGGAAAGATCACCCCGCGCCGTCGCTCTTCACCCCCGACGCGCTGCTCCGCGAGGCACGCCGTCAGAAGGGGCTACCCAACGCGCTGGTTCCCGAAATCTGCGTCCTCGATCCCGATGGCGATATTGGTCGCCATCTGGCGGCGCAAGGCCGTGCCAAGCGGCTTGTATCATGGGCCTGCTATCACACCGAGCTTCATCATTTTGGGTTGGACGGGCTAAGCCTCGGCGTGGTCGGCTTTGCGGTGGGTGCGGCATTCGCGGTTCTGGTGGCGGAAGAATTGTTCGCCTCGGGCTGCCAACTGCTCATCAGCGTCACCTCCGCCGGACAGATACTGCCGGGCGCGGCGCCACCCTATTTTGTCATCATCGATCGGGCGCTCCGCGACGAAGGGACGAGCTACCATTACCTTCCGCCTGCCGATTACAGTCTTGCCGATGAGGCTTTGATCCGCCTGGCGCGCGCGGCGCTCGGCGATGCCGGCCTTCCCGTCCAGGTCGGGCCGACTTGGACAACGGACGCACCGTTCCGCGAGACCGCCGCCGCGATCGCTTCGGCCCGTGCGGCCGGAATCCTGGCGGTCGAAATGGAAGCGGCGGGGCTTTACGCCTTTGCGACAGCGCGCGAGCGGCCGGTCCTGTGTCTGGCGCATGTCACCAATCAGATGGGCCGCGTTGAGGGCGATTTCGAAAAGGGCGCATCCGACGGTGCCGAGGCGGCGCTTGAGGTGATCTCGCTGATCGGTCGGCGCTGGCGCGGAACGATGGAGCGATAAATTATCCGACATGGAGACATGTGCCTACGGCGATTGACACCGCCGCGCCCGGCGTGGTTCGCTGCGCGGGCGGCGATAAAGATAATAGGATAGCGCCGCGCGGTTTGGAGGAAGGCCATGGACGATCTCGAAACGGCATTTCGCGGCGATACCGCGAGCCTCGAATCCTGGTTGCCGCTGGCCGACAAGGTCACGGCCGAACGCTTCGCCGTCGAGCGCGAGAAAATTTTCCGCCGCTCCTGGCTCTATATCGGCAAGGCGAGCGAACTGACGCAGAGGGGGAGCTATTTCGTCCGCGACCTGCCGACTTTGAATGCCTCGCTCATCATCGTGCGCGGCGAGGACGACAAGGTCCGCGCCTTTCACAATATCTGCCGCCATCGCGGCAACAAGCTCATCCGCGGCGGCTCGGGCTCTAATCCCGCGATCCGCTGCGGCTTCCATGGCTGGGGCTTTTCGAACCAGGGCGAGTGCGTCATCGTCACCGACGAACATCAGTTTCCCGCCCTCGACAAGGGAAAACTCGGCCTGATCCCCGTGGCTTGCGAGGTCTGGCACAATCTGGTCTTCGTCAATTTCGCGCCGCAGACCACACTCGCCGAATGGCTCGAAGACATGTGGGACCAGTATCCCGGCTATTTCGAGGCGCATGAGAAGATCGCGAGCTATTCGGTCGAGCTCGCCAGCAACTGGAACCTTGGCGTCAATTCCTTTACCGAGGGCTATCACACGCTCTACATCCACCACAACACGGTGCCGGATTATCAGGGCGGCAAGAGCAACCCGCAGCGCCACCGCCCCTATATGCAATTGATGCGGCACTACACCCGCTATTCGGCGCCGGCCAATCCCGACCATCACGAGACGCCGGCCGAGGCGCTTGCCTGGCGGCACGGCCACAAGATGCTGCCCGCCGCGACCTTCCAGCATGACGGCCTGCCCGCCGGGGTCAATCCGTCGCGCGCCGAAAAATGGCTGTTCGACGTGATCGAACTGTTCCCCAACACGGTGATCCTGACGGGACAGTATTGGCATATGTGCCTCTCCTTCTGGCCACTCGCCCATGACCGCACCGTGATGATGCAGGAGGCCTTCGCCTATAAGCCGAAGTCCATGGCCGAGCGCCTCTCCCAGGAATTCTTCCGCAGCCGTGGCCGTGAGGTGTTGCGCGAGGACCTCAACACCCTCGAGGCGCAATATGAGGCGCTGTCGTCGGGCGCGATGCCGGCGGCCTATCTCTCGCGCCAGGAATCGGCGCTCCTCCACCATTACCGCATCGCCGCCGATATGATCGGCCGCGCCTAAGCACCGCAAGGGGGAGACATGAGCGAAGCCCTGTTGCCGGCAGAATTCGCCGACCTCGAATCCCTGGTCGCCGCCTGGTCGCTGCCGACCGAGCACGCGCGCCAGACGCACCGCGTCGCGAGCGATCTCGCCGCCGTGCGCGAATTCTATGAGACGCTGCTGCCGCGGATGCCGGCGGTATTCGATTATTTTGCCGCTATCCCGCACGGCGATCTCGGCCGCCTCGCCTCGCCGCAGCGCCGCCTATATCAGCTCGCGGCCGCTTTTTACGAGGCCTCCCATCCGATCGAGATGCGATGGCGGCGCACCGATATCGACGATGCCTTTCCGCTAGACCGGCTCGGCTTCCTGCCGCCGAGCAATGAACGATAAGAAAGAGACCCTGCCATGATCCGTTCCACTGATCGCATCAAGACCACCCATGCCGGCACCCTGCCGAAGGCGCGAGACCTCGCCCGCATGGTCGCCTCGAAGGCCGTCCACGCTACCGTCTGGCGGCCGCAGGAGCCGATCGTGGTCGACGAGGCGGTGTTCGAGCGCCGCCTCAAGGAGGAGGTCGCCGAGGTCGTGAAGCATGAGGCCGAGATCGGCCTCGACAGTGTCAATGACGGTGAACTCGGCAAGATCACCTTTCAACATTATTGCTTCGAGCGGATCAGCGGCTTTGAAGATCGTGACTGGAAACCCGGCATGCCGGTGCCGTTGTCGATCGCGATGCGCGATGCGCGCAAATTCCCCGGTTATTTTTCGGAAGGGCATGCCGGCTTTGCCAATGCCGACGCGCCGAAGACCGTATCGCTCTGCACTGGTCCCCTGACCTATATCGGCCATGACGCGCTGAAGCGCGACATCGACAATTTCAAGGCGGCGCTCCAAGGCATCGCGGTCGAGGACGCGTTCCTGCCCGCCAACACCCCCGGCACCCTCGAACACGCGCTGCGCAATGTCCATTACAAGACCGATGAGGAATATCTCGAAGCCATCGCCAATGTGCTGCGCGTCGAATACAAGGCGATCACCGATGCCGGCCTGACTCTGCAACTCGACGACCCGGACCTGCCCGACGGCTGGGAAATCTGGCCTGAGATGACGGTATCGGACTATCGCAACTATGCCGGCCTGCGCATCGAGGCGCTGAAACATGCCCTCGCCGGCATCCCGCGCGAGCAGGTGCGGCTTCACGTCTGCTGGGGCAGCTTCCACGGGCCCCACGAGGCCGACATCCCCCTGAAGGACATTGCCGATCTCATCTTCTCGGTGCCGGCGCAGAGCTACTCGATCGAGGCCTCGAACCCCGCCCATGAGCATGAGTGGCAGGTATTCGAGACGATAAAGCCGCCCAAGGACACGGTGCTGATCCCCGGCGTCGTCGGCCATGCCACCGATTTCATCGAGCATCCCGATCTCGTGGCACAGCGGCTCGTGCGCTATGCCAAGCTGGTCGGGCGCGAAAATGTCGCCGGGGGCACCGATTGCGGCATCGGCACCCGGGTGAAGCATCCCTCGATCGCCTGGGCAAAGCTCGATGCGCTGGTCGAGGGCGCGCGCCGGGCGACCAAGCAACTTTGGTGAAGATGCCCCGCGGCTCTTGAACTCAAGGGGGGCCTTCCCCCATATCTCGGCGGTTCCAGCCGCTTATGGGGTATCCGCATGACGCAAGAAAAAAGGAGCTTTCAGGCGGAAGTTAGCCGCCTCCTGGACATCGTCGCCCATTCGCTCTACAGCCAGAAGGAAATCTTCCTGCGCGAGCTGGTGTCGAATGCCTCCGACGCCTGTGACCGGCTGCGTTATCTCGCCATCACCCGGCCGGAGCTCACCGCCGACGACCCGCAGCTTCGCGTCGTCATCACGCCCGACAAGGAGACGGGGACGCTTACCGTCGCCGATAACGGCATCGGCATGAGCCATGACGAGCTCGTCGAGAATCTCGGCACCATCGCGCGCTCCGGCACCTCCGCCTTCGTCGACAGCCTGACCGGCGATTCAAAAAAGGACATGGCCCTGATCGGCCGATTTGGTGTCGGCTTCTATTCCGCCTTCATGGTCGCGGACAAGGTCGAGGTGGTGTCGCGCAAGGCGGGCGAAAGCGAGGCCTGGCGCTGGCACTCCGACGGCAAGGGCGAGTTCGAGATCGAACCGGGGGAACGCGACGGCCGCGGCACCACCATCACGCTCTTCCTCAAGGACGACGAGAAAGAGTTCCTTGAGGATTATCGTCTGCGCGGCGTGGTAAAGACCTATTCCGATCACATCCCCCTGCCGATCGAGATGGTGCTCGAAGGCAAGCGGGAGACCATCAACGCCGCCTCGGCGATCTGGACGAGGCCCAAGAGCGAGATCACGCCCGAGCAGTATCGCCAATTCTATCGCGACGTCTCGCGCCAGTTCGACGAACCTTGGCTCACCATCCACTGGAAGGCCGAGGGCGCGCTCGAATATTCGGGCCTGCTCTATATCCCGTCGCAGAAACCGTTCGATCTCTTCGAAGTCGAGCGCAAGGCCAAGGTCAAGCTCTATGTCCGCCGGGTCTACATCACCGACGAAGCGCCGGGCCTGGTTCCGTCTTACCTGCGGTTCCTCAAAGGCGTCATCGATTCCGAGGATCTGCCGCTCAACATCAGCCGCGAAATGCTGCAAGGCAATCCCATGCTGGCGCGGATGAAGAACCAGATCGTGAAGCGCGTGATCTCGGAGCTCGCCAAGAAGGCCAAGGACGAGCCCGATGAATACGAAAAATTCTGGGACAATCTCGGCGTGGTGCTAAAGGAAGGACTTTACGAAGATTACGAAAACCGCGATCCGCTCGTCCCGCTGGTGCGGCTTCGCTCAACCGCGGCGGACGGGCTGACCTCGCTCGCGGACTATGTCGCGCGCATGCGGCCGGGGCAGGAAGCAATCTATTTCATCACCGGCGACAAGCTCGACACGCTGGCGAAATCGCCCCAGCTCGAAGGTTTCCGCGCCAAGGGCGTAGAGGTGTTGCTGCTGACCGATCCGGTCGATGAATTCTGGTTGCCGGGCCTCGGCGAGTTCGAGAAGCACGAATTCCGGTCGGTAACGCGCGGCGCGCCGGAGCTCGACAAGATCGAGGCACCCGAAAAGCCGGCCGACGACGAAAAGACGAAGGCGGCGCCCGCGGGCGATATCGCCAATCTCGTCGCGCTCCTCAAGGTGACGCTCGGGGACGCGGTCAGGGACGTCAGGCCATCGGAGCGCCTGACGACCAGCGCCGTTTGCCTCGTCGCCGACCAGGAGGATATGGATCTCCATATGGAACGGCTGTTGCGCCAGCACCAACGCGTCATGAGCGAGGCCAAGCGGATTCTGGAGATCAATCCCAAACATCGCCTGATCACGCGCCTGGCCGCGCTCGCGGGGCGCGAGGGCGCGACCGAAACGCTCGAGGATTTCGCCTGGCTCCTGTTCGACCAGGCGCGGCTCCTCGAGGGCGAGCCTTTGCCCGATCCGGTCGCCTTCTCCCAACGCATGTCGGCGATGTTGGAGAAGGGATTGAGCTGACCTCAGCTTCCCGGCCCGATCGCCTTGGCCGCGGCGAGGATCGGGCCGGTGCCGCGCGCCTCTAGTAGCAGCGCCGCCTCGTCGCCGATTGCATCGCCGGCCGGAAGATTGATATCGAGTGGCTCCCCGTGCCAATCGCCCACGGCCTTGAAGCTGCGGACGACCTGGAAATCCGTGGCCGTCTTGCCGGCATTCTCGCCGGAGGCGATCCGCGTCTTGACCATCCGGTCAATCCCGACGAGCCACAAGGTCGCGGCACCCGCGGCTCCTGCCGCGCCGACATGAACGTGAAAGCCGCCGCCGGCGCGCCGCTCCAGCGTCAAATCAGGTCCGCCGCCGAGATGGCGCTCCGCCTCGATCAAGGCCTCGATCCGGGGCGGCTCCGATCCGACCCCTTCGCGCCGGCCGTCGATCACCATTTCCGGCGTGAAGATATAGGAGGGACCAAGCCGGTCGGCATAGGCGCGTTGCCGCGCCGCGGCCAGTTTCAGCGCGTAGGGATCGGTCCAGCCGATATAGTTCCAGTAAGCGACGTGAAAGCCGAGCGCGAGAATATCCGGCCGCTTCGCGAGTCGGCCAAGGAAGGCGTCTGCCGGCGGGCAGGAGCTACAGCCCTGGCTCGTGAACAACTCCACCACGACGAGCGAGCGCGAGGGCGCGGCGCCGGCCGAGGATAAATTCATGCCGGCCAAGGCCACAACCATGCCAAGGGGCAACAAGCGTCGAAGCATGCTGGATGATGCCTAATGGACCGGCGATGCGCCAGTAACTCCCTGTCACATAAGGCTCACTTCAAAGTGAGGAAAGACGCGGGATTCACGGCCCGACTGAAAGCAGCACGTCTGCCCTGACGGTGACGGAGACCGTGCTCTCGCCGACCGCCACCACCGGCGCCGGCATCGAACTCTTCGTTCCGCCCATGCGCGCCATCATCCGCATCGGCGACCGACCCTCGCTCTCGGCATTGCCGACCGTCAGGCTCTCGATGCTACCGACCTTGAGTCCCAGCGCCGCGGCCACCCGTCCCGCCCGCGCCTCAATCTGGGCGAGCGCCCGGTGCGTCAGCGATTGCTCTTCCATGTGAAGCGTCTTGGAAGAGACGCCGAACCGCATCGCCGTAACCACCAGCCCGCCGGCTTGAAGCTGGCCCGCCAGAACCAGTGCCGCGGCGAAATTGCCACTCGTCAGCGACAGGTTCTGCACTGCGCGCCATTGTTCCGGCGGCACCGGCTTGCCGTCCTTTTCGGCACCCGTGAAGCTGTAGGTATAATAGCTGCCACTGGCGGCGGTGACCGCCGGCGTCGATTTGGCCTTGCCGAGCGCGGCGGCCATGCGGCGATTGACCTCGGCCTGGACAAGGCGCGGGTCGGTTCCCGTCGCCTCGGTCCGCATCTCGATCGTGAGCTGGTCCCGCTTTACCACATGCTCCGCGGTGTCGCTCAAATGGAGCACGGTGGACAGAGGTGCCGCAGCCGCCATCGCCGCGGTCGGCAAAGACAGCGATAGCCACAGACCGCCTGCGATGATTCGCGCACACCGCGACACGGGAATGCTTCTCCCTCCGTCACGCGGCCTTGAGCAGGCCGCGCAGCACATATTGCAGAATACCGCCGTGACGGAAATATTCGAATTCGTCAACGGTATCGATCCGGCACAGGAGCTGAACCGTTTCGACATTGCCGCTGGCGCGGTGAATCTGACAGGGCAATTCGATCCGCGGCTTCAGCCCTTGGGCAATGTTGAGGATGTCGAATTGCTCGCTGCCGTCGAGCTTCAGGCTTTGTCGGCCCATACCGCGCGTGAATTCGAGCGGCAACACGCCCATGCCGAGCAGGTTCGAGCGATGGATACGCTCGAAGCTTTCCGCAATCACGGCTAGCACCCCAAGGAGTCGGGTGCCCTTGGCCGCCCAGTCACGCGACGAGCCCATGCCGTATTCCTTGCCGGCAACGATGACCAGCGGCACGCCTTCGGCTTGATACCGCATCGCTGCGTCATAGATCGACATCGCCTCGCCATCGGGTTGGTGCTTCGTCATGCCGCCTTCGATGCCGGGCACCATCTCGTTGCGGATGCGGATATTGGCGAAGGTGCCTCGCATCATCACCTGGTGGTTGCCGCGCCGCGAGCCATAGGAGTTGAAGTCCAACGGCCGCACCTGATGGTCGGTCAGGTAACGGCCGGCCGGGCCATCGACCGCGATCGAGCCGGCCGGCGAGATATGGTCGGTGGTGACATTATCGCCGAGGACGGCGAGCGGCCGGGCGCCAATGACATCTTGAAGCGCCGGCGGTTCCTTCGGCATGTCCTCGAAATAAGGCGGATCAGCGATATAGGTCGAGCCGGTATCCCAGGCGAAGGTCACGCTCTTCGTTACCCCGACCTTTTGCCATTCCTCGGGCCCTTTGAAGACGTCGCCATAGCGGCGGCGGAACATCTCGGGGCTGAGGCTCTTGGCGATCGTTGCCTCGACCTCCTGCCGCGAGGGCCAGATGTCGCGCAAGTAAACCGGCTTGCCGTCGCCGTCCTGACCCAAGGGCGCGCCAGCGAGATCGACCTTGATCGAGCCAGCCAGGGCATAAGCGACGACAAGCGGCGGCGAGGCGAGATAGTTGGCCCGCACCTGGGGATGGACGCGGCCCTCGAAATTGCGGTTGCCGGAGAGCACCGCCGCAACCACCAAATCTTCCTTGTCGACGGTCTCGGCGATCGGCTCCGGCAGGGGCCCCGAATTGCCGATGCAGGTGGTGCAGCCATAGCCGACCAGGTTGAAGCCCAAGGCGTCGAGATCCTTGTCGAGGCCCGAGGCGGCATAATATTCGGTGACGACCTGGCTCCCCGGTGCCAGCGAGGTCTTGACCCAAGGCTTCACCTTGAGGCCCCGCTGCGCCGCGTTTCTGGCAAGGAGCCCGGCCGCCAGCATGACGCTCGGGTTCGAGGTGTTGGTGCAGCTCGTGATCGCGGCGATGACGACATCGCCGTCTTTGATCTCATAATTCGTACCGGGCACCGGCGCCGGGCCGCCGGTCTTGGCCTTGTCGCGGGTCGCCGCAAGCTTCGGTAATTCGCCGGCAAACCCCTTGGCAACGTCCTTCAAGCCGACGCGATCCTGCGGCTGGCGCGGGCCCGCGAGCGATGGCTCGACATCCTTCAGATCAAAGCTCAACGTGTCGGTGAAAACCGGCTCCGGCGTGGTCGCGTCATGCCACAGGCCTTGCGCCTTGGCGTAAGACTCGACGAGCTTCACCCGGGCCGCGTCCCGGCCGCTGAACGCGAGATAGCGCAAGGTTTCGGCATCGATCGGGAAAAAGCCGCAGGTCGCGCCATATTCCGGTGCCATATTGGCGATGGTGGCGCGATCCGGCAGCGCGAGCGCGGCCAAGCCGGGGCCGTAGAATTCGACAAACTTGCCGACCACGCCTTTCTTGCGCAGCATCTGCGTCACCGTCAGCACGAGGTCGGTCGCGGTCGCGCCTTCGGCAAGCTTGCCGTCGAGACGGAAGCCGACGACCTGCGGTAGCAGCATGGAAATCGGCTGGCCGAGCATCGCCGCCTCGGCCTCGATGCCGCCGACGCCCCAGCCCAGCACCGCAAGGCTGTTGATCCTGCGGGTGTGGCTGTCGGTGCCGACCAGCGTGTCGGGATAGGCGATGGTGCGGCCGCCTTCCTCCGTCGTCCATACCACCTTGCCGAGATATTCGAGATTGACCTGATGGCAGATGCCGGTGCCCGGCGGCACCACGCGGAAATTGTCGAACGCCTCCTGGCCCCAGCGCAGAAAGGCATAGCGTTCGTGATTGCGCTCAAATTCATAGGTGACGTTGCGGCCAAACGCCGCTGCATTGCCGAACACATCCACCATCACGGAATGGTCGATGACGAGATCGACCGGCGACAAGGGATTGATCCGCCCGGGATCGCCGCCGAGCTTCACCATCGCCTCGCGCATCGCAGCCAGATCCACGACCGCCGGCACGCCGGTGAAATCCTGCATCAGCACGCGGGCCGGACGAAAGGCGATCTCGCGATCGGATTTGCGATCCTTGAGCCACGCCGCCATCGCCTTGATGTCGTCGAGGGTGACGGTGCGGCCATTTTCGAGCCGCACCAGATTCTCGAACAGCACCTTCATCGAATAAGGCAGGCGCGACAAATCGCCGAGGCCAGCCTTCTCGGCCGCTGCCGTAAGACTGAAATAGTCGTAACTCTTGCCCTCGACCGAAAGGGTCTGGCGGGTCTTGAGCGAATCCTGGCCGATAACAGACATGGGGGGCCTCTCCCTTTTCAGATGATCAGCGATAACGTCCGAGCGGGCGAGCGCTTGCAAGCGCAACTCTTAGCATATGCAACACGAGCCGCGCCACGGCGAGCGCACAGGTCGCGCATGCAGTGTGGGCGAAAAAGCCACTCTTTTGCCATGATTTCATCGAACGACGAACAGAATCGGCTTTCATATTGCGCGTCAAGGAACGACGAGAGCGTTCCTTACCTCCGTAGCGGTCCCTCCCCCCGACCGCTCGTCTCGGCGGCCCCGGTTTCCCCCAGCCGGGGCCGTTACTTTTGGGCTAAGCTCCCACCCATGAGCGAAGAACAGGTCGCCGCCAGCGACCTCGCCTGCGTGCGGGCGGAGCGGCTGGTTTTCATCCGGCTGTCGTTCCGGCTCGGGCCGGGGGAGGCGCTGATTTTGCGCGGTCCCAACGGCAGCGGCAAATCGAGCCTGCTGCGGCTGCTCGCCGGCCTCGCCCGGCCGGAAGCCGGCGAGATCACTTGGGGCGGCAGCTCGATTCGCGAGGATCCGGCCGCCCACCGCGCGCGGCTTCATTTCATCGGCCACCAGGATGCCTTGAAACCGGTGCTCGAGGTCGGGGAGATGCTGGAATTCTGGGCCGGGATGCGCGGCAATGCCGGCGGCGTCGATGCGGCGCTGGCACATTTTCGGCTGTCGCGGCATCGGCACCTGCCGTGCCGTCTGCTGTCGGCGGGCGAGCGCAAGCGCCTGGCGTTGGCACGGCTCGTGGCGACGCCGGCCGAGCTGTGGCTGCTCGACGAGCCGGCCACCAGCCTCGATGCCGCGGCCGAGGACGATCTGATGCGCGCCATCGCCGCCCATCGCGCCGCCGGCGGGCGACTCGTCGTCGCTAGCCACGATCCTCTGGCGATGGCGGATGCCGCCACCCTTGCCCTCGACGATTACGCGCCGAAACCCCGGGTACGGCCGGTGGCGGCGTGACCACCTGGTTGCTGCTGGTCCGACGTGATTTGCGCCTTGCCCTGCGCCAGGGCGGCGATGCCGCCATGGTGATCGCTTTTTTCGTTCTGGCGGTGATCCTGTTTCCATTGGGGATCGGCCCCGAGCTCGAAACGCTGCGCCGGATTGCGCCCGGGATCATCTGGGTGACGGCGCTGCTCGCCGCCTTGTTGTCGCTGGAACGGCTGTTTCTCGCCGATTACGAGGATGGCAGCCTCGAAGCGCTGGCGTTGATGCCACTGCCGCTCGAGGCCCAGGTGTTGGCCAAAGTGCTGGCGCATTGGCTCGTCACCGGGCTGCCGCTCGCCGTGGTGGCGCCGCTGCTGGGTCTGCTGCTGCATCTCGATCCCAACGGCTATGGCGCGCTCGAAATCGGAATGGTGCTCGGCACCCCGGTCTTAAGCCTCATTGGCGCCATCGGCGCGGCCTTGACTCTCGGCGCGCGGCGCGGGGGCGTCCTTTTGTCGCTCCTTATCCTCCCGCTCTATATTCCTGTGCTAATTTTCGGCGTCGGGGCCGTCGAAGCCGAAATAACTGGCCTCGATCCCAGCGCCAGCCTGCTTCTTCTGGTGGCGATGCTGTTGGCGGCGATCCCGCTGGCGCCGGTGGCGGCGGCGGCGGCGCTGCGCCAAGCCGTGGAGTAGCGGCGGCGAATGCGCTACAACCGGGACCCGTGATGTTACGTTTTGCCAATCCTGCTCGTTTCATGCGCATGAGCGCGAAGGTGCTGCCCTGGTGCGCCGGCGCCACCGCTCTGTGCCTCGGGGGCGGACTTGTGCTCGCCTTGTTCGTCTCGCCGCCCGATTATCAGCAGGGCGAGGCGGTGAGGATCATGTATGTCCATGTTCCGGCCGCCTATATGGCGACCCTCGTCTATGCCGTGATGGCGATCGCAAGCGCGGTCGCCCTTATCTGGCGCCATCCTCTGGCCGACATCGCGGCCCAGGAGGCGGCGCCGATCGGCGCCGGCTTCACCTTGATCTGCCTCGTCGCGGGCTCGCTCTGGGGCGAGCCGATGTGGGGCACCTGGTGGGTGTGGGATGCACGGC
>JBOHLV010000204.1:0-17923 GCA_050729815.1 Allostellaceae bacterium
GACGAGTCACGCTCATCGGGATGCGGTATAAGCCGGCGTCACATCGGTACGGGCGAAATCATTGCCCTTGAAGAGCAGGGACTCCCCGGTCGCCTTCGCCAGGGCATAGGCGAAGCAATCGCCGAAATTGAGCCCGGCGCGATGGTGGCCGCGGCCATCGTCATCCGGTTATCGACCCGCAACGGCGGGCAAATTGGCTTCATATTGGCTTCGTATTGGCTTCGTTTTCAGCGCGATCAGGTTTGATTTAGCGAGCAAAATTGGCTTCGTTCGGCGAAATTTTTTTGTCGCGCGGGGCGCCGGACCCGAAGGGCGGTTTCGCCAGAACCACCCGCCGAATACTTAACGCATAGTGCGTCGAATTCAAGTCCTCTAACACCGGGCGGCCGGAAGCGCCATCTTAATCGGGGTCGGAAGCGCGCGATCGCCGCGCCAACCGCGACAGGAGACTTAGCCATGACCATTCTCTTGGACCACACCATCGTTCCCGCGCGCGATCCCGCGGCCGCCGCCGGCGCGCTCGCGGGCCTCCTCGGCGTGCCATGGGAGGCGGGACGGGGCCATTTCACCCCGGTTTATATCAATGACGGGCTGACACTCGATTTCGCCAAATCGGACAAGATCGCGACGCATCATTATTGCTTTCATGTCGGCGAGGCGGAGTTCGATGCGATCTTCGAGCGTATCCAGGCCGGCGGCATTCCATATCGCAGCTCGCCCCAGGGACCGGACGATATGCGGCTCAATACCGCGCGCGGCGGGCGGAACTTCTATTGGACCGATGCCGACGGCCATGTCTGGGAAGTCCTGACCCGAAGCTATGCCCGCCGGCGCGAACCTGTCGCCTGACCGAAACCGAAGGGACGGCTACTTCAGCAGCGCCGTCGGCAAATTGGTCCAGGTAGCGGGTTGTTCGTTGCGTTGCGTTCGATCGATTGCGATAGTCGCGGACAGCCTCAATGGTGGGGGTGCCGTCACGCTCTTTTTTTCTAACGGCAGCGCCCGCGCCTTGAGCTTTCGCCGCGCGTGCATCCGAGGGACAATATGAATAAACCAATCGCTCGGTTCGGACCTGATCCCTTCGTTCCCGTCCAAAGTTACATGCACACCACGATTGCGCCGTTTCGGTTCGAAGCCGAGATCTATGATTGCGAAACGGTGGGCGATATTCCCAAGGAGCTGAATGGCAGCTTTTATCGTTGCGGTGGGGATGCGCTCTATCCGACGCTGCAAAACGACAATCTGAATAATGGCGATGGCATCGTCGCGGCGTTTCACTTTCAAAATGGCTATGTCGACTTCATCCAGCGCTATGTGAAGACTGAGAGGTTCCTCCTCGAACGAAAAAATCGACGCCGGCTATATGGTCTCTATCGCAATGCCTACACCGACGATGCTCTGACGAAGGGTACCGATCGCGACAACACGGGAAACACGACGGCGTGGGTTCATCACGGCAAGCTTTTCGCGCTCCGCGAAGACAGCATCCCCTATGAACTCGATCCAATTACGCTTGAAACGAAGAACCTTGCGCGATTCGGTGACCGGTTACGCACCAAGACGATGACGGCGCACCCCAAGACCGACCCGGTCACGGGGGAATGGTGGAGCTATGGCCAGTTTTCGCAGAAGCGCTTTGAAGGCGAGATGTCGCTCCACGTCATCGACAAGAACGGCAGCGTGACGCGCGAGGAGGAATTCGCGCTGCCCTATCCCGGCATGACGCATGATTGGGCGGTCACGCGCGACCATCTCATTTTCCACGTCTGGCCCCTCACGGTGGATATCGACCGCGTGAAGAAGGGCGGCGATTTCTATGCGTTCGACAATGATTTGCATCCGATGTTCGGCATCATGCCGCGGACCGGAACGACCAGGGACATTCGCTGGTTTGCCGTGCCGGACACGCACATCGCGCATTTCATGAATGCTTTCACCGAAGGCGATAAGGTGCATGTCGATGGCTCGACGCATGCGGGCCATCTTTTTACGTTCTTCCAGGAAGCGCATGGAAGGCCGGCCACACCGTTCAAGCCGGGGACCTTTTCGCGAATCACGTTCGATCTCTCGACCGGCCAAGTAACAGTTCGGCCACTCACCAATGGTCCCGGCGGTGGCATGCCGGAAATTGACGACCGATTCGCGATGCGGCAGTACCGGTACGGATTTTCATCGTCCCGCGCCGGTCTCGTGCGCTACGACGCGGAAACCGGCGGACACGCGGTCCACACGGCCGACGGCTCGGCGCAGGAGCCGGTGTTTGTGCCGCGGGCAGCCGATGCGCCCGAAGGCGATGGCTTTTTGCTCTCCCTGGTCACGCGGCCCGACAACAGTTCCGATCTTATCATTCTGGACGCGACACGGATCGCGGACGAGCCGCTTGCCGTCGTCCGGTTACCGTTTGGTCAGCCTTGGCTGTTCCACGGTTCGTGGCGCGGCGCGGCGAACGCGATGCTGCCACGCTAAATTTCCGGCCTTGTTCGTATCGGTTAGGGCCGCGGTCGTGGCTGCGGCCGTCGCGCTCGCGAACCTTCTCCTATCGATTCTGCGATTCCGGGGACACAATTCTCAATTTCTAATGGAAAAGAGATAGGTCATACCGGCGAAAGTATTTCGCCGGTATCCGTGGCGGCATGGGTCCCGGCTTTCATGGGGAAAGCGAAATTTGTCCAGAAAACCAGGTGCATTTGGTTGGTTACGATGGGTCGATCGACAGAATTAAATATAGTGTCCCCGTAATTCCCCTCTCCCCCAAAGGGCGGAGAGGGAAAATTAGGCCGCGGCCTTCAGATCGTGGAAGCCCTTGCCGTCGGCGGCGAGCTTTTCGATTAGCGGCGCCGGCTTGAAATGGTCGCCGTATTTCTTTTGCAATTCGAGAAGGCGGTCGCGGATCGCTTTGACCCCGATGGTGTCGGCGTAAAACATTGGGCCGCCGCGCCATTGCGGCCAGCCATAGCCATAGATCCAGATGACATCTATGTCGCCGGGGCGGATCGCCATGCCCTCCTCCAGAATCTTGGCCGCCTCGTTGATCATCGGCAGCAGCAGGCGATCGCGGATTTCGTCGTCGGCGACGGCGCGGCGCGTAACGCCCTCGCGCTGCGAGGCCTCCTCGATGATCGCCGTGACCTCGGGATCGGGCAGCGGCGTGCGGCTCCCCGGCTCATAATGATAAAAGCCCTTGCCCGATTTCTGGCCGAAGCGGCCGCGCTCGGCAAGGCTGTCGCCGATGAAGTTCTTGACGCCGAGTTCCTGGCGCCGGCGCCAGCCCAGCTCAATGCCGCCGCCCATGTCGGTCACGGCATAAGGCCCCATCGGAAAGCCGAATTCGGTCAGCACCTTGTCGATCTGTTGCGGCAGGGCGCCTTCGATGAGGAGCCGCTCCGATTGCTGCCCCCGCGCCCGCATGATGCGGTTGCCGACGAAGCCGGGGCAGACCCCGACCAGTACCGCGACCTTGTTGATGCGGCGGGCGAGGGCCATCGAACTCTGGATCACCCAATCGGCGGTTTTGGCGGCGCGCACCACCTCGCAAAGCCGCATGACATTGGCGGGCGAGAAGAAATGGAGGCCGATGACCGATTCCGGCCGGCTCGTCACCGAAGCGATCTCATCGATGTTGAGGGCCGAGGTGTTGGTGGCGATGATCGCGCCGGGCCTCGCAAGTCGATCGAGCTTTTGAAAGATTTCCTTCTTAAGGCCCATATTCTCATAGACCGCCTCAATCACGAGATCGGCGTCGGCGACATCCTCGAATTTGAGGCTCGGCGTGATGAGCGCCATGCGCTTTTCGACATCGGCCGCCGCGAGGCCGCCGCGCGCGGCGGTGTTCTCGTAATTGCGGCGGATCACCGAGAGGCCGCGATCGAGGTTCTTCTGGTCCTGCTCGATGAGGGTCACGGCGATGCCGGCATTGACGAAATTCATGGCGATGCCGCCGCCCATGGTGCCGGCGCCGATGATCGCGGCCTTCTTCACCTCGATTGGCTTCGCGTCCGGGGCGAGACCGGGGATCTTGCCCGCCTCGCGCTCGGCGAAGAAGAAATAGCGCTGCGCCGCCGATTGCGGCGACGCCATCAGCTCCATGAAGAGGCGGCGTTCGAGGGCAATACCGTCATCGAACGGCAAATTCACCGCCCCTTCGAGGCATTTGATAATATGCTCCTGCGCCATCTGGCCGCGCCAGCGCCGGCCTTGTTTCTGGCGCAGCGCGCCGAGCGCCGCCGTATCGCCGCGCGCGGCCTTCACCTTGTCGTCGCGATCGCGGACCAGCACCGGCTTCCGATCGGCGATCGTCAGAGCGAAGGCCACCGCGCCGGCCTTCAAATCGCCGGACACGATGTCATCGATGAGGCCGCTCGCCTTGGCGTCGGCGGCGCCGATCATGTCGCCGGAGGTGATCATTTGCGCCGCCTTCTCAAGCCCGACGAGCCGCGGCAGGCGCTGCGTACCGCCGCCGCCCGGCAACAGGCCGAGCTTCACCTCCGGCAGGCCGAAGCGCGCCGAGGCGAGGGCGACGCGGTAATGGCACACCATCGCAAGTTCCAATCCGCCGCCCAGGGCGGTGCCGTGGATCGCCGCCACCAGCGGCTTCGGGCTCGCCTCGATGCGGTTGAATACTTCGTTGAGGCCGGGGGCCTTCGGCGGCTTGCCGAACTCGCTGATATCGGCGCCGGCGATGAACGTGCGCCCGGCGCAGAGGAGGACGATCACCTTCACCTCGGGATCGGCGATCGCCTGTTTGAAGCCTTCATCGAGCCCGGCGCGCAACCCCTGGCTCAAGGCGTTCACCGGCGGGTTGTTCGCCGTCAGCACCGCGACGGCGCCCTCGCGTTCCAGGGTGACGAAATCATTCATGGCGGCCATCTCTTGCGCTCCCTTTCGTTATCCGGTCTGTTGCGCGATAGATAGCACGGCGCCGGAAGGAGGGGCCAGAGATGAGACAATTCGCCGATCTAAATGAGCTTGCGCGCGCCGTCGGGGAGGAATTGGGCGCCGGCGAGTGGTTCACCATGACGCAAGGCGTGATCGACAAATTCGCCGAGGCGACCGGCGATTTCCAATATATCCATGTCGATCCGGCGCGCGCCGCGACGGGGCCGTTCGGCACCACCATCGCGCACGGCTTCCTCACCCTGTCGCTGATCCCGCGCCTCGGCCAAAGCGTCTATAAGGTCGGCGGCATCGCCACCGGCATCAATTACGGCTCAAACCGGGTGCGCTTCATCGAGCCGGTCCGGGTCGGCAGCCGCATCCGATCGCGGGTGAAGCTGCTCGCGGTCGAACCCCATCCGCCGGGCATGCGCATCACGACCGAATCGACCGTCGAGATCGAGGGCGCCGCGCGGCCGGCCTGCGTCGCCGAGATCATCGCCCTCCTGATCCCGGCGTGAAAATCATGCGCCGCGCACTTGCCGTCCTCGCCGCTGCCGGCCTCTTCGGGCTTGCCAGCCTTCTCCCAGCGCGGGCCAAGCCCGTTATCGGCGCGCTCGCGCCCGCGCTTCAAGCAACCCTCCTCAACGGCCGTCCATTCGACCTCGCAGCCGAGCGCGGCAAGGTCGTCATCATCGATTTCTGGGCGACCTGGTGCGGCCCGTGCCGTGCGGAAATGCCGGTGCTCGATACCTTCTATCATGCGTTTCGCGGCCGGGGCCTCGTCCTCATCGGCATCAGTGTCGATCGCTGGGCCAACCGCGGCAAGGTCACGGCGGCGATGCGGCGGCTCGGCTTTCCCTCGGCGATGCTGAACGCGGTCTCGGCCAACGGTTTCGGGGTGCCGACGGCGATTCCCGTCACCTATGTCATCGGCCGCGGCGGCCTCCTGCGCGCCATTCTGCGCCCGGACACGACGCCGATGACGGCACAAAGCCTCGCCCGTTTTGTTCTGCCGCTGTTGCGACGGAACGCGCCCCGGCACCTCACCCCCGGCAATATGTCGGCCGCGGCAGCGGCGCCGAGCCCTACCGCCGGCACCTTTAGGAAGATATCGAGATTTCGGGTGAAAGCTTCGTTCCAGCGAGACAGTCACGGCGAGTCGCGCAATTCCTTGACTTTGGCCCCGGCAAGAATCGATATGTTCGCCCTAGAATAAGAATATTTATGGTGCGCCGATGACCTCCGTCTCCCTGATGATTGGTCTGCCGCTGCCAGCGGACGCGATCACCTGCCTCCAGAACAACGGCTTCCTGCTGCCGCCGCCGCTGGTCGAGGCGCGGCGGTCGCGCGTCGCGGGCAATTTGGCATTTCTGCCGCTAAGCCCGATCCAGGGCCAGATTTGCGCCGCCCTGACGCGTCAGCCGCTGAACGATCGGCAGAAGGAAGTGCTCGCGATCTATTGGCGTGCCGATCGGGGCCATGAGCCGGCGCTGTCGATCGAGGAGGTCGGGCGGCGGCTCGCCGCCTCGCTCGAACTCGATCCGGCGCGTGCCGCCGATTATGTCAGGGGTGCGCTGCGCTCCTTCGGCCGGCGTCTCTTTCGCACCGCCGCCAAGCCCGGCGAGGGCGAGCATGCCGGCGAGGCCAATGGCGAGGCGATCCCGCTTCTTTCCCTCATCGCGATCGAGACCGGCCCGACCGGCGAGGCGCGCCATCGCCTGACCGATGACGGCGCGATCGCGGTCGCGGCGGCACTTGGCCTCAATGCTTCGGGAGAGACGCCGGCGATTCTTCCCGGCGACCCCGACGCGATCGTCGCGGTCGGGATGAGCCGGTCGGCGGCGGCGGCGCTGCTCCGCGCCCAGGAGGTTCTCGGCCTCGGCCTCGACGCCGCGGTGAAGGCGCTTGCGACGCAGGCCGGCGCCGGCTAATCCGCGGATAGGGCCGCCGTGCCGGGATGCGTGCCGGCACGTTGCGGGATCAACAGGATCGCGGCGACGATAAAGACCGCGATCACGCCCGAGGCAAGCGGGCGCGACAGATCGAGCCCGCCATGCGCCAGCGGCTTGTCGAGGAAATCGCCGACCGTCGCGCCGAGCGGCCGGGTCAGGATGAAGGCCGCCCAGAACAGGAAGACGCGCGACACGCTGGTCCAATAATAGGCCGCGGCGAGGATCGCGAGTCCGCCCAGGAACAGGAACGCGCCGCCGGCATAGCCCGTCCCCGCGGTGTTCGATGTCCAGTCGCCGAGCGCGGTGCCGAGCGTCTGGGAGAAGGTGATGGTGACCCAATAGAATATCTCGACCCGCGGCGTGTTGACGGTCGCGACCGAGACCGTGCCCTCGACCCAATGCCACAGGGCGAGCAGGGCGAGGACGCAGCAAAAGAGCAGCAGAACCCCGCCGGTATAGCCGATGCCGAGCGAACGGTCGGCGAAATCGGCCATGGTGGTGCCGGCAAGGGTCGAGGCGACGATGGTTGCCCAATAGAGGAAGGGATGGAAGCGCCGCGCCCGGGTCTGCCACACCACCAGCACCAGAAGCAGCGGCAGGAACAGCGCGGTGCCGAGAAGATAGCCCCAGCCGAGCGTCATGCTGACCGAATCGCCGCCGGTCTCGCCCAGCGTCGTCGCCGCGATCTTGATGATCCAGAATCCCAACGTGACCGCCGGCACCTTTGCCAGCGTCGCTTCCAACTCGCTCCGTGCCATCTATCCCGACCCTGCTCTAATACCAAATCCCGCTGATCCGAACCGATGGTTCGGCTCAGTGGGACCTCAATCGCCGGCGCTCGCGTCCGCTCGCTTGTCCCCGGATCAAGTCCGGGGACGGCGCCATAGGGCGTGCGCTCGCACTTGCTCGCGATACCGCATCCCGACGAGTCATGCTCATCGGGATGCGGTATAAAAGGTTTACCTGACGCGAAGCTTAGCCAAGACGGCGCGCGGCCGGGATTAAATCGGAGTCAGAATTGCGTGATATATCCGGTGCCGCGGCCCCGCTATCGCGCCGGGCCGAAGAAATCGCGCTTGCCGATGACGAGACCGTTGTGCCGCAGGAGGTCGTAGGCGGTGGCGCAATGGAAATAGAAATGCGGGATGACGACGCCGATGAGATAGTTCTTTGCCGTTGCCGTGCGGGTCGCGGGCCCGGCGGGATATGACACTTCGGCATCGTCGCGACCGGCGAACTGCGCCGGCGTGATCCCGTTCAGGAACCCGATCGTCTTCTCGATCCGCGTCTTGAGCTCGGCAAGGGTCTTTTCATTATCCTCATAGCGCGGCACCTCGATGCCGGCGACGCGGGCCGCGCCGCCTTTCGCCTGGTCGGTCGCGGTCTGCACCTGGCCCGCCAGATTATACATGTCGGGATAGAGCCGCGCCTCGATGAGCCCCCGTTGGTCGAATTTCCGCTCCTCGGCATAGGTGGCCGCCTTGTCGAGCAGCACGGAAAGCGCGGTGAGGTGCCGGATGAAGCTCGGCATCGTGGCTTCGAACAAGGTGATTGGCATCAAAGGGCTCCTGGTCAAACGATCTTGTAATAGCGCACATAGAGACATTCGGGCACGCGCTCGGCAATGCCGATGAAGACGAAGTCGCAGAGCCAGGCATATTTGCCAGCCGGCGCCTCGAACACCGTCCAGGTGCGGAAATAATATTCGTCGGGATCGATCCAGCCGTCGCCGGCATTGAGCCGCCGCATGATGTCGGGCGGGCCATAGCGCATGCCGGTGTTGCGGATGTTGATATAGACCCCATCATCGGTCTGGAACGTATAGCGGGCGTCGATCGTGCCCTTGCCGTCATGGCGGACGAGCGGCCATTCGGTGCCGCCCGGCAGCACCTTGCCCTTGAGGCCAGGCCCCTCGAAATCGCCGCCGAGGACCGGCACCATCATGCGGGTGCCCGTCCCGGCATACTCGCCCATCACCGTGCCCTTGCCGGTGATGATTCGGGTCTGCATGACATATTCGAATTGCGGCAGCATTTGGGGCAGTTTTTTCGGCTGCAGCGACGGATCGAGCGGTTCAGTCATTCTTATCTCCAGTGTCAGGCGGCTTGTTCGAGGCCTTCGGCGGCGGGAAGCGGCGGCAGTCCCAGGATCATGTCCGATGCTTTCTCCGCGATCATGATGGTGGGGGCATTGGTGTTGCCGCCGGGGATCACCGGCATGACCGAGGCATCGACGACGCGTAAGCCGGCGATGCCATGGACCCGCAATTGGGGATCGACCACCGCCTCCGGTCCATGCCCCATGGCGCAGGTGCCGACCGGATGCTGGGTGGTGGTGCAAAACCGGCGGATTGCCGCTTCGATCTCGGCATCGCTCTGGAACTGCGCGCCGGGGATCACTTCCGGTCCGAGGAATTCGCCGAACGGCGGTCGCGTCATGAGATCGCGCGCGATCTTCACCGCCTCGCGCATCGTTACCATGTCGGCGCGGGCGTCGAAGAGATTGAACTGGATGCGCGGCGGCGCGGCCGGATCGGCGGAACGCAAGGTCATGTGGCCACGGCTCTCGGGATGCAAGAACGAGTTGAACCAGTCGATCTTGTCGCCATTGGCCTTGCGGATGCCGGGAAACCAGACCTTGGTGTCGAAGCCGACGGCATTGACATAGCATTGCATGTCGGGCCGCTCGAGCTCCGGCCGGGTGCGGATGAAGCCCATGCAAAGAAGTGGCACCCCGGCCATCGCGCCGGTGCCGGTGAGACCCCAGCGCACTATCTCCCGCGCCAGCCGGTCGAAGCGAAACTGGGCATCGAACCCGGATGGGCGCACGCACATCCGCCGCAACAGCATGTTGGGGTGGTCCTGAAGATTGCGGCCGACCCCCGGCAGGTCGAGCACCGGCGTGATACCGTGCGGCGTCAGCGCGTCGGCCGGACCGATGCCCGACAGCATCAGGAGTTGCGGCGAATTATAGGTGCCGCCCGAGAGAATCACCTCCCGCCCGGCGCGGGCGACGGCGGATTTGCCCTCGCGGCGATATTCGACCCCGACGGCACGGCCTTTCTCGATCACGATTCGCCGGACCATCGCGCCGGTCGCGACGGTGAGGTTCGGCCGCGCCAGCACCGGAGAGAGATAGGCGGCGGCGCTCGATCCGCGCCGGCCCTTCAAACGGTTGAAGTCCATCGGCCCGAAGCCTTCGAGCGTGGCGCCATTGAGGTCGCGGCTTTCGGTGAAGCCGGCGGCCTTGGCGGTTGTCATGAAGGTCTGGTAAAGCGGATGGTTGCTGTCGCTCGCCACCGTCGCGAGCGGCCCGGCGCCGCCATGATAGGTGCCGGCTCCGCGCCAATCGCTTTCGAGGCGCTTGTAGTAAGGCAGGATGTCGGCATAGGCCCAGCCCTCATTACCGAGTTGGCGCCACTGGTCGAAATCGCGCGGGTGGCCGCGCGCGTACATCATGCCGTTGATCGAAGAGGAGCCGCCCAGCACCTTGCCACGCGGCACACGCAGGCGGCGATTGTCGAGCGTCGGGTCGGGCTCGCTCTCATAGCCCCAATTGAGTTCGGGGCGCTGCGAGGCCGGCACGAAGGCGAGCGGCATCTTGATGATGAGCTTGTTGTCGCGCCCGCCGGCTTCGAGCAGCAGCACCTTGGCCGCGGGATCGGCGGACAGCCGGTTGGCGAGCACACAGCCGGCCGAGCCGCCGCCAACGATGATGAAATCGTATTCCGCCATCCCTCCCTCGCCCGGTTTTGCCATGCCCAATTTTGCCATGAGGGTACAGGGGCGGTATCCAACATATCAAGCTCTTGCGGTAAGAGCGATGCCGCACCGCCATTGCATTGGCATGGCGACGGGTCTGTGGTAACGCATGAAGAAATTGCGAGGGACTTCCATGACGACGGGCGAACGCGCGCCTGCGGCGGCGCGCATCATGGTGCCAATGGCGCCGATGCTGCGCGATGAATGGTACGTCGCGGCTTTTTCCGAGGAACTCGCGACCGGTCCCCTCGGCCGCCAAATCTGTGGCGAGCGGGTGGCGCTCTATCGCCGTGGCGATGGCGGCGTTACGGCGCTCGAAGACCGTTGCTCGCATCGCCGCTACCCGTTGTCGCGCGGGCGCGTCCAGGGCAATGAGCTGCAATGCGGCTATCATGGCGCGCGGTTCGACGCGGCCGGCAAGTGCGTCGCGATTCCAGGACAAGCGGCGATCCCGGCGGGTTTTCATCTCCGCGCCTATCCGGTTCATGAAAAGGACGGCGTCGTCTTCATCTGGATGGGCGATGCCGCGCCGGCCGACCCGGCGACGCTTCCCGACTGGCGGATCAATGCCGCGCCGGACTGGGCGCAGGTGCGCGGGCTGCACCACATGCCGGCCAATTACCAGCTCGTGCTCGACAATCTCCTCGACCTCACTCATGTCGAATTCGTTCACAAGAATCTGGGTGGCCCGGGGATCGCGGAGAATCCGCTTGAATTCTCCGTCGATGGCGATCGGGTCCATACCTTTCGCATGATGCGGAATGTCGATCTGCCTGGGCTTTTCAAGGCGATGGGCAAGAGCGGCAAATTCGATCGCTGGCAGAAGCAGCACGTCGCGGCGCCCTCTTATGTTTATTTCGAGGCCGGTGCCGAGCCGGCCGGCTCCAACGATCCGCCCGCGGCGCCGCATCATGTCGTGATCCAGGGCGTGACGCCGGAAAGCGCAACCTCGACCCATTATTTCTGGATGGCGGCGCGGCATTTCGCGATCGACGACGACGCCCTCTCGGACACGATGCGGGCCATTACCATCGATGCCTTCGATGAGGATGTCGCCGTCCTGGCGGCGCAACAGGGTGCAATCGACGCGGATGGCGACCGCCGCGAGCGGCCGTTCAATGCCTTTCAGTGCGATGCCGCCGGCATCGCGGTGCGCCGCATCCTCGCCCGCCGGCTCGACAGCGTGGCCTGAGCTTGGTTACTCCGCGGCGGCGGCGAGGCTTTCCGGCGGATTCTGCGTATTGATGTTGCGCCAGTCGCTGTCTTTCGGAATGCGGATGGCAAGCGCGCGAACCGTGCCGAGGTCGGCGCTGTCATCCTGGTTCGACGACGGCGCCCCGCCGGCGGCGCGGCGTGCCGCATCGAGAAGGAGGCGCCGGGTGCGCATGATGGTGACGTCGCTCGATCCGAGCTGTTCGCGGGTTCGGTCCATCACCGGCCCCATCGCCTCTTGCACGACGAAATCCTCGAATGGCAGCGGTCGCGCGATACCGGTCCAATGGCCCTGCGCCATGAGGGCGCGATCCTGTCCCCACATATTGTCGAACCCGCCGAGGCCCGCCGCGAAATCGTCGCGATCGCCGGAGCTGCCGGTCATCATGCGCTCGCGCACCGCCGCGGCGATCGGCTTCGCCGGGTCATAGAGGATGTACCATTGCATATGCGTCTCATCGTCGATCGGCACGACGATGGTGACGAACGAGGCGCCGCCGCTTGGCGTCGGAATGAAGGAATAATAGGGCAGCACCACGTCGCGGATGCGGGCATAGAGGCTGCCGTCCGGCATCGCGCGCAGCGCGCCCTCGCGGAAGCCGTAAGGGCGCTCCTCGAACTCGATCCGCGCCGCCGGCACCTTGCGCGACAGAACATGCAACTCGGCGCCGGCCGCGCCCTGCCAGCGCCGTTCGGGATCGCCGATCCAGCCGACATGAAGGATGCCGGCATGGACGGTGTCGATCGTCCCCTCAAAGCCCTGAAGCCAGTTGCATTTGAGGACGGCACGGCGGAGATCGACATGGCTTTCGGGCAGGCGCGCGAATTCGAAATCGGGGAAAGGCGGCGGCGCCGTGCGGTTGCCGAGATAGACCCAGACGAGGCCGCCCGCCTCGCGTACCGGATAATGATTGACCTTGATCCGCGCGGCAAAGGCGTCACGGGTCTCCTCCGGCTCCGATGGCGCATCGACCAGCCGGCCCTCGACATCGATCTTCCAGCCATGAAAGAGACAGCGCAGCCCGTTCCCTTCATTGCGGCCGAGGGCCAGCGACACGCAGCGATGCGGGCATTCCTCGTCGAGGCAGCCGATCCTGCCATCGCTCGCCCGGAAGGCAACGTAATTGCGACCGAAGAGGCGAAACCGTTTCGGCCCGCCATCCCGCTCAAGCGCCGCCGCGCGCAAGGCGGGCGTCCAGAATTCGCGCATGAAGCCGCCCATCGCGCTCTTGGGCCCGACCCGCGTCAATAATTCGTTTTCTTCCTGCGTCAGCATGGCTCCATCTCCCTCGCGGGATTTCTCTACCGTATCCGATGCCATCGCGACAGCGCGATCGCTAGAATGCCGCCATGTCCGCGATCGCCCCCGCATCTGACACCTTGCCGGACCTGTTGCGGCCGGGGCTCGAAATCGTGTTCGTCGGCATCAACCCGTCGAATTTCTCGGTAGCGAAGGGGCATTATTTCGCTCGGCCCGGCAACCGGTTCTGGCCAAGCTTCTCGCGCTCTGGCTTGAGCCGCGCCGCGCGCCAGGGACTCGGCGTCGATGGATTGAGGCCCGATCATGATCGGGCATTGCTCGATTACGGTTTCGGCTTTACCGATGTGGTGAAGCGGGCAACGCCCAACGTCAAAGGCCTCGAAAAGGGCGAACTCGCGCCCGGCGTCGTCGCCCTCAGGGCGAAGCTGGAACGAGCCCGGCCGCAAGTCGCCTGCTTTCAGGGCATCACCGGCTATCGTCCGGTCCATCGCCTGTTGATGCCGGGGGCGGACGATCCCGGCCTCGGGCCGCAAGCATTGCGGATCGGCGCGACACGGATCTTCCTCCTGCCGAATCCCAGCCCCGCCAATGCCCATTCAAACCCGCAACAACAGACGGAATGGTACGACCGGCTGGCCCTCTTTCTGATGGAGCTTCAGCTCCGATAGCCGCCGTTGATGTCGATATAGCCGTGCGTCAGGTCGCAGGTCCACACCGTGGCCTTGCCGCGGCCGATGCCGAGTTCGACCGCGATCTCGATCTCGCGACCCTTCATATGTGCCGTCACCGGCCTCTCGTCATAGTCCGGCACCGGCCCGCCATTCTCGGCGATGCGGACGCCGCCGATGCTGATGGCCAGGCGGTCGCGGTCGGCCTTTTCGCCCGATTTGCCGACCGCCATCACGATGCGGCCCCAATTGGCATCGCCCGCGGTGAGCGCGGTCTTGACCAGCGGCGAATTGCCGATCGCGAGGCCGATCCGCCGCGCCGCCCGGGCCGAGGCCGCGCCGCGGACATGGATGGTGGCAAATTTCTGCGCGCCCTCGCCGTCGCGTACGATCTGCTGGGCGAGGTCGATCATCACCGCTTCAAGCGCCTGGCGGAATGCCCGGAGCCGCGGGTCGCCCGCGACTGTCACCGGCCGGTGCACCGCTTTGCCGGTCGCGCACAACAATACCGTGTCGCTGGTGGAGGTATCGCCATCAACGGTAATGCTGTTGAAGGAATGCTCATTGGCGGCCGAGAGCAGCGTCTGTAGCACCGACGCGGGAATGGCCGCGTCGGTGAAGAGATAGGCGAGCATGGTCGCCATGTCGGGCGCGATCATGCCCGAGCCTTTGCAGAAGCCGTTGATCGTGACCCGAACGCCGTCAATTGCGGCCTCTCGGGTCGCGCCCTTTGGAAAAGTGTCGGTGGTGAGGATGGCCTCCGCCGCCTCGCGCCAGGCGGCGCTATCGGCGTGCGCCGCCCTTGCGGTTGCCGGCAATGCGGCAACGATCTTGTCGCCGGGCGGCGGTTCGCCGATGACCCCGGTCGACGAGATGTAGACCTCGTGAGGCTCGCAATGGGCGATCCCGGCCATGGCGGCAGCGGTCCGCTCTACGATTTCGACGCCGGCGCGCCCGGTGAACGCGTTGGAGTTCCCGGAATTGACGACGATCGCGCGCGCCGAGCCTCGAGCCAGGGCGGCACGGCACCAATCGACCGGCGCGCCCCGGGTCTTCGAACGGGTGAATACCCCCGCAATGGTGGTGCCGGGATCGAGCAGCGCCACCATAAGATCGCGCCGGTCCTTGTAGCGGATGCCGCAATTGCTGCTGGCAAGGGTGACACCCGCAACGGGGGGCAGCGCCGGAAAGGCCGCCGGCGCCAGCGGAGATATCACTGCCATACCGCGGTCTGTCGCTATTTCTTCAGGATCTTCGGGAACTTCGGGATCTTCGGGAGCGCGGCGGCCGAGTTCGGTGATAGCGGCTTGCCATCGGCGCCCATGATCTCGATCTTGGCGTGCACACGCAATTCTTTGATTTTCGCTCCGATCACCTCAGATTCGATCTGGGCAAGGAGCTGTCTTTTCACGTCGTCGAAGCTCGGTGGCGGCGCCTTGCGGCGGCCGATGACCTTGATGACATGCCAGCCGAACCGGGTCTTTACCGGGGTTCTGGTGTACTGGCCCGTCTTCAGGGCGAAAGCGGCTTTGGCGAATTCGGGCACCATCTGGTCCTTCGTAAACCAGCCGAGATCGCCGCCATTGTCCTTGCCGGCGGGGTCGATCGATTTCTCTTTGGCGAGCTTGGCGAACGAGGCGCCGTGTTCGAGCTTGCGGATGATCGCTTGAGCCTCGCGCTTGGTCTTGACGAGGATATGGCGGGCGTCGATTTCCGTCTGCGGCGGCATCTTCTTGATGTCGTCCTCATAGCGCGCATGGAGCTTCGGCTCGGTGATCGCTTTTTCTACCAGTTGCTCGAGATAGACGTTGCGCACGATCCGGTTTTTGGCGACGGCGAGTTCGCGCTTCACTTGGGGATTGTCGCCGAGATGCTCGTGATCGGCCGCAGCCTCGATGAGACGGGCATTGACGATGGCCTGGACCACGAGCGGCACCAGCTTCTCGAGCGGCAGCTTCTGAGTCTTCGGGGGCAGGGTGTGGATCTGCGCCATGACCATGGAGCCGCGAATGGCAAAGCCGTTGACACGGGCCAGCACCGGGTCGCCGGAGGATTTATTCCCCGCGGCTTGGGCCCAGCCCGTCGCGGGCACGGCCAAGACGACCACCAGGCAAGCCGCGAGAAGGCGGCGATCGAACCAACGTGAGCGAAACATCGACGAATCCCTTTTCCGGAAGAACGGCCCCCAGCACGGCCTGCCTCGGACCGGACCGGGCCGGGCCGGGCGCCATCTTGCATATCGGCGAGGCAAGAACAAGCGCGACGGGGTTACCGCGGCGCGCGGCCACTTAACCCCGCGCGAATTGACAGCGCCCCCGCGGCACCCTATCTGTCACTTTGATGCTTCCTGGCCGGGAGCCGTTCCTGTTACGATGGTGATTGCGGATTTCCTAACTCCTTCGAGGTCTCGATGATCGGCGCCTTCGCCCGGCGGCTGTTCGGTTCTGCGAACGACCGCTATGTCAGGAGCTTGGGCGCGACGGTCGAGATGATCAACGCGCTTGAGCCCGAAGTCGAAAAGCTCTCCGACGAGGCGCTGGCGGCGCGCACGGTTGATTTCAGGAACCGGCTCGCCGGTGGCGAAAGCCTGGACGACGTGCTGCCCGACGCCTTCGCCACCGTCCGCGAAGCGGCCAAACGCACCCTCGGCCAGCGCCATTTCGACGTCCAGCTCGTCGGCGGGATCGTGTTGCATCGCGGCCAGGCCGCCGAAATGAAGACCGGCGAAGGCAAGACTCTGGTCGCGACCCTGCCGGTCTATCTCAACGCGCTCGAAGGCAAGGGCGTCCACGTCGTGACCGTGAACGACTATCTCGCCTCGCGCGATTCCGAATGGATGGGCCAGATCTATCGGTTTCTCGGTCTCACCGCCGGTTGCATCGTCCATGACAAGGACGATGACGAGCGCCGCGAGGCCTATTACGCCGACGTCACCTATGGCACCAATAACGAATTCGGCTTCGATTATCTTCGCGACAACATGAAGTTCCGGCTCGAGGACATGGTCCAGCGGCCGTTCAATTATGCCATCGTCGACGAGGTCGATTCGATCCTGATCGACGAGGCGCGCACGCCGCTCATCATTTCGGGGCCCGCCGAGGATTCCTCCGAGCTCTATCGCCGTGCCGATGGCCTCATCCCGTCCCTCGTCGAGGAAGATTACGAAAAGGACGAGAAGCAACGCACGGTGGCGCTCGTCGAAAGCGGGGTTGAGCGCATCGAGGCGATGCTGAACGAGAGCGGCATGATGGAAACGGGCTCGCTCTACGACATTCACAATGTCGCCCTTGTCCATCACGTGAACCAGGCGCTCAGGGCACACAAGCTGTTCACCCGCGACGTCGACTATATCGTCAAGGACGACAAGGTCGTCATCATCGACGAGTTCACCGGCCGCATGATGGAAGGGCGGCGTTACTCCGAAGGGCTCCACCAGGCGCTCGAGGCCAAGGAAGCCGTCACCATCCAGAACGAGAACCAGACGCTCGCCTCGATCACCTTCCAGAACTATTTCCGCCTCTTCCCGAAGCTCGCCGGCATGACCGGCACGGCGATGACCGAGGCCACGGAATTCGCGGAGATCTACAAGCTCGAAGTCATCGAGATGCCGACCAACGTGCCGGTGCAGCGCCTCGATACCGATGACGAGGTCTACCGGACGACGGCCGAGAAGTATGAGGCCATCCTGAACCAGGTGATCGAGTGCCGCGAGCGCCAGCAGCCGGTCCTGGTCGGCACCGTCAGCATCGAGAAGTCGGAAGCACTGGCGGCGCTCTTCAAGAAGCGCAAGATCCCGCACAACGTGCTCAACGCCCGCTACCACGAGCAGGAAGCTGCCATCATATCGCAGGCCGGGCGGCCGGGCGCCGTCACCATCGCCACCAACATGGCCGGCCGCGGCACCGACATTCAGTTGGGCGGCAATCTCGATATGCGGTTGAAGCTGGAACTCGCCGGCATCGAGGATCCGGCGGCGCGCGAGAAGCAGGCGGCCGCCATTCGCGCCGAGATCGAGGTGGCGCGCGGGGAGGCGCACAAGGCGGGCGGGCTTTTCGTCATCGGCAGCGAGCGGCACGAGAGCCGGCGGATCGACAATCAGCTCCGCGGCCGGTCCGGCCGGCAGGGCGACCCGGGCGGCTCGAAATTCTTCGTCTCGCTCGACGACGATCTCATGCGCATCTTCGGCTCGGAGCG
>JBOHLV010000205.1:0-32030 GCA_050729815.1 Allostellaceae bacterium
CCGCCCAGCTCCAGCACGACTTTCTTGATCCGTTTCGCGGCCGACACGCCCACCTGAATGCCCGCGCCCTCGCTCCCGGTCAAGGTCGCCGCGGCCACCCGCGGGTCCGACAGAATCCCGTCCACCGGTCCCGATCCGATCAGCAGCGTCTGAAACGCGCCCGCGGGAAAGCCCGCGCGCAGCATGATGTCCTCGATCTTCAGCGCGCACTGCGGGACGTTCGAAGCGTGCTTGAGCAGTCCCACATTGCCCGCCATCAGGCTCGGCGCGATGAATCGGAACACCTGCCAGAACGGGAAATTCCACGGCATCACGGCGAGGATGACGCCCATGGGCCGGAACGCGACGAAGCTCCGCCGTGCATCGGTCTCGACGATTTCGTGTGCGAGGAAGCGTTCAGCGTGGTCGGCGTAATAGTCGCAGGCGCCGGCGCATTTGTTGGCCTCGGCGATGCCGTCCTTGATCGGCTTGCCCATTTCCTCGGCCATGAGGCGGCCATACTCCCGCGCCTTGTCGCGCAGGATCGCGCCCGCCTTGCGCATCAAGGCCGCGCGATGGGCAAAGTCGGTGCCGCGCCAGTCGCGATAGGCGGCATCGGCGGCCTCGATCGCGCGCGATACCGCGGCCGGGGTCATTTCCTCATACTGGCCGATCTGCTTGCCGGTGGTGGGGTTGATGGCTTCGATCATGGCGGGCCTCCTTTTCAAGCCTGCCGACCCTAGCCGATGCGCGGCGCCAAGGAAATGCGGGAGGCGTGCCGCGGTGCCCGGTGCTATAAATGAGGATCGCAAAGAGAAGGGAGAGGCATCATGACCCGACGAATCGTCCTGGCTCTGGCCGCCTGCCTCGCGGCGTCCGTGCTGTTGCCGTGTGCCGGGCTGGCCGCGGGACCGCCGGCGCGACTGCGCGCCACCGTCGAGAAATTCGATCATAACGTCCTCACGGTGAAGACCGAGATGGGCCAGGTCGCGACCGTCGATGTGACGCCCAAGACCAAGATTTCGGGCGTCGCTGCGCGCAAGCTGTCGGACATCAAGCCCGATGACTATATCGGTGTGACCGCGATGAAGGCCAAGGACGGCAGTCTTCATGCGATCGAGGTCCACATCTTTCCGCCGCCGATGCGCGGTGTTGGGGAGGGCCATTATCCCTTCGATCGCGGCCCCACTAGCACCATGACCAACGCCGTCGTAAGCGGCATCGTCACGTCGGGCAATGGAGATGTCTTCACCCTCGCCTACAAGAAGCCCAAGATCGGCAAGCCGGGCGCGGTCAAGATCGATATCGGCCGCCATACCCCGATCGTTATCTTCGTGCCCGGCGACCGGAGCCTCCTGGTGCCCGGCGCGCGGGTGGTGATGTTCGCGGCTAAGAAGCCGGACGGAACCTATGCCGCATTCGTCATCGTCGCGGAAAAGAACGGCGTCAAGCCGCCGATGTGACGGCGCTCAATCGGCCGCGTTGCCGTCGTTACAGGCGCTGAAACTACCGGCGCCGGTGGCGCGGTAGTAGAGGCAGCTCTGGGTGGTGTGGGGATCGCCCTCACCGTCATGATAGTCGAGCCGGCCGATGATCCACATCGCGTCCTTGCCGGATTCGATGCGCTGCACCTCGTCGGGCGTCATGACGCTGTCACGCACCGATAGCCGATAGGTGACGACGCCGTTCGGTAGTACGACGCTGCGTTTGCAGCTCTTGCAGCGATGGTCGAGCGCCGTCGGCGGCTTGCCCGCCGGCGAGATATAGACGAGGAACAGGCCCTCGACATCGGTCGAGGGGGTGCGGCCCGAATTGCGCACCCGCACCTCGATGGTGAGCGGCTGTCCAGCCACGATCGGGCTCGCCTCGACGGTATCGACCCCGATCCACGGCCGGGTCCCGGTCACCAGTGCCTGGCCCGCCAGCTCGTTGGCCTGGGTGGCGGCGTCGCCGAGCTGGCCGACGCTGTTGGCGACGCGTGTCGTCTCGGCCGTCAGACGGGAGAGTTGCGGCCCCAATTGGGCGAGCCCCGGTATCGTCTCCGGAACGGGGTTCGAGGAGGTATGGACGATCGTCCGGGGCCGGGTCCCGAGCGCGGCGAGTTGCGCCATCTCGCCCCGGATCAGATAGAGCTGCCAGGCGAGCAATCCGGCGCCGATGAGGCCCAGGATCACGATGGCGGCGACGATGAAGCTGAGCGCTGTCTGCCGCACGATCACCGTCGGCGGCACTGGCGGCAGCGGCGGCGGCGCGAACCGTGCGGCCGGGGTCGATTCCGCCTCGTCACGGGATTTATCGTGCTCGGGCGGCGGGCCGGCCGGCTCCGGTGACCGATCGTGCGGCGACAAATCGGGCATGGCGCCGTCGTCCGGCGCTTCCGCCGGTTCGGCCGCCATCGTCAAGTGAACCTCGCCCTCCGCCATCTGGCTCTCCCCCAGAAGCGATTAACTATAACCAATCCGATGGCGGGAGGATACCCCAAGCAACGGGGCGCTCTACTGGATCGAAAATCGGGCCTCGCTCAGACCCACCAGGTGAGGGGATTGGGGTGCGGCCGGCCTTCGTTCACGAGCTTCAGCCCCTTGACGCAGCGGATGACGTACCACACCAGCCAGAACAGCAGGATCAGGACGCCGATGAAGATGGACGTCAGCAGCGCGCCGACAACAACATAGAGGAGGCCGATCCAGAAGGTGCGGACCTGGAAATGATAATGGGTGCGCAGCCAGTAGGAGGCGTCGTCGCGATAGACATAGGCCATCACCAGCCCGATGATCGGCGTTACCGGGATCACCAGCCCGGCGAGATAGAGTCCATAGATGAGGGTCGCGGTTTTGCCCTTCTCGCCGATCGACAAGACATCGGAGGGTCCCGCGGACGGGTCTTGCCACATGGTGCGCTCCCCTGGTGTGCGGCGCCATCCTAGCGAAATTCGCGTGCGGCCCGCCAGCCTCGCTTACGTCGCGGGCTTGAGGAGCCGGCCGAGCCGCGGTAATTGCGCTGGACGCCGGTCGGTCCAGAGGCGGATCGGCGTTCCCGCGACGGCATAGCGCCGGGCGAGGCCGGACGCCTTCGCCAGCCTCGCCATCCGCGCGGCATCGCGATCATGGGCGAAATAGAGAAGGCTGTCGCGCCGGCCCGGCGGTCCGTCCCACCAGGTTTCGTCGCGGTGGAACGCCTCGGGCTTCAGCGAAGCGACGCTGTCGCCGGCCAGCACCCGGCCGAGCGCGGCGTGGTCGGCGGCGATCGCGGTCATCGCCTGTTCGACCCGGGCCTGCTCCGCAAAGGCGGGCGGATCGGTGAAGCCGGCGAGGAGCGGGATGTGGGTCGGATCGTGCTGCGCCGAGAGGCCGGCGAAGGACGCGAGGATCATGACGGCGAAGCCGAGGAACGGTTCGTACCGGCGCCGCGCCGGCCGCATCCGGTAGCCGATCAGCGGCCAGAACGCGGCGACGAGATAGGGAAAGCCGTAATAGGAGGACAGCGTTCCGGCGAGCGGGCTCGCAGCGACGAGATGGAGAAGGGTCCAGGGAATGAAGGCGATATAGCCGGCGACGATATAGGGGTTCCGGGCCGCGATCGCCCAGATCGTGGCGAGGATCGCCGGCAGGAAGATATAGCCGCGCGCCGTCAGATAGCCGGCGGCGCGTGCCCCGACCAGCGCCCAGGAGAGATGGCCGAAGGGCGGTGAGCCAAGATAAGTGCGTATGAAGCTCGAATGATCGGGAAACAGCAGGGTCGAGAGCACCACCGCGCCAACGCTGTAGGCAAGGCCGAGGCCGAGGAAGATCAGCGCCGGCCGCTGCCGCGACAGCGGCACGCCGTCCCGCCATTGCAGCGCGATCACCACCCCCAGCACCGCGACGAGCTGAAACCCCGCATCTTCGCGGCAAAGGAGCGTGAGGAGGAAGAACGCCGCCGCCAAAACCCATTGCCGGTGCCGCCACGCCACCACGAACAGCATCATCCCGGCCGCGATCAGAATCTCGAAATGGGGATAGCGCACCTGGGCGATGGCAAGGCCGTTATAGGAAAAGGCGACCGCCAAGAGGATCGCCGCCGCGATCCGCCAGCCGCGCCGCAGGCCATAATCGGCGGCGAGGAGCCAGAACACCGCGACCGCGAGAAGCGCCTGTGCCGTCCCCGTAAAGATCGCGAACCATTGCGCCATCGCCACCGGGGCGAGCCGGCTCAACGCCGACAAGAGGACGAAGATCGGCGCGATGTGGAAGGCATAAAAGCCCTTGCCGTCGAGGAGGAAGCTGCCGGCAAGGCTCGGCCCCTGATGCCAGGCGAGATCGGCGAGCAGGCCCGAATCGAGCAGCACCGCGCCATAGCGATAGAAATGATTGAGGATGAAATCGCCATAGCCCACGAAGGCTGGCGCCGCCGCCAGAACCCCGAAGCCAACGAGCCGCAGCCGGTCTGCGGCCGTAACGCGGATCACGGCCGCAATAGGCCCATAAAATCGAAGACGATGCGCAGATTTTCCTCGGCGATTTCGGCGGCACGCTCGGCGCCGCGCTTCAGGATGGCGTCGATATAAGCGGGGTCCGCCATCATGCGCTTCATCTCGCCGCCGATGCCGCCGACGATGTCGGCCGCGCGCGCCGCCAGTTCCGCCTTGAAATCGGAAAAATTCCGCCCGGCGAAGCGCGCCACCACATCGACCAGGGGCTCATCCGTCAGCGCGGCATAGATGCCGAGGAGATTGGCCGCCTCGGGCCGCATCGCCAGTTCCGCCACCTCGTGCGGCAAGGGCGCGGGGTCGGTCTTGGCACGGCGGATCTTGAGGGCGATGAGGTCGGCATCGTCGGTCATGTTGATGCGCGAATAATCGCTCTCATCCGATTTCGACATTTTCTTCAAGCCGTCGCGAAGATTCATGACGCGGGTCGCTGCGCCGAAAATCTGCGGCTCCGGTAGCGGGAAGAATTCGGTGTCATAGCGCCGGTTGAAGGCGCCGGCGATGTCGCGAGCGAGTTCCAGATGCTGCTTCTGGTCCTCGCCGACCGGAACATGGGTCGCGCGATAGAGCAGGATGTCGGCCGCCATCAGCGCCGGATAGGCGTAAAGGCCAAGCCCGGCCTCCTCACGATGCTTGCCGGCCTTCTCCTTGAACTGGGTCATGCGGTTGAGCCAGCCCAAGGGCGTCAGGCAGCCGAGCAGCCAGGCAAGCTGGGCATGCGCCGGCACCATGCTCTGGTTGAAGATGATGCAGCGCTCGGCATCGATGCCGGAGGCGATATAGGCCGCCGTCACCTCGCGCGTCGCCTGACGCAACTCTCGCGGGTCCTGCGGCAGGGTCAGGGCATGGAGATCGACGATGCAGAAGATGCAATCGTAATCCGCCTGAAGCGCGACCCAATTGCGGATGGCGCCGAGATAATTGCCGAGATGAAGGTTGCCGGTCGGCTGGATGCCGGAAAAAATGCGGTCCATGGCGCGCTGTTATCGCCGCGCCGCGAGAGGGGGTCAAGCACGGCCCGCGCCGGCGGCGAGCCCAATCGCACCGCCCGGGTTTCGCGCCGTCGAGGGGTTGACATTCGGCCGAGGCTTCTCAGGTGACAAAAGGTGCGGCCCGAAGCGCCGCCTTGAGAGCGCCGGCCAGGAAACAGCCAATGGCCGCGATCGGGATTCCAACCGAACTCTTCGAAGGAGACGACAATGAAGCTATCTCCCGTGATGACCAAGCAGACGCTCGACCAACTGGACGCCCAGGCAGTGCCTGATAACAACCCGGCGATGCCGCGCCTCAACGAGTTGTTCGGCGATCACACCTTCTTCATCGGAGACAATGGCCTCCATATCGTCGAGCCGGCGGATTCGCAGGCGGGAGAGCCGGTGGGGCGCGTCCTCAAGGTCGCGAGCTGGAGCGATGAGGAACATACGGCACTGCGCCCGCATGAGCCGGAAACGACCGAGGCGACGGTGTCATTGCGCGAACCGGAGCGCGACCAGTAGGTCATTAGCGAAGCGGCGGCTTAACGGCCGGCGCCGGTTTAGCGGCCGGCGCGATGACGGTCCTGTCGCGCGGGCGCCGCGACCGCCGCTTCCAGCGCCTGCCGGATGAAGCGCTGATAGGGGATTCCGGCGGTTTTCGCCGCTTCCTTCACCGCCGCCAGAAGCGCCTGCGGCAGGCGCATATTGACGCGCTCCGTCTTCGGCGCGAATTCGAACCTGACCAAACGCATGCCCGAAAGGTCGTATTCGGAAAGATCGCTATTGGCGACGAATTCTTCCGCCTCTTCATCGGTTGTGAGGACCGGTAATTGCTTGAGCGGTTCTTTCATAGTTGGCCATCTCCTTCCGGTGCATGTAGCGCGCACTAATCGGCCGAATGAAGGTCTCGCCATTGCGTTCCCGCAAGGTGAAGGCAACCAGGACACCTCGACCCTCATGATCTTTGATGACGACCCTGAAACGCGGCTCACTGGACGAGTGTGCCGGATCGTCGAGAATAAAGAAGGGGGCCGCAAAGACCGCTTCAATCGCGGCAATCGAAACGCCGTGAGATCGGCACTTTGCTCGATTGCCCTTGTCCCAATCAAATCCTGTTAGCCGTCGGTCGCGGAATATAAGTTGCGGATTGTCCATACGTTTGTCAACCCAACGGCCTCACGCCGTCTGCCGGCGCAGCCGCCGCAGGAGGTCGCCGCGATCGATGCCGGCGAAGGCGAGCGCCAGCAGAAAGAACGCCGTGATGCCGCCGCCGACCAGCAGGGCGAGCGCCGCGATGCGCAGGGCGAGGCTGCCGGCCAAGGCGCCGCTCAGCGCGTATTCCAGCACCAGCACCACCCCGCCGGTGCCGATCGCGGCGAGGACGAGGCGCGGCAGGCGGCGCCGCGCCCCGCGATCGAGCGAGAACAGGCCACGCCGGCTCAGCACCAGCGTCAGCGCCAACGCATTGACCCAGCCGGCGATGCTGGTCGCCATCGCGACGCCGACATGGGCAAGGCCGGTGCCGAGCCCAAGTCCTATCGTCAGCGCGATATTGATCGCGACGGCAACGGCGCCGATCGTCACCGGCGTGCGGGTGTCGTGGCGGGCATAAAAGCCGGGCGCCATCACCTTGATGACGACGAACGCCGGCAGGCCCGCGGCATAGGCGATGAGCGCGCCCGCCGTCGCTTGCGCATCGGCGGCGGAAAACCGGCCGTGCTGAAACAACACCTTCAAGATCGGGTGCGCCGCGACGGCGAGCGCCACCGCCGCCGGCAGCGTCAATAGCAGGGCAAGCTCGAGCCCGCGATTCTGGGTGAGGTTGGCGGCGGCATTATCGCCGGTGCGCACCTGGCGCGAGAGACCCGGCAGGATCGCGGTGCCGATGGCGATGCCGATGACGGCGAGCGGCAACTGGTTGAGGCGATCGGCATAATAGAGAAATGACACCGACCCCACTGGGAGCAGTGAGGCGATCGCGGTCGAGACCAGAAGGTTGATCTGCGTCACGCCCGCGCCGAACACGCCCGGTACCATGATACGGAGCAATCTCTTCAGCTCCGGCGTCAGCCGCGGCACCGGCAGCGACAGCGCCATGCCGGCCCGCTGGCACGAGAACATCAGCCACAGAAATTGCGCGAGGCCCGCGCCGGTCACCGCCCAGGCGAGCGCCTGGCCCGTCAAGGGCCGCACGCCAAGCAGGGTCGCGATGAGGAAGATGTTGAGCAATACCGGCGTGATCGCGGCGGCGGCGAAACGTTCGAGCGAATTCAGAATCCCGCCCTGAAGCGCGACCAGCGACAGGAACAGAAGATAGGGAAACATGATCCGGGTGAGATCGAGCGCCAGCGCGAATTTCGCCGGATTGGCACGAAAGCCCGGCGCGATCACATCGAGAATCCAGGGCGCCGCGAACTCGCCCAGGATGAGGAACAGGAGCAGCGCGACGAGGAGCACGGCGAGCGCCTCCTCGGCGAAGCGTTTCGCCTCGACCGCGCCATCGGTCGCGACCTTGCCGGCGAAGATCGGGACGAAGGCGACGCTGAACGCGCCTTCGGCAAAGAGGCTGCGGAACATATTGGGGAGGCGCAAGGCGACGAAGAAGGCGTCGGAGATATTGCTGGCACCGAGAAAGTCCGCGGTCAGAATCTCGCGCACGAAACCCAGCACCCGGCTGACCATGGTATAAGAGCCGAGCGTCGCGACGGTTCGGATCAGCGCCATGAATGTGGTTTAGGGCGATTCGCCGCGCGAGGCAAAGAGCGGTTGGCATGGGGAGGCGCGAGGTGGCGGAGATCGGAATCGGCATTGCCGGCTGTGGCGGGCGGATGGGGCGGATGCTGGTGGCGGAGGTGACGGCGACCAAGGGTTGTCGCGTCGTCGCCGGCCTCGAGGCCAAGGGCAATCCCGTGCTCGGCCGCGATCTCGGCGAACTGGCCGGGATCGGCGCGATCGGCGTCGTGGCGGACGAGGATGGCGAAGCGCTGTTCACCCGCGCCGACCTCGTCATCGATTTCTCGACCCCCGCCGCTTCCGTGGTCTCGGCGCGCCATGCGGCGCAATACCAGAAACCGCTGCTGCTCGGCACCACCGGGCTCGATGACGCGCAAGGCGCGGCGGTGCGCGCGGCGGCCAAGTTGGTGCCGATCGTGTGGCCGCCAAATACCAGCCTCGGCGTGACGCTGCTCCTCGCCTTTGTCGAGGAGGCGGCGCGGCGGCTTGGCCCCGACTGGGATATCGAGATACTGGAGATGCACCATCGCCACAAGGTGGATGCGCCGTCGGGCACGGCCTTGGCGCTGGGCCGTGCCGCGGCGGCAGGGCGCGGCATCGGCCTCGAAGGGGAGAGTGAGCGTGGCCGCGACGGCATCACCGGACCGCGACGCGAAGGCACGATCGGCTTTGCGAGCCTGCGCGGCGGCGATGTCGCCGGCGACCATACCGTCATCTTTGCCGGCGAGGGCGAGCGGATCGAATTCACCCACCACGCCGCCTCGCGCCGCATCTTTGCCAGAGGTGCGGTGAAGGCGGCGCTGTGGCTCGGCGCCGGGCGCCCACCTGGCCTTTATGGCATGAAGGACGTGCTGGGGCTTTGATCCCGTCAGCCGGGCTTCCGCGCCACGACGATGTTCTGGGGTGGGAATACGCCCAGGACGTAGGGGCCTTCGATCCGCACCGACAGGCCGGCGGCCCGGAATTGCGCGGCATAAAAGCGGGTGAAGAACAGGTCCGAGATCACGGCGACGCCGCCCGGCTTCAGCACCCGGGCGATCTCGGCGCAGGCACGGGCACGTTCCGTCGCCCCACGTATATTATGAAGGCAAAGGTTCGAGACGGCGGCGTCGAACGTGCCATCGGCAAATTCCATTCGTTGCGCCGGTCCGGTGACGAGCTCGCATCGTCCGGCGACCCCTTCGGCGGCGAGATTTGCGGCCGTGCGCTCGGCCGCATTGCCGCTTAGATCCTTGGTGCTCCAGATATCGATGCCGACGGCGTGGCCGGATGTGAGCCGCTTTGCGGCGCCGACCAGCAAGAGGCCGCGCCCGGTGCCGACATCGAGCACGTGCTCATCGCCGCGCCAGGGGACACGGCCGAGGACACGGTCGCGATGTCGGAACTTGCCGCGCCGGGCATAACGTATCATCAACGCGGCCTCGATCAGCGGTACGACGCCGATCACGGCCAGAATAATGCCAAGCCAAATCACCCCAAACCATAGGCTGACACCGGCCGCGACGAGGCCGCCGATGCCGCCCGCGGTCAAGCCGCGCACCACGCCGGGCGCGTCGATGCCGTAATCGGGCTTCGCCGCCATGGACGTACCTGTCATCGAAACCTCCTCGTCCCATCCCTCGATCTGCTGATCGCCGGCCTTAAAGCGCGGCTGAAATAAGTCCGCCGTGGGCAATCCTAATCGTCAGCGCCAGCGGATGGTCGGCAGCCGGCCGATCCTGACATTGCCGACGGAGAGCGTCTGGTTTTGGATCGTGACCGGCGCGGTGAGCCGCTTTGTGCCGTCGGGGCCGCGCTTCGCCAAGAGGTCGAGCACCGTCTTCACCACCGCGGCGCTACCCGGGGTCAGGAGGTGCGATGTGAGGGCGGCGTCGATCAGCGTGTCCTGATTGATGATCGCGGCGGTCATCGCCGCTTCGGGCTGAAGCGCCTGGTCGAGCGCCAGGGTGCCGTTGCCTTCGAGCCGGAGCGCGCCCCATTGGAGGGCGGCGTGGTTGATCTCGACCGTGCCGCCGCTATCGCTCCACTCTCTGAGGGCCGCGCGCCAGTCGCCGGGCGGCAATCCACCTTCCACCGTGACGTCGAATGCAATCGATTCGATGGTCTTGCCGAGCGGCCGCACCGCCTCCGGCAGGACGAGATGGAAGAGCTGAAGCCGGGCGGCAAGGCCGGGGTCGTGATAGCTCCGCGGCGGCTGGTGCGGCAGGGTCAGGGCGGCATCGATCGCGCCGGCCGTGGCGCCCTCGCCGGTGACGGTATGTGCCGTGAGCGCGAGGCGATCATGCCGCGGGCCGATCCGCACTTGCCCGAACATGGTGGCGGCGCGGATCGTGCCGTCGACACCTTGAACCGTGCCACGGGCGCCCCCGGGTGCCGCAACCTTCCAGCGCGACAGATCGAAGGGCGTCGCCTCGCCGGTGACGAGCGGGGCCGTGACCCGATAAAGGGCGGGCCCGCCGCGGGCGAGCGCGACGTGCCGCAGGACGATCCGGAACCGGAGCGGAAAGCCGGTGATCCGCGGCTCGCTCCAGGCGATGTCATAGCCGTCCGCCCGCTGGTTTGTTGTCCAGGCCTTGAGGCCGACCTTCAGCGCATTGGCGGTGACGAACCAATAGCCGCTATAGCCCGCCGCCGCGGCCAGCAGCAGGACGATGATGGCGATGACGGCGATTTTGAAAGAGGCAATGCGGCGCATCGGAGGACAGGGGATCGATTTCCAGGGGATTTATAGCGAAGGCCGGGGTATAAAGCGCGATGGAATATGTCTTTCCCATCCTGGTGGTGCTCGCCATGTTGGGCGCGCTGGGCACGCTTGGCTACGGCCTCATTTCGATGGCGCGGGGCGGTACTCCGCAACACGCCAATAAGCTGATGCGCACGCGGATCATGTTTCAGGCGATCGCGATCCTGTTATTCGTGATCTTCATGGTCCTGTTCCGACACGGTTGAGGCCGAGGCGCGCCATGGTGAAGCTCGATCGCATCTATACCCGCGGCGGCGATCAGGGCGAGACGTCGCTGACCGATGGCAGCCGCGTCGCCAAGGACGATCTTCGGGTCGAAACCTATGGCACGGTCGATGAAGCCAACGCCGCGATCGGCATCGCCCGCCTTCATGCGCCGACTTACGCCGACATCATGCTGGCCCGCATCCAGAACGATCTGTTCGATCTCGGCGCCGATTTGTCGACGCCGGAGGGCGAAAGCAAGCGTCAGGCGGGGGCATTGCGCATCGATGCGAAGCAGGTGGCGCGGCTCGAGGAAGAGATCGACGCCTTGAACCGGCAGCTCGCGCCGCTCCAAAGCTTCATCCTGCCGGGCGGCTCGACCTGTGCCGCGCATCTTCATCTCGCCCGCACCATCACCCGCCGGGCGGAGCGGATCGCGGTGGGTCTCGCCCGCGCGGTGCCGGTCAACCCCGAGGCGATGAAATACTTGAACCGCCTCTCGGACCATCTCTTCGTGCTGGCCCGTCACGTCAATGATGAGGGCAAGGCCGACCTGCCCTGGCATCCTGGCGCCAACCGCTGACGCTTAGAATCCGCGATTGATCTCGACGCCTTGCACGATGCCGGTGGTGACGGGGCTGGTAGTGAGGCGGAAGAGATCGAGCAACTTCTCCCAATCCACCATCGGCGCGGTCGGCACGAAGATCAGATCCTGGTCGCGCAGGCGAAAACGCGTCGCGGCGAAGATGCCGGCAGCGGTCTTGAGATCGATCTTATAGATCACCGGCACCATCCGGCCCGCCGGCGGCGGCGGTGGCGCCAGGAAGCGGTCCTTCGGGATCGCCGCCACGACGCTCGGATATTCATAGCGGAACAGCAGCACGCCGCGGCTGTCCGCCTGCCAGTCGCGCGGGCCGCCAGCGTGGGCGAGCGCCTCGGCCAGGGTGAGCGCGCCATGGTCGAGCGGCAAGGCGCCGGGCTTCGGCACCGCGCCATAGATGAGGACGCTGGGCGGCGCCAAGGTGAGATTGAGATAGTCGCCCGGCAAGGCATGAAGGTCTCCGGCCGGGTCGCGGCTCAGCGCCGAAAGCCGCACCGACGCCCGCCTTCCGTGGCGCGTCAGCTCGAGCATGATGTCACCTTGGGGCGCGGTCGGCCCGCCGGCCAGGGCGATCATTTGGAGCAGGGTCTCGCTCGCCGGGCTGATGGCGTAGCGGCCGGGCGCATGGATCGCGCCGGTCACGGTCACGACATTGGTCTTGTCGGCAACCACCGAGACCAGGATTTGCGGCTTCACGGTGCGGCCGCCGAGCCGGCGCTCGATCGCGGCATCGGCCTCCATCGGCGTCAGGCCGCCAACCCGCACCATTCCGGCGAACGGCACCGCGATGGTGCCGGCGCCGCTGACCGTGGCGTTGGGCAAGGTGACATGCGCGGTGCCATAGGTCGCCTCCTCGGTCGAGGGCGGCGCGAACAGCTGGCCGACGCCCGAATCATAGACCGCGACCGACAGCACGTCGCCCGGCCCTATCCGCGGCATTACCGGATCGTCACCGGGAAAGAGCCGGCGCAGCGACGGTCGCGGCGCCGTCGCCATGGCGGCGAGGACGCGATGATCGACCGCGATGAGCGCGAAGCCGTGATGCGTCGCCGCCCGGGCCTCCGACATCACTTCCTTGATCGAGGGGCCGCCGCTCGGGATCGCGTTGCAGCCCCCAAGGAGACCGAGACAACATAAGAGCGGCAGCAGGACCGCCGATAGCCGATGCCCCCCGAATACACCCGATCGCGGCGCCGATGATCCGGTCCGCGTTTTGCTCTTGCCCCCCATCTCCCGCTTCTTTCGGCTCTTGATGGCCGCTCAAAGTTAGGACAATGCCGGATCGAATGGAATTGCCTTGATCCGCATTTCCGCGAAAATGTGGCCCCGAGCGGACGCGTCCGGCCGTCGACACGAAAAAAAAGCCGCGTGGCGGTCGCGCCATACGGCTTTTCTTCTTTACGAACGCCGGATCAGAAATCGATCTGGGTGCGCATGGCGATGGCGTCGAAGCTCGCGGCCTTTGCCGTCGCGGAGCCGAACGGAACCGAGATGTCGGCATGTTCGAGATCGAACATGAATCGGATATTGTCGTTCGGAATATAGTTCAGTCCGATGCCATAGACCTGCTGGTCGCCGCCGCAGACGCGAAGCACGGCAACCGCCGTCGCCGCCGGACATGCCACGCCGGAATTGCCGCCGTCGAGATCGATCACGCTATAGCGCGCCGCGAGTTCCAGTGCCCCCCAACCGCTGCCCGACCAGGATAGCGGATGGTCGGGACTGATGCCGCTGTAGGCGCCGGCGCCCGCCTTGTAGTGACGCCGGCCGCCGATCGAATAGGCCGCCTCGACATAGCCGCCGTTGAAATCGAGCGTTGGGAACCCGGAAGCGAGCTGGTCGATGCTGTAATGGTAATATTCTCCTTGGATATAGGCGTTTTGCCAGGCCGCCGCCGCTTCCCCGCCGATCACCATGCCGCCGCTCGACGCGATGGTTCCGGTGCCGAGGAACGAGGTCGGATCAATGCGCAGCTCCGGCCGGTCGCTGAGGCTGATTGCCGACATATTGGCGCCGTTGCGGGGGCGGAACTCATCGCCGAAATCAATGCCGAGATGAACCGAGCCTTCGGCATTTTGGACAATTTGATAGGTGCCGCGCGCGAGGAAGGCCATTTGCGGGCCATCGCAATCGTCGTCGGACGCCGGAACGATCGGCGAACCGATGGTGCAGCCGGTGCTCGACCCGCCAAAGACATGGGACGCGCCGACTTGCGGCCCGGTCAGATAGGCGAGGACGAGGTAGCGGTCATTGTTGGAGCGAACACCGATGGCGGTGCGGGCGTCGCCGCCGCCGAACTCGGTCGCGATCCACTGCGAGGAGGGATGCTCCATGAAGAGGAAGTCGTTGGAGCTGGTCGCCTCGTCCATCGTCCACGGCACGTCGATCGCGCCGAAATCAATGGCGACGGGGAACCGCTCGTGGTGCTTATAGAAGCCATTATAGACGACATAGGCATTTTCGATGCCTTCCGAGGGGATCGCATCGGTGGAGCCGCCCATGTCATAGATCAGGCCATAATCCCAATCGCCCATGAACTGGCCGACCACCCCGAGGCGTGCGCGGCGGACATTGTCGCCGTCCGATAGTCTCAACGGCGCGTTCGTGTTCTTGCGATCATAGTTGAAATAGGCGCCGACATCGAAATGGACGCGGCCGGTGAGATAGATCGAGTTCTCGCCATCGGCGCTTTCGAGGCCGAATTCATGACCCTTCGTCTCGACGACATGGGGCCCGTGTGTCACGCGCGCCGCCGCCGCGATCGCTTGGTGGCGAACGATCGCGTTCTGGCGAGCCTCCTTGCGCTGCTGTTCCTTCAACTGCTCGACCTGCCGTTGCAGATTCTGGATCTGGCTTTGATAGCTGTCCTGCAATTGCTGAATCTGCGTTTCGAGCCGCTTCAGCGTTTCCGCGTGGCCGGGTTGCGCCTGACCGATGAGCGCCGCCGCCGCGGCGCCCACCACGAGCACCTTGCCAAAAAATATCGCCATATCGTGAATCCCCAACGTCGTTCGTTTTGTGACCCAGCGGCGATATTATATACGGCAGTATATATATACAATTGGATATAGCGCGGTATGTCAGGCAGCGCCCCCGAATATCGCCGGCGCGAGGCGGTCAGCGTCAGGGACTCAGGGCCGTGATGCGGGCAGCGATACGCCCGGCGGCCGTCGGGCAGAGCGGTTGAATTTGAGCTGCTCCCGGGTGAGCTGTAACCCGGCGACGATCGCATAATTGCCGCCGGTCGCCGCGTTGCGCAGCGGCAGAAGCTCGAAGAGCTCATCCTTCCGCGTCACGATACGCTGTCCCGAATCGAGCGCGAACGGCATCACATAGGTCTTTTTGGTGAGGATGTTCTGCTGCGAATCGACCACTGATACGAAATAGCGGAACGCGCCCCGCTGCACGGTCGGGTCCTGCGCCACCACCTTGAAGGTGAGCTTGGTATCGACGAGGATACCCTTGCGGGCGCGGGAGCAGCCGCTTCTGATCGACTGAATCTCGACGCCATAGCGGACATTCGTCAAATTCTTGGCGCCGGGATTGAAGATCGCCTGCTTGCCGGCGTCGGGCGCGATGTAGGAGCCGGGGCACACCAGCGCCGGGGCGTCGCCGCCGATCCAGCCGCAACCGCCGAGCGCCAACGCGCCGGCGAGCGCCAGCACCGTGCCGAGAAGCCTGCCGCGCATCAGATGCTCTTGTGGGTGCCGTCGCAGAACGGCTTGTTGCCGCTCGATTTGCAGCCGCAGAGCCAAACCTCTTTGCTCTCGCTCGCGGTGAATTTCATCGGCGCGAGGCCGACCGCCTTGTGCGAGCCATCGCAGAAGGGCTGCGACTGGCTGCGCCCGCAGACGCACCACCAATAATCCTTCCCGGCTTCGACCTGGACGCCATAGGGTGCCTTCTGGGCGGGAATCGGTTCGGCCATTGTCATCTTTCCTTGTGCCACTATTCCGGTTTAACGTCGCGCCCCTTGCGCGCCGGGACCTAATCTCCCGTGCCGCAAAAGGCGATGCACTCTATATTCGACCGCCGGGCCTGCGGCAAGGCGGTCTTCAGGGAAACGGGTCAGATTCATGGCGGTCTATACCGACGTCACCGACGACGAACTGGCCGCCTTTCTCGGCGAGTATGATCTCGGCGAAGTGGTGTCGTGTAAGGGCATCGCCGAGGGGGTGGAGAATTCGAACTTCCTCCTGCGCACCGAGGGCGGCACCTTTATCTTGACGCTCTATGAGCGGCGCGTCGCGCCCGGCGACCTGCCGTTCTTCATCACGCTGATGGAGCATCTCGCCGCCCACGGCATCGCCTGTCCAACGCCGGTGAAAGCGCGCGACGGTGCCGCGCTGCGCCGGCTTTGCGGCCGCCCGGCGGCGATCGTCAGCTTCCTCGACGGGCTGTGGCCGCGACGGGCGCAGCCTTTTCATTGCGCCGCCCTTGGCACGGCGCTCGCCGAGCTCCATCTCGCCGGGAAGTCCTTTGCCATGACCAGGGCGAACGATTTCTCCCGCGCCGGCTGGCGGCGCCTCTTCGCGGCGACTCGCGATGGGGCCGACGCGGTCAGTCCCGGCCTCGCGGCCGAGCTCGGCGCCGAGCTCGACGCCCTCGACGCCGCCTGGCCGCCGGCTCTGCCGACGGGCGTGATCCATGCCGATCTGTTCCCCGACAATGTGTTCTTCCGCGGCCAGGAGGTCTCGGGCCTTATCGATTTCTATTTCGCGTGCACCGATTTCCTCGCCTACGATCTCGCGATCTGCCTCAATGCCTGGTGCTTCGAGACGGATTGGAGCTTCAACATCACCAAGGCGCGACTCCTGATCGGCGGCTATCGCGCGGTGCGGGCGCTCGACCGGGCCGAGGTGGCGGCGCTGCCGGTGCTGGCGCGGGGCAGCGCCGTGCGCTTCCTTCTGACGCGGCTCTATGACTGGCTGAACCAGCCGTCCGGCGCCCTCGTCAAGCCGAAGGACCCGCGCGAATATCTGAAGAAGCTGCGCTTCCATCGCGGCATCGCGACGGCCGCCGCCTATGGGATCGATTCGTGACGGCGGCGGGCGACGATGGCGTCGTCGAGATCTTCACCGACGGCGCCTGCAGCGGCAATCCGGGGCCCGGCGGCTGGGGCGCGATCCTGCGCTGGGGCGGTCATGAGCGCGAACTTCAGGGTGGCGAGGACCACACCACCAACAACCGCATGGAGATGCTGGCGGCGATCGTCGCGCTCGAAACCCTGAAGCGGCCGAGCCGGGTGCGCCTCCACACCGACAGCAAGTATCTTCATGACGGCATCACGAAATACATCCATGCTTGGCGCGCCCGCGGCTGGAAGACCGCCGACAAGAAGCCGGTGAAGAATCTCGACCTGTGGCAGCGGCTCGAAGCCGCCTCGGTGCCGCACCGCATCGAATGGCAGTGGGTCAAGGGCCATGCCGGCCATGCCGGGAACGAACGTGCCGACTACCTCGCCGGTGCCGGGCTCAAGGCGCATCGCGACCGGGGCGCCAGCGACTACTGATGCCAAATCCCGATGATGTTCAGGTGTCGCGCCCCCTGGACGCGGTCGCCAAGCGCGCGGATGCGCGCGCCGGCGACTGAGGCAAAAAACTACGCGTGGCCCGCTTCGCTCGATAGCATCTCGGGCGAGATGCCAAGCTTGCGGAGCGCCTTGAGCCATTTGTCCTCATTGCCGTCGCGGAACAGGATGTTCTCATCCGCTTCGACATGAAGCCAGCCATTGGCCTGGAGCTCGCGATCGAGTTGGCCCGGTCCCCATCCGGCATAGCCGAGGGCAAGAAGGCTGTGCCGCGGGCCGGTGCCGAGCGCGATCGCGCGCAGAATATCGATTGACGCGGTGAGCGCGACCCCGCCCTCGACCACGAGCGAGCAATCCTCGACATAATCGGCGGAATGGAGGACGAAGCCATGATGCGCCTCGACCGGCCCGCCGAAATAGACCGGCGTCTCAATCGAGATGCGGGAGGTCTCGATGCCGAGCTGGTCCAACAGCGAAGGCATGGTGAGTTCGTCGATCAGCTTGTTGACGACGAGGCCCATCGCGCCGCCCTCATTGTGCATGCACATGAAGATTACCGTGTGGGCGAAACGCGGGTCCTGCATTTGCGGCATCGCGACCAATAACTGGCCGGAGAGCGACATCGGTTCCATTTCCTTCCGGCCCTTCAAATAGGGGCAGCAGGCGGCGCCGGCAAGCGTCGTCCCGCTGGCACCGGCGCCAGCCTCCTGTGTTCGGAATAGATGAAGCCGGCGTCCATCGCAAGATCGCTGGCGGCCGCGAGCCCGATAATCGCGAGCCGTTCGAGCGCCGGGCGCCCCGGCGCGAGATGTTGCGCCGCCTCGATCCGCGCCCGCGCCCGGTTCGGCCAGAAACACAAGGACCGCCGCGCCGGCGGCCAATAGCCGCGATCGAGCGGCACCTGTTCCAGCGCGATCGCACGGTGGACGCCGCGGCCGTAATTGAAATAGCGGCGGAAATGCTGACGCGGGGTGCTCGTCATATCGTGATAGACGAACCAGTCGCGTTTGATGCCGCAATTGGCGCCGGCGAGCCGCAGCCGCGTTGTCAGATTGCGGTCCTCGGCGAGCGGCATCACCCGCTCGACGAAGCCGCCGATCTCTTCGAAGACGAGCCGGCGCACGGCAAGACAGGCGCTTACCATGACGATGAGTTGGTCATCGTAAAAGACCGGATTGGGATGACAGCCGGCTTCCGTCAGCAACCGCTCGAACCGGGTGGGACGCGCCGATAGCAGCGGCCGTGTCATGCCGCCAACGGCGTCGATGTTGGCTTCGAGATGGACGAGCCGCGTCAACTGATCGAGCCAGTCGAGCGGCGCCGCGCAATCATCGTCGATGAAGACGAGGTAATCGCCGCGCGCCTCGCGGGCGCCGAGATTGCGCGCGGCGCCGGGCCCCTCGTTGCGCTCGGCGACGAGATAGTTGACCCAGGTGCGATGGCGGTTGATGACCGCATCGTAGGCGATCTCGAGACTGCCGTCATTGACGACGATCACCTCACGACCCAGATGGCCGGCGATCTGAGGCGCGAGGCTGTTCAGCAGTCGCGCCAAGCCTCGCGGCCGCCCGAAGGTCGGGATCACGACACTGAAGCTTGGATCGGGTTTGGGCATGAACATGGGCGATTAGCGCACTCGATGACCGGAACCCGGGGGAGCGCGACATATTGGCCACGATACGCGGTTCACGTGTTTTGTGAGCGCCGCCCGCCCCCGCATTGGCCTATATAGACAGGCATGTTCGGTTTTGTCAGGCCTGACGTGCAACAAAGTGTTAACGCAACGGGCAGGGGATGGCGAGGCCGGGCCGGCGCGCGGCGGCTCGACCGCGGGTTGATGCTGGCCATGACCTTGTTGCTTTTGGGCGTTTACGCCGCCGCGGCGCATGCCGGCAACGCCGCCTCACCCTGGTATGTGACGGATGAGGGGAAGGTGCGGCTTATCGCCGGGGTGGATTCCGTCGGTCCACACGACAGCGTGCCGCTCGGTCTTGAATTCGCCTTGAAACCGGGCTGGAAGATCTATTGGCGCACGCCGGGGGATGCCGGCTTCCCGCCGACGCTCGACTGGAAAGGCTCGCAGAATCTCAAATCGGCGACGCTAGGCTGGCCGGCACCGCGGCGCTTTGCGGTCGAGGGATTCGAAACCGTCGGCTATGAAGGCCGGGTGGTGCTACCGATCACGGCGACCCTCCTTCACCCGGGATCGGCGTTGCGGCTCGAGGCAAGGCTGCGCTATCTCACCTGCGCCCGGATCTGCGTTCCGCATGAGACGCATCTCGCGGTCGCCCTGGCACCCGGGCCGGGCGATCCCACCGCCAATGCGACGCTCATCACCCGCTTCGTCAAACGCGAGCCGCGGCGCGAGGAAACCGCGGCGCTCTCGATCCGCTCCGCCGTCGTGATTCCAGGATCGCACCCGGCGCTCGATCTCCATGCCACCGCGCGACCACCGCTGGCGACCCCCGACGTGTTCATCGAAGGCGCGGGCGATGTGTTCGGCGCGCCCGCAATCGAAGCGCGACCCGCCGCCGACGAGACCGTGCTGCGCGTGCCGATCGCGCTCACGGGCGCCGCGGTCGAACGTCTCGCCGGCAAGAAGCTTCGTGTCACCCTGGTCGACGGCCAGCGCGCGCTAGAGACGACGTTGGTGCCGATGCTGGGCGCGGCGCCGCCGGGATGGGGATTCCTCCTGCGCCTCCTCGGCTTTGCGCTGCTTGGCGGATTCATTCTCAATTTCATGCCATGCGTGTTGCCGGTGCTGTCGCTGAAGCTCCTCAACATCGCGAGCCACAGCGGCAAGGCGCGCGCGCATCTGCGGCTCGGCCTCATCGCGTCGGCGGCGGGCGTCGTCGTTTCGTTTGCCGCGCTCGCCGGGGTCATGATTGCGCTGCGCGCCGGCGGTGCCGCCATCGGTTGGGGGATGCAGTTCCAGCAGCCCTTGTTCCTCATCTTCATGATGGCGCTGGTGATGCTGTTCGCGGCCAATCTTTGGGGCCTCTTCGAGGTGCCGCTGCCGGCGGCGCTGGCCGAATGGGGCGGCGCGGGGCAAGGTCAAGGTCTCGTCGGCAGTTTTGCCACGGGCGTGTTCGCGACGCTGCTGGCGACGCCGTGCTCGGCACCGTTTCTCGGCACCGCGATCGGCTTCGCTCTCGCCGCCGGGTGGGCCGAGACGCTGATGATCTTTCTCGTCATGGGGATCGGCCTCGCCTTGCCTTATCTCGCCATCGCGGCGATCCCGCATCTCATCGCCTGGTTGCCGCGGCCCGGCCATTGGATGATCGTGCTGCGCCGGGTACTCGGCGTTGCGCTCTCGGCGACGGCGGCGTGGCTCGCTTGGGTTCTGGCGGCGGAAAGCGGCATCGCGGCCGCGGCCGCGGCCTTCGTGCTGGTCGCGGCGATGCCGCTCGTGCTCTATATCCTGCGCCGAATCCAGGCGCGCGCCGCGGTGGTGGCGGCGCTCCTCGCACTGGCCTTCCTGGTTCCGGTCGCGGTGCCAGCGCCGGCGCGGCCGGCGGCGGCTTCGGCAGCGGCGGACGGCATCTGGCAACCCTTCGATCCCGGCGCGATCACCCGCCTCGTCGCCCAGGGCCGCACCGTGTTCGTCGATGTCACCGCGGATTGGTGCCTCACGTGTAAGCTCAATGAGCGCTTCGTCATCGACACGCCGGCGGTGAAGCGCCGCCTGGCCGGCGCCGGGGTGGTCGCCATGCGTGCCGACTGGACCCGGCCCTCGACGCGGATCGCCGATTATCTCGAAGGCTTCGGCCGCTATGGCATTCCCTTCAACGCGGTCTATGGCCCGGGCTTGCCAGCGGGGCGGGCGCTGCCGGAGCTGTTGACCCCCGAAGAGGTCGTCACCGCCCTCGACCAATCCCGCAAAGGGGGGTGATTTTCGCCTGTCCGGCGATTATGGTGGCGCGGGCCTCAGGCGCGAGGCGATGGGACAATGGGAAGGGCAGGCGATGACCATCAAAGTCGGCGACAAGATTCCGGAGACGAAATTCACCGTGCGCCAGGGCGGCGACCCGAAGCAGCTCACGACGGACGAGATTTTCAAAGGCAAGAAGGTGGTGCTGTTCGCGGTGCCGGGTGCCTTCACCCCGACCTGCTCGATGAAGCACCTGCCCGGCTTCATCCAGCATTATGACGAACTGAAGAAGAAGGGTGCCGATACCGTCGCCTGCCTCGCGGTGAACGATCAGTTCGTGATGGGGGCGTGGGCGAAGGATCAGTCCGCCGGCGACAAGATCATGATGATCGCCGACGGCAATGCCGACTTCACCAAATCGGTGGGGCTTACCCTCGACGGCAGCGGCTTCGGCTTGGGGACGCGCTCGCAGCGCTATGCCATGGTGGTCGATAACGGCGTCGTTAAGACCCTCAATGTCGAGGCGGGTCCGGGCCTCGACGTGTCGAGCGCCGAGACTATCTTGAAGGCGCTCTGACCCGTTGGCAGAGATCGGGGATCGATCGTCTCCGGTCCCCGATCGCCACCGCCTCCCATACCTCCCCTGGTCGCGCCCGCGTCTAGTGACCGGCGCGCATGGGTGCGGCGGTTGAACGAGGGGACGGCGGACGCTCACGCCGCACCCGGCTTGACGCGCCGGCCGGGCGCCTTAAATTGAGTAGTTCAGACCCCCGCCCGCCCGAGACAATTTTCAATCATGTCCTATAGCGAAACCACCCGGTCGATCACCGTGACGGTGGAACCGGTCTATCTCGAAGAGCAATCCTCGCCGTCCGAGAACCGTTATGTCTGGGCCTATCACGTCAAGATTGAAAATCTTGGCGGCGAGACGGTACAGCTTCGCCGCCGCCATTGGCGTATCACCGACGGGCTGGGCCGCACCCAGGAAGTGAGAGGCCCCGGCGTCGTCGGCGAGCAGCCGGTCCTGGCGCCGGGTCAGGCGTTCGAATATACCAGCGGCACGCCGCTGCCGACGCCATCGGGCATCATGGTCGGCAGCTATGAGATGGAAACGCGGCAGGGCGAGAGCTTCAAGATCGCGATTCCGGCCTTTTCGCTGGACAGCCCGCACCAGGCGGTGCGGCTCAATTGAGGCCTGGCGGGTTGGCTTCAATCAAGAGGAGTTGACGATGGCATTGAAGACCGGCGGATTTACGGGCGAGGCGGCGAAGCCGGCCGCGCGGCCGAGCCGCGAGGCCGCCGAGGCGGCGGTGCGCACCCTGATCGCCTGGGCAGGCGACGACCCTAACCGCGAAGGCGTCAAGGCGACGCCGGCGCGCGTCGCGCGCGCATTCGAGGAATATTTCGACGGCTATACGCTCGATCCCGAGGAGATTCTGGGCCGCACGTTCGACGAGACCAATGGCTATGACGAGGTTGTCGTGCTGAAGGATATCCGCTTCGAGAGCCATTGCGAGCATCATTTGGCGCCGATCATCGGTAGGGCGCATGTCGCCTATCTGCCGGCGCATCGCGTCGTCGGCATCTCGAAGCTGGCGCGGCTGGTCGAGGTTTATGCCCACCGCCTCCAGATCCAGGAAAAGATGACGGCCCAGATCGCCAATACCCTCGAAGAGGTGTTACAGCCGCGCGGCGTCGCCGTCGTGGTCGAGGCGGCGCATCAATGCATCACCACCCGCGGCATCCACAAGCCGGGCGTCACCATGGTGACCTCGCGCATGCTGGGCGCGTTCCGCACCGACGCCTCGACCCGGCGCGAATTCCTGTCGATCATCGGCAACCCGTCGGGCGCCGGGCTTCATAACGTCTAGCCCCTCAGTCGAGCCAGTAACGCCAGACCTGGACCGGCAGGAAATGGAACCAGACTGCGTCGACCCGTGCCGCGTTGATGCGCAACGCGCGATGATCGATCGGCGATGACGGCGCGTTGGTGATCTGGACGAAGAAGCCGCCGGGGCCGAGGCGTTTCAAGCACGGCATCACCACCATGCGTTGATCCTCAAGCCCGAACCATTTGACCGGCAGGCTCGAAATCACGGTGGCGAGCCGGTCGATGCCGTTCTCGGCGAGGAGCTGATCGATCTGGCGCGCATCGCCCGCGATCGATTTGATGCCAGGATAATGGACCTCCAGATGCGCGACCAGCCGGGGTTCGCTCTCGATGAGGAAGAGCCGTTCGGGAGGACAGCCCGCCGCGAGCAGGCCGCCGGTGATCGTGCCGGTGCCGGCGCCAAGCTCCAGCACCGTGCCGGGCCGGTCGAGCTGCATCTGGCGGGCGAGAGCACGGGCGACCCCGGGACCGCTCGGCAGCGCCGCGCCCATGCCCAAGGGGTGGCGCAGCCAATGGCTGAGGAAGATCGGCCGGCCTTCGGCGGCGGCGCCGTTCGTCATCGCCTCAATGCGTCCGCTGGGCGATCGGGCCGGCGAGCCGATCATCGGGCTCGGCGACGCTGATGTCGATGAGCCGGTCTGTCGCCCGCACCTCCTGGGATAAGGCGAGGGCGGCGCGGAAGATGTCGCCAATGCGGCTGTCCGGCACGGTGACCATGACGCGCTTGCCGGTCGTGTTGGCACGGCTCAGCGCCGGCGCCAGGATGTTCAAGGCCATGACCGTCAACTCAACCGGGTCGATGGCATTTTTGAAGAATGCCAAACCGGCGATCGGCGGTCTCGGTTTGGGCCCACGCCGCGGCAGTTGGAAGCGGCCATTCTTGCGCGTTGCCCCCACGAAACGTACCCAACCATGCTTGACCGCTAAGCGAAGCCGGCGTTCGGATGCGCTGGGTTGCATGCGTTCCCCTTGGAAGCTGTTGCTTCATATTCGATGTCGGCAACCTTTGGCGCCAGACCCGACGAACGGCGCTCTTGCCGGCTATTCGGCGGCGGCGCGCAATACCGGCTTCGGCCGTTCGAGCGCCGCCTTCTTCGACAGCGCGGTATGGTACGGAGGGAATGGCGGCCGGTCAATATATCGTCCGACTCCACGAGTCGTGTCGAGCTGACCGTCGCGCCACACCACCTTGCCCTGGCTGATAGTGACGGCGTTGGTGCCGGTCACTTCCATGCCTTCGAAGATGTTGTAATCGACATTCTGGTGGTGGGTTTTGGACGAAATGACGCGGCTCTTCGCCGGATCCCATACCACGAGGTCGGCATCGGCGCCGGCGCGGACCGCGCCCTTCTTCGGATAGATGTTGAAGATGCGCGCGGCATTGGTCGAGGTGACGGCGACGAATTCGTTGGGGGTGAGGCGCCCCCTGTTGACGCCGTGCTGCCACAGCACCGCCATGCGGTCCTCAACCCCGCCGGTACCATTCGGGATTTTGGTGAAATCGTCGCGACCCATCGCCTTCTGCGGCGCGCAGAAACAGCAATGGTCGGTCGCCGTGGTCTGAACGATGCCGGCCTGAAGCGCCGCCCAGAGATGCGCCTGATGCTCCTTCGGCCGGAACGGCGGCGACATGACATGCGCCGCGGCGCGGGCGAAATCCGGGTCGCGATAGACCGAATCATCGATGAGAAGATGCCCCGCCAGCACCTCGCCATAGACGCGCTGGCCTTCGCCGCGGGCACGGGCGATCGCCTCGATCGCCTCTCGGCAGGAATTGTGGACGACATAGAGCGGCACGTTCAGCACCTGCGCCAGGCGGATGGCGCGGTTCGCCGCCTCGCCCTCAGCCGCGGGCGGTCGCGACAGGGGATGACCCTCGGGACCGGTGATGCCCATCTTCAAGATCTCGTTCTGGAGATGGAAGACGAGATCGCCATTCTCGGCATGGACGGTGCAGATGGCGCCGAGTGCCCGCGCCCGGGTGAAGGAATTCACCAAGACCTCGTCATCGGCCATGATCGCATTCTTATAGGCCATGAAATGCTTGAAGCTGTTGACGCCGTGCTCCGCGACGAGGGTGCCCATATCTTTGTGGACGCTGTCGTCCCACCAGGTGACGGCGACATGGAAGGAATAATCGGCCGCCGCCTTCTCCGCCCAGCCGCGCCATTTTTTATAGGCCGAAAGCAGATTCTCCTTGGGGTCGGGAATCACGAAATCGATGATCATGGTGGTGCCGCCGGCCATGGCGGCGCTGGTGCCGGTGAAGAAATCCTCGGACGCGGTGGTGCCCATAAAGGGCAATTCCATGTGGGTATGAGGATCGATCCCGCCTGGCATCACGAGCGCGCCGCCGGCATCGATCACCTCGGCGCCCGTCGGCGCGTCGAGGCCGGCGCCGACCGCCCGGATCGTGCCAGCTTCGATAAGAACATCAGCGCGTTGGCTGGTATCGGCATTCACCACCGTGCCGCCGCGTATGAGGATCGCCATCATGCCCTCCACCAATGGTCTCGCATCGTGCCAAAGCTTATGCCAAACTTGACCGATCGATCAAGGTTTCGTCAGGGAGCCGTGCCGCCATGACCATCGCCACCGCCCGGGTGCCGAACGATCTCGAATCCTTCTGGATGCCGTTCACCGCCAACCGTCAGTTCAAATCGCGCCCGCGCCTCCTGATCGCCGCCAAGGGCATGTATTATACGACCCATGACGGCCGCCAGGTGATCGACGGCACCGCCGGCATGTGGTGCTGCAATGCCGGCCACGGCCATCCGAAGATCGTCGAGGCGATCCAGGCCCAGGCGGCGGAGATGGATTACGCGCCCGCCTTTCAGATGGGCCATCCGAAGGCGTTCGAGCTCGCTTCCCGCATCGCCTCGCTGTTCCCGGGCGATCTCAACCGCGTGTTCTATGCCAATTCGGGCTCGGAATCGGTCGAGACCGCCTTGAAGATCGCGATCGCCTATCAGCGCGTCATCGGTCAGGGCACGCGTACCCGCCTCATCGGGCGCGAGCGCGGCTATCACGGCGTCAATTTCGGCGGCATCTCGGTCGGCGGCATCCCGAGCAACCGAAAGTTCTTCGGGCCGCTCCTCGCCGGGGTCGATCATTTGCGCCACACCCATCTGCCCGCGAAGAACGCCTTCTCGCGCGGCGAGCCCGAACATGGCGCCGAGCTTGCCGACGATCTCGAACGCCTCGTCGCCTTGCATGACGCCTCGACCATTGCCGCCGTGATCGTCGAGCCGGTGGCCGGCTCAACCGGCGTCCTGATCCCGCCCAAGGGCTATCTGAAACGCTTGCGCGAGATTTGCGACCGCCACGGCATTCTCCTCATCATGGATGAGGTCATCACCGGCTTCGGCCGCCTTGGCGCGCCGTTCGCGGTCGAGAAGTTCGGCGTCATGCCCGACATCGTGACGATGGCGAAGGGCGTCACTTCGGGCGCGGTGCCGATGGGCGCGGTGATCTGTCGCCAGCACATCTACGATGCCTTCATGACCGGGCCGGATCACGCCATCGAGCTGTTCCACGGCTATACCTATTCGGGTCATCCCTTGGCCTGTGCCGCCGGGCTTGCCGCGCTCGATGTCTATGAGAAGGAAGGGCTGTTCAAGAACGCGGCCAAGCTGTCGCCCTATTGGGAGAACGCGGCGCATTCCTTGAAGGGCCTGCCGCATGTCATCGACATCCGCAATCTCGGCATCGTCGCCGCGATCGAGCTCGAACCGATCGCGGGCCAGCCGACCAAGCGCGCCTTCGATCTGTTCTTGAAGGCCTATGAGAAAGGCCTCCTGATCCGCACCACCGGCGACATCATCGCGCTATCGCCGCCGCTCTCTCTCTCGAAGAAGGACATCGACCAGATGTTCGGGATTCTCGGCGATTTGCTGAAAGAGGCGGCGTGACGTCGCCATGCTGATCGGGGTTCCGAAGGAAATCAAAATCCGCGAATACCGCGTCGGCATGACGCCGGCTTCGGTACGTGAGGCGGTGGCGCACGGCCATCGCGTCATGGTCGAGACCGGCGCCGGCGCCGCGATCGACCTGCCCGACGAGGCCTATGAGGCGGCCGGCGCCATGATCGTGCCCGATGCTGCGGCGATCTATGCCGAGGCCGAGATGGTGGTGAAGGTGAAGGAGCCGCAAGCCGCGGAATGCGCGATGCTGCGCCAGGGTCAGGTGCTGTTCACCTATCTCCATCTCGCCGCCGATCCGGCGCAGGCGGCGGCGCTTCTCAAATCGAACTGCGTCGCCATCGCCTATGAGACAGTGACCGATGCGCGGGGCGGTCTGCCGCTTCTGGCGCCGATGTCGGAGGTCGCGGGCCGGATGTCGATTCAGGCCGGCGCCCGCGCCCTCGAACTGGAATCGGGCGGCCGCGGCATATTGCTTGGCGGCGTGCCGGGCGTCGCGCCGGCCCGCGTCGCGATCATCGGCGGCGGCGTCGTCGGCGGCAATGCCGCCCGCATGGCGAGCGGGCTCCAGGCCCATGTAACGGTGCTCGACAAATCCCTGCCACGGCTCGCCGCGCTCGATGAGGAGCTGGGCGGCCTGATCTCGACCATCTATGCGACGCGAGAGGCGATCGAGGCGGCCGTGCTCGAAGCCGATCTCGTCATCGGCGCGGTGCTGGTGCCGGGCGCGGCGGCGCCGAAGCTGGTCGACCGCGCCCTGCTGAAGCGGATGAAGCGCGGCGCCGTGCTGGTCGATGTCGCGATCGACCAGGGCGGCTGCTTCGTCACCTCGCGGCCGACGACCCACGATGCCCCGACCTATATCGAAGACGGCATCGTCCATTATTGCGTCGCCAATATGCCGGGCGCGGTGGCGCGGACCTCGACCTTCGCGCTCGGCAATGCGACGCTGCCCTTCGTGTTGGCGCTGGCCGGCGGCTGGCGCCAGGCGATGACCGCCGATCGGCATTTGATGGCCGGCCTCAACATCGCGGTGGGCCATGTCACCCACCCTGCCGTCGCCACGGCTTTGGGTCGCGAATTCATCCCGCCGGAACGGGCGCTGGCCGGCTGACTATCGCTTAAGCCCCAAGCCGTTCAGCACCAGGGAGGTCAGGGTCTCGCGTGCCGCGTCATAGAATTCGGGGTCAAGCCGCCGCGCATTCGTCACCGCAATCATCTGCGCCGCGAAATCGGCATAAGTCTGGGTCGCGGCCCAGAGGACGAAAAACAAATGCGCCGGCGCGATCGGCGGAATTTTACCGGCCCTGATCCAATCTTCGACGATCGCGCTCTTGTCCTCGACCAGCTTCTTCACCCGGACGCGCAGGAAGCCGCGGATATGGGGCGCGCCGGCCAGCAACTCCATCGCCCAGAGGCGTGACGGCTCCGGCATGGTGCGCGACAGCTCGATCTTGCGGGCGAGATAGCGCGACAGCGCCTCGGCCGGGTCGGCGCCGGGGTGAAGCTCGTCCATCGCATCCATCCAGATTTCGAGAATGCGATCGAGCACGGCTTCATAGAGAAGCTGCTTCGTGCGGAAGTAATAATGAAGGTTGGGTTTGGGTAGGCCCGCCTTGCGCGCGATCTCGGCCGTGCTCGCGCCGCTGAAGCCTTTCGAGGCAAAGACCGATTCCGCCGCTTTGAGGATTTTTGCGACATTGCGCCGGCGGATCGCGCCGGGTGGCGATTTCGGCCGCGATGACGGCCCCCTCGACCGCGTCGCCGCCACGCCGTCGCGCAGCGCCGCCCCCTTGACCGCCATCCTCGCCGCCTTCCGCTATTCCGCTTTCGTCCCGCGGCCAAGGTCTTAGGCGGCGCGTGCCGCAGCGTCAACCCGCGCGCCCTGTCCTCCCATCGCTTCCATCTTGAACAATCGGTCAAGTTCTGAAACAGTTCGAAGTCGGATGGCACGAGCGGCGGGGATCGCGGCATGGCACGGGAGGATCGAGTACGGGAAAAGAGGGCATCGGGTCCCGATATCCGATCGGGGCGGCTCGCGGCCGAGCGCTACGCCGCGAATTTTGGCGATCTTCATCCGGATCTGACGCAAGACAACGCGCTGGTCGCGGCCAACCGCTGCTATTTCTGTTACGATGCGCCGTGCATCGAGGCCTGTCCCACCGGCATCGACATTCCCGGCTTCATCCGCAAGATCGCGACCGGCAATATCGAAGGTTCCGCCATCCGCATCCTCGAAGCCAATATCTTCGGCGGCGCCTGTGGCCGGGTTTGCCCGACCGAGATTCTCTGTGAACAAGCCTGCGTGCGGAATGCCGAAGAGGGCGGCCCAGTCGCGATCGGCCGGCTGCAACGCCATGCCACCGACCCGGTGATCCTCGCGACGGATCATCATCCGTTCGAGCGGGCGCCCACCACCGGCAAGCGCATCGCCGTCGTCGGCGGTGGCCCGGCGGGCCTCGCTTGTGCCCACCGTCTCGCCATGCTCGGCCATGATGTCGTGGTGTTCGAGGCGCGGGAGCATCTGGGCGGGCTCAACGAATATGGCGTCGCCGAATATAAGGTGCCGGATCGTTTCGCCCGGCGCGAGGTCGAGTTCATCCTCGGCATCGGCGGCATCGAGGCGCGGACCGGCACCGCCCTGGGCCGCGAGGTCTCGCTCGCCGAGCTGCGGCGGAGCCATGACGCCGTGTTCCTCGGCATGGGACTTGCCGGGGTCCGGGCATTGGAAAGCGAAGGGGAAGCGCTGGCCGGTGTCGCCAATGCGGTCGATTACATTGCCGAGTTGCGCCAGGCGACGGATTTCGCGGCGCTGTCGGTGGGACGGCGCATCCTCGTCATTGGCGGCGGCAATACCGCGATCGACATCGCGGTGCAGACGAAGCGGCTCGGCGCCAAGGAAGTGACCATGGTCTATCGCCGCGGCCCCGAAGCCATGAGCGCCACCGGCCATGAACAGGAATTCGCCCAGATCAACGGCGTCACGATCAGACATTGGGCACGGCCCGTCCGGCTTTTGGGCAAGGATGGTCATGTCGTGGGGGGCGAGTTTGAGGCGACGGCCCTCGACGGCGACGGCCGGCTCACCGGCACCGGCGATCGTTTCGTCCTCGCCGCCGATATGGTGTTCAAGGCGATCGGCCAGACCTTCATTGCGGGCGGCGTCTCGGGCGGACCGGCGGACGCGCTCGAGCTGAAGGATGGCCGGATTGCGGTCGACAAGGGGTTCCGCACCTCGGTGCCGGGGGTCTGGGCCGGCGGCGATTGCATCGTTGGCGGGCTCGATCTCACCGTCGAGGCGGTGGAGCATGGCAAGCGCGCGGCGCATGCGATCGATGCCGCGCTGAAACGATAGGGACGAAGCGCCATGGTAGATATGAGGGTGAATTTCGGCGGCATCAAAGCCCCCAACCCGTTCTGGCTGGCCTCGGCGCCGCCGACCGACAAGGCCTATAATGTCGAGCGCGCGTTTCGCGCCGGCTGGGGCGGCGTCGTGTGGAAGACCTTGGGCGAGGACCCGCCGATCGTCAACACCGCCTCGCGCTATGGCGCGGTATCGTACAAGGGCATGCGCGTCGCCGGCTTCACCAATATCGAGCTGATCACCGACCGGCCCTTGCAGATCAATCTCGACGAGATCACGGCGGTGAAACGGCGCTGGCCCGACCGCGCCATCGTGGTGTCGCTGATGGTGCCGTGCGAGGAAGAGAGCTGGAAGGCGATCCTGCGCCGGGTCGAGGCCACCGGGGCCGACGGCATCGAGCTTAATTTCGGCTGTCCCCACGGCATGTCGGAGCGTGGCATGGGCGCCGCGGTTGGCCAGGTGCCGGACTATGTCGAGATGGTGACGCGCTGGTGCAAGGCGCACAGCCCTATGCCGGTGATCGTGAAGCTGACCCCCAACGTCACCAATATCCTGGCGCCGGCGCGGGCGGCGGTGCGCGGCGGCGCCGACGCGGTGAGCCTCATCAACACCGTCAATTCCATCGTCGCCATCGATCTCGATCAGATGGCGCCGGAGCCGACGGTCGACGGCAAGGGCACCCATGGCGGCTATTGCGGGCCGGCGGTGAAGCCGATCGCGCTCCATATGGTGGCCGAGATCGCCCGCGACCCCGAATGCAAGGGCATCCCGATCTCCGGTATCGGCGGTATCGAGGGCTGGCGGGAGGCGGCGGAATACATCTCGCTCGGCGCCGGCACGGCGCAGGTCTGTACCGCCGCGATGCATTACGGTTTCAAGATCGTCGATGACATGATCGACGGGCTCGGCCGCTGGATGGAAAAGAAGAATTATCGCCGCGTCCAGGATTTCGCTGGCCTCGCCACGCGCAATGTCACCGACTGGCAATATCTCAATCTCAATTACAAGACGATCGCGGCGATCGATCAGGATCTGTGCATCAAATGCGGCCTCTGTCACATCGCTTGCGAGGACACCGCGCATCAGGCGATCGCCAGCCTGCGTGACGGCGGGCGCCGGTATGAGGTGATCGAGGCTGAATGCGTCGGCTGCAATCTGTGCATGCATGTCTGCCCGGTTGAAGGCTGCATCACCATGGAGCGGATCGATACCGGCAAGCCGGCGCTCGACTGGACGCAGCATCCCAACAACCCGATGCGCAAGATCGCCGCGGAATAGTGCGAGCGATCGTCCGTCCCGATGGCCAATCCGCAGAACCTTCGTATCGATGGCGATCGCCTCTGGCAAAGCCTGATGGAAATGGCCAAGATTGGGGCGACGGCGAAGGGCGGGTCGAAACGGCTCGCGTTGAGCGATCTCGATCGGCAAGGTCGCGATCTTTTCGTGCGCTGGTCAAGGGAGGCGGGCTGCGAGGTGACAATCGACCGGATCGGCAATATCTTTGCGCGGCGTCGCGGCCGGCGCGGCGACCTGCCGCCCGTCGTCTGCGGCAGCCATCTCGACACCCAGCCGACGGGCGGCAAGTTCGACGGCGTCTATGGCGTGCTGGCCGGGCTTGAGGTCATCCGAACGCTGAACGATCTCAACTACGAGACCGCCGCACCGGTCGAGGTCGTGGTCTGGACCAACGAGGAAGGCTCGCGCTTTGCACCGGCGATGGTCGCGTCCGGCGTGTTCGCCGGCGTGTTCGAC
>JBOHLV010000206.1:0-13142 GCA_050729815.1 Allostellaceae bacterium
AGTGATGACCTCATCCAAGCTCGCCACCGCTCCACTCGTCAGGAGCTTCTTCACGGTGTCCGGTATTTCGGCCAGATCCTTCTCATTCTCCTTCGGAATCAGCACGGTCCGCATGCCGGCGCGAAGCGCAGCGAGGAGCTTCTCCTTGAGCCCGCCGATCGGCAGCACCCGGCCGCGCAGCGTGATCTCGCCGGTCATGGCGATATCCTTGCACACCGGGATGCCGGTCAGCACCGAGACGATCGAGGTCACCATGGCGACGCCGGCCGACGGGCCGTCCTTCGGCGTTGCACCTTCGGGCACGTGGACATGGATGTCCTTGCGCTCGAACAGGCTCGGGCGGATGCCGAACACGTAGGAGCGCGACTTGACGTAACTTTCCGCCGCCTGCACCGATTCGCGCATGACGTCGCCGAGCTTTCCAGTCGCCGTGATCTTGCCCTTGCCTGGCAGCGTCACCGCCTCGATCGAGAGGATTTCGCCCCCGACTTCGGTCCAGGCAAGACCCGTCGTCACACCGACAAGATCGGTCTCTTCAACCTCGCCGAAGCGGAACTTGCGCACACCCGAGAATTTTTCGACGTTGCGCCGCGTTACCGCGATCTTGTCGAGCTTCTTCATCAGAAGCTCCTTGATCGCTTTCCGCGTCAGGTTCGCGATCTCGCGCTCGAGATTGCGCACGCCCGCCTCCCGCGTGTAATAGCGGATGAGGTCGCGCAGCGCGTCGTCGGTGATCGACCATTCATTCTTTTTGAGGCCGTGCTGCTTCACCTGCTTCGGGATCAGGTGACGCTTCGCGATCTCGACTTTCTCGTCCTCGGTATAGCCGGGAAGGCGAATGATCTCCATACGGTCCATCAGCGGTTGCGGCATGCGCAACGTATTGGCCGTGGTGACGAACATTACGTCCGAAAGATCGTAATCGACCTCGAGGTAATGATCGTTGAAGGTCGAATTCTGCTCGGGATCGAGCACTTCGAGGAGCGCCGAGGACGGATCGCCGCGCCAGTCGGTGCCGAGCTTGTCGACCTCATCCAAAAGGAACAATGGATTCGAGGTTTTCGCCTTCTTCATGCCCTGGACCACCTTGCCGGGCATGGAGCCGATATAGGTTCGGCGATGGCCGCGGATCTCGGCCTCGTCGCGCACTCCGCCCAGCGACATGCGGACGAAATTGCGGCCCGTTGCCCGCGCGATCGATTTGCCAAGCGAGGTTTTGCCAACGCCCGGCGGGCCAACAAGACACAGGATCGGCCCCTTCACCTTGTGTATGCGGTGCTGCACCGCGAGATATTCGAGGATACGCTCCTTCACCTTCTCAAGGCCGAAATGGTCGGCATTGAGGACGCGCTCGGCCTCTTTGATATCGCGCTTCACCTTGGAGCGCTTGTGCCAGGGAATTGACAAGAGCCAGTCGAGATAATTGCGCACGACGGTGGCCTCGGCCGACATCGGCGACATGGCGCGCAGCTTCCTGACCTCCCCAACCGCCTTTTCCCGGGCCTCCTTCGACAGCTTGGTACGATTGATGCGGGCTTCGAGCTCGCCGAGCTCATCCTTGCCCTCATCGCCCTCGCCCAGCTCCTTCTGAATCGCCTTCAACTGTTCGTTGAGGTAGTACTCGCGCTGCGTCTTCTCCATCTGGCGCTTGACGCGACTGCGGATGCGCTTCTCGACCTGGAGGACGCCGATCTCGCTCTCCATATAGCCGAAAATCTTCTCAAGCCGTTGCGTCACCGATTCGGCTTCGAGAATTTCCTGCTTCTCCGGAATCTTGAGCGCCAAATGCGAGGCGAGCGTATCAGCAAGCTTCGAGGGATCATCGATCTGGTTGATCGAGACCAGCACCTCGGGCGGAATCTTTTTGTTGAGCTTGATATATTGCTCGAACTGGGTCACCGCCGTGCGGGCCATCGCCTCGAGCTCCTGCCGGTCGGTGACCTGTTCCGTCACGGGATCGGCGAAGGCCTGGAAGAATGCGGCATTGTCGGCGAAGCGCAGAATGCGCGCACGCTGGCTGCCTTCGACCAGCACCTTCACAGTGCCGTCAGGGAGCTTCAGAAGCTGCAGCACCGTGCCGATCGTGCCGACCGTGAAGAGATCGTCGGTGGAGGGATCGTTCTGCTCGGCATTCTTTTGCGTCACGAGCAGAATCTGCTTGTCGTCCTTCATGACGTCTTCGAGCGCGCGAACCGACTTCTCCCGGCCGACGAACAGCGGAACGATCATGTGGGGGAAGACCACGATGTCCCGCAGCGGCAGAATGGGGAACAAGTTACCGCGTGGCAATTCGTACATGTTTCCTCTCAGTCCGGTGCCGACCCTTTAGAGGCATCGGCGCCAGCGGATAAAGTGGCGTATACCGAGGGATATTCAAGGAGGAGGGAACCGAAAGCGGCAATTTCGAGGCGCCGTATCGGCTCCAACGGGATCGATCAAGCCGGCGTCCCGACATCGTCGCGGCGATCGGAATAGATGTAGAGGGGCTGGGCCCGACCCTCCACGACTTCGCGGTTGATCACCATGCCGGTGACGCCATCGAGCCCGGGCAGATCGAACATCGGCTCCAGCAAAATCGCCTCCATGATGGAACGCAGGCCGCGCGCGCCGGTCTTGCGCAGGATCGCCTTGTGGGCGATGGAGCGCATGGCCTCGTCGTTGAATTCGAGGCGGACATCCTCCATCTCGAACAGGCGCTGATACTGCTTTACCAGCGCGTTCTTAGGCCTAGTCAGAATCTCGACGAGGGCGCCCTCATCGAGGTCGTCGAGCGTCGCCACCACCGGCAACCGGCCGACGAATTCCGGGATGAGGCCGAATTTCAAAAGATCCTCGGGCTCGAGATCGTGCAGAATCTCGCCGGTCTTGCGCTCCTCGGGGCCGCGTACTTCGGCGCCGAAGCCGATCGAAGTGCCCTGGCGCCTCTGCGAGATCAGCTTTTCGAGGCCGGCGAACGCGCCGCCGCAGACGAAGAGGATGTTGGTGGTGTCGACCTGTAGAAATTCCTGCTGCGGGTGCTTGCGCCCGCCCTGCGGCGGCACCGACGCGACGGTGCCTTCCATGATCTTCAACAGCGCCTGCTGCACGCCCTCGCCCGAAACGTCGCGGGTAATGGAGGGATTGTCAGATTTGCGGCTGATCTTGTCGACCTCGTCGATATAGACGATGCCGCGCTGCGCGCGCTCGACATTATAGTCTGCGGCCTGGAGCAGCTTCAGGATGATATTCTCGACATCCTCGCCGACATAGCCGGCCTCGGTCAGGGTAGTCGCGTCGGCCATGGTAAAGGGCACGTCGATGATCCGCGCCAGGGTCTGCGCCAGCAGCGTCTTGCCCGAGCCCGTCGGCCCGACCAGAAGGATGTTCGACTTCGCGATCTCGATGTCGTTGTTTTTGGTGCCATGGGCGAGGCGCTTATAGTGATTATGCACCGCGACCGACAGCACCCGTTTCGCATGGCTCTGGCCGATCACATAATCGTCGAGCACCTTACAGATGTCGCGCGGCGTCGGCACCCCATCGCGCGATTTCACCAAGGTCGTGCGGTGTTCCTCGCGGATGATATCCATGCACAGCTCGACGCATTCATCGCAGATGAACACGGTCGGTCCCGCGATAAGCTTACGGACCTCATGCTGGCTCTTGCCGCAGAAGGAGCAGTAGAGGGTGTTCTTGCTGTCACCGCCGCTCGCTTTGGTCATGGCCACTCCGTCACCTGGCTGGCGTCCACCTCCGCCGCGGGCAATATCCCCCGATCCGGCAAAGCACCAACCCCGATTTCAACATGACTAATATAGGGCGATCAACAACTAGTTAAATATGACCGGCGAGTCCGCTGTAAGGACGCTAGAGCCGCGACTTCAAATCATCGGGCGAAGGCGGGCGCGAAAACATAATATCATCAATGAGACCGAAGGCCTTGGCCTCCTCCGGCGACATGAAGTTATCACGCTCGACCGCGGTCGCGACCTTGTCATAGGGCTGCCCCGTATGTTTCACGTAAATCTCGTTGAGGCGCTTCCTCGTCGCGATCATCTCGCGTGCGTGAATCTCGATATCCGTGACCTGACCCTGGGCCCCACCCGATGGCTGATGGATCATGACCCGCGCGTTGGGTAGCGCGAAGCGCTTGCCCTTGGCGCCCGCCGTCAAGAGGAGCGAGCCCATCGACGCGGCTTGGCCGACGCAGATGGTAGCGATGTCGGGCCGGATGTATTGCATGGTGTCATAGATGGCAAGGCCGGAACTGACGACGCCGCCCGGCGAATTGATGTAGAAGCTGATGTCCTTGGTCGGATTCTCGGCTTCGAGGAACAGGAACTGGGCACACGCGAGGCTCGAAACATGGTCATCGACGGGCCCGACCAGGAACACGATCCGTTCCTTCAGAAGGCGGGAATAGATATCGAAGGCGCGCTCGCCCCGGTTGGTCTGCTCGACCACCATAGGGACGAGGGTGTTCATATAGATCTCATGCGGGTCCATGTTCGTCTCTCTTCGCTTCGCTTTCCTCGGCGGCGATCAGTTCGGCCGCGGGAACTGCGCGCTCGCTGATCTGAGCCGTTTCGAGGATATGGTCAATGACCTTATTCTCCAAGATGGGCGCCCGCAGCGCGTCGATAGCCGCCGGCTCGCTGCGATAATACTCCACGACCTTGCGCTCCTGGCCCGGAAATCGCCGGGCTTCGGCCACCAGAGCCTGGTTCAGCTCCTCCTGGGAAACGCTAATATTGTGTCGCTTGGCCACTTCGGAAAGAAGCAAGCCGAGGCGCACGCGGCGTTCTGCCATGCGGCGGAAATCGGTGCTCACCTCGTCGTCGGTCTTGCCCTCATTAAAGTCGCTGACGCCGGTCTCCTTGGCGCGCTCGGCCTGGACCTGATATTGACGCCAGATTGTGTCGAACTCGGCATCCGCCATACCCGGCGGGACCGGAAAATCATGGTGTTGGGCAAGCCGATCGAGCAACTGGCGCTTCAGGCGCTGGCGTGCCACATCCTGATATTCCCGCTCGTTCTGTTCGCGCACGATCTGGCGCAGTTCGGCGAGATTTTCCATGCCGAGTTCCTCGGCCAGCTTGTCATCGATCGGCCGGTCTTCGAATGCGTGGACCTCCTTTACCGTGACGGCGAATTTGGCCGGGTTGCCGGCCAGGTCCGGGACGCCGTAATCGGTCGGAAAAGTTACCTCGACATCGCGCGCCTCGCCTGCGTTTGCACCGATGAGTTGATCCTCGAAGCCCGGGATGAAGCCGCCCTTACCGAGTTCGATCCGGTAATCGCTGGCGCTGCCGCCGGGAAATTCCTTGCCATCGACCTCGCCCGCGAAATCGATGACGAGAAGGTCGCCGGTTTCGGCCGGCCGTTCCACCGGCGCCGATTTGCGTTGACGCTCGGCGAGGCGCTTCAGCGATTCATCGACTTCGGCGTCGGGAATCTCGGGCTTCCAGCGTTCCAAGGAGATCGTCGAAAAATCCATCGGCTCGATCTCCGGGAGCGCCTCAACCGCAAGAGTGTATTCGAGGTCGTTGCCCTCATCAAAGGCTGCAATCTCAACCTTGGGCTGCATTGCGGGGCGCAGATTGTGCTCCTTCAAGGTCTCGTCGGCGGCCTCGCTCACCGCCTCTTGAAGGACTTCCCCGCGCACATGCGACAGGAAACGCGTCTTCAGTACCGACATCGGCACCTTGCCGGGCCGGAAACCGGGCAACCGCACCGAGCGCCCGATCTCGACGAGGCGCTTGTCAATGCGCGACGCGATGTCGTCGGCGGCGACGGTGATCTTGAATTCGTGCTTCAAGCCGTCATGAGTGAGTTCGGTGACTTGCATGCCGTGTTCGACCTATCCCTTTGGAATCCCTGGTGCGGGCGAAGAGATTTGCACCCCAAGCCTTGTGGCGCTCGGACCACGAGCCCTCCGCTGCTACCTGAAATGTTTAATTTTTTTGGCTGTGATCAAATAGTTGCATTGAATCGTCCTCTCAAAAAGATTGGGCACTTGCGGGACACAAAACCGGCAATGCGCGGCCCGTGTAGGCGGCCGCCGTTTTTAGCGAAACAACGGATGAGGAAGACCTCGACCGTGCGAAGAATGTGGCCGAGGAATGGTATTTAGGCCTACGCGATAAATTGCGCAATGGAATGATCGTCCACCGATGAAGGCACCTTTCAGCAGGCCGCCGCACCCTTCCCCCAGTGGCAACGAAACGATGTTCTTGGCCGATCTTACTGCGCCCGCTATAGACGGTGGATCTGCGGCCGTGGCGGAATTGGTAGACGCGACGGACTTAGGATCCGTTAGGGCAACCTGTGGGGGTTCAAATCCCTCCGGCCGCACCAGAATTTCCCCGATCGTGCGCCTCACGCGCGGACCGGCCGCGCCCTAGCACCTTGGGTCGAACTCTTTTGAGGACGCTTATCGGAGCCCCGGGCGTAAATTTGGTTACGCCCGGGGCTCGCAGTTCTAGTCCTCAGATGGCTCCCCGGGCCGGATTCGAACCAGCGACCCAGCGGTTAACAGCCGCTTGCTCTACCACTGAGCTACCGGGGATCAGGCGCCGCCTTATATCACATGGGCCCGACGCCGCAACCATCCCGCGCGGCGATGAAAAAGGCCGCCCGAAGGCGGCCCTTTCCCGGCAACCCGCGATGACGCGATCAATGGTCCGTTGCCCGCTTTGCCGCGTCCTTGACGTCGCCGACGGTCTTGTGAACCTCGCCCTTCGCTTTGTCGATCTTGCCTTCCGCCTCGAGGTTCGGATCGTTCGTCACCTTGCCGGCGGCCTCCTTGACGGCGCCCTTCGCCTGGTCGGCGGCACCCTTCACATGTTCCTTGTCCATACTCGGTCTCCTTTTCCATGACGCGAGTAAAGGAGAACCTCAGGGCGCGGTGAAAGGTTCCGCGCGCGGCCATCAGATCAGGAACGAATTCGCCTGTTGCCGGATTGGGTTTTCATCGGGTCGCGACAGGGCCGATCCCCACAGAAAGATGGTGACATGAACGAATTATCGAAAAATGCGGAAGCGATCGAGCGCGCCACCGAACGGACCGCCCGCGACGCGCGATCGTCGGCGCGCGACATCGGCGAGAGCGTCAAGAGCTCGGCGTCCGGCGCGATCGAGAAATCGAGCGACGCGGCTCGCGACGGCGCCGGCCGCATCGCGCAGATGAGCGACGCCGCCACCGGGATGGCGCGGCGCAACCCGTCGATCACCGCCGCGGCGGTATCGCTCGGCGTCGGGTTCCTTGCCGGCATTGCGATCTCGCGCTGGACCTGAGCGCGCCGCCCCACGCCGTTCCTCAATCGGCCGCCTTCCTCCGGCGGAAGTTCGGCCCGGACAATTCTCGCCCCCGAATGGAGGCCGGAAGCGGAATCGAACCGCTGTACGAGGATTTGCAGTCCTCTGCATAGCCACTCTGCCATCCGGCCGGGGGACGCGGATATTGGCCGCGCCGCCGCCCAGGGTCAAGGCGTCGGCACGGTTTTCCTAAAGCTCGCCCCAATCCAAAGGCCGCGACAGCGGCACCGGGTCGTCCCCGGCATACTGATAACGGCGCCCGCGCGGACGGGTGGCAAAGCCGGTGGCGTCGGGCTTCACGAGCAGCGTCTGGTAAAGCGAGAACCAGCCGCGGTCGAAGGCGAGCGCGCAGCCCGCCATGTAGATGCGCCAGATACGGTATTTCTCCGGGCCGACGAGGGCCAGCGCCTCGTCGCGATGCGCATCGAGCCGGCGCACCCAATGGAGCAGTGTTTCGGTATAATGCGGGCGGAGATTCTCGATATCGATGACGTCGAGACCGGCCACCGCCATGTCGTGGACGGCGCGCGACAGATGCGGCAGTTCCCCGCCGGGAAAGACATAGCGGTCGATGAAACCGCCGCCCTGCGGCCCGGCCGATCCGCCTTCGGGATTGCCGGTGGTGATACCGTGATTCACGGCGAGGCCGCCGACCTTCAAGAGCCGGTCGATGGTGCGGAAATAGATCGGCCAGTTCTCCCGCCCGACATGCTCATACATGCCGACCGAAACGATCTTGTCGAAGATGCCCTCGCCGGCGACATCGCGATAATCGCGCTCTTCGATGGCGACGCGGCCATCGAGGCCGGCCGCCTTAACGCGGCGGCGCGCCTCCCTGACCTGCGGCGCGCTCACCGTGACGCCGAGCGCCTCGACCCCGTATTTCTCGGCGGCATGGATGGCGAGCCCGCCCCAGCCGCAGCCGATATCGAGAAGGCGCTCGCCCGGTTGGAGCCGGAGCTTGCGGCAGAGATGGTCGAGCTTCGCTTCCTGCGCCGCATCGAGATCTTCGGTTCCGGTCGGGAAATAGCCGCAGGAATAGACCATGCGGCGGTCGAGCCACAGGGCATAGAACTCGTTCGAGACATCATAATGGTGGCTGATCGCTGCGGCATCGGCCTCGCGACTGTGGCGGAAGCGGCGGCGCGGATCGAGCTTCGCCAGCGGCCCCAGGACACGGCCGATCCAGGCGAGGCGGCCGGCCCGGTCGGCAAGCTCGATACCGACGCCAAGAATGTCGCCGAGCCTGCCCTCGACCTGCAAGGAACCGGCGACATAGGCATCGGCGAGGCCGTCGATGTCACCGGTAAGGAGCCGACGCAGAAGGGCGCGATCGGTCAGGGTAATGGTAATTTTCGGCGCCGGGCCGAGATCGACGCTGTCGCCGTCCCAAAAAGCGAGTCGGAGCGGCAGCCCGTCCGGCCCGAGTCGCGACCGCAACATTTTCAACAGCCGGACCCTGACAGTCATTCGATCGGCATCCCCCAATTCCACTCTAGCGGAGCGAGATAAGCATGCTAGCCTTATCTATCGACCACGCCTGGAGAAAGCCATGGACGATACTGGATGTTCGTGCAATGTCGCCACGGCGATGGATCGCCACCGCTTCATCACTTTGGCCTCGGCGACCGGCGCGGCGGGCCTGGCCACGCTGACGTCGACACCGTTCGCCCGCGCCGCCGGCGATACCGACACGCTGCTGCTCAACTGCATGGATTACCGCCTCACCGCCAAGACCACATCCTACATGGCCCGCGAAGGCATGGCAGGCAAATATGATCAGGTGATCCTGGCGGGGGCATCACTCGGCGCAGTGACCGACAAGTACCCCGATTGGGGTCGCACCTTTCGCGAACATCTCGCCATCGCGATCGAGCTGCACCACATCCGTCGGGTGATCGCGATCGATCACCGCGATTGCGGCGCCTACAAGGTAATTCTGGGCCACGATTATGCCGCCCATCCCGCGGAGGAGACGCGAATCCATGCCGAGATGCTGCACCGCCTGCGCCATGAGATCCGGGAGTTGCACCCGAAGCTTGGCGTCGAACTCGGCCTGATGGCGCTTGATGGCCATGTCGAGCCGATCGCCTAGCGCCGAGATTTCGTCGCAGGCGCCGTCGGTTCCGCGATAGGATGACTCCATGGTTCCGCCGGGCTTGCCACCATGAGGCCATCGGCCCGGATTTGGGGCCGGGCGCTTCTGGTGCTGGCGATCTGGCTCCTGCCGACGGTGCTCACCAGGGCCGCAGCACCCGACCCACCGACGATCATCGCGCCGGCCGGACAATTGCTGGTGGCGGCGCCGGGGATCGGCGATCCGCGCTTTGACCACACCGTCATCTTCCTGATCCAACATGACCAGCATGGCGCCATGGGGATCGTGATCAACCGGCCGCTCGGCACGGAGAAAGTGTCGGACCTGCTCGACGCGTTGGGGGCGAGCGGCGCCGGCGCCACGGGGAGCGTACGCCTGTTCGCCGGCGGGCCGGTCGAGCCGGAGATCGGCTTCGTACTCCACAGCACCGATTATCACGACCCCCGAACCCGGGTGATCGCGCATCGCTTCGCCGTGACCACGGACACCGACATCCTCAAGGCGATCGGCGCCGACAAGGGGCCGAAACAGCGCCTCATCGCCTTCGGCTATGCCGGCTGGGGCCCGGGCCAGCTCGAAAACGAGCTTGAGCATAACGACTGGTACATTGCGCCGGCGAGCGCCGAGCTCTTGTTCCAGATCAACCGCAACGAGGTGTGGCAGCGTGCCTACGACGCGCGCCGGCTGCGGCTCTGACCCGTCAGCCGCGTCGCATCGCGAGCTCGTAGAGCGCGACCGCGGCCGCGTTCGAGACATTGAGCGAATACCAGGGATGGCACGCCGCGATCCGCACCAGAAGATCGCAGCGTTCGCGGGTCAGCCGCCGAAGCCCCTCGCCTTCGGCGCCTAGCACCAGCGCGATCCGCGGCGCGGGATCGAGCGCGGCCAGGTCGTGAGGCGCGTCGCCGGCGAGGCCGAGACACCAGAAGCCGGCATCCTTCAACTGCTCCAGGGCCTGGGCGAGATTGGCGATGCGAATGAGCGGCACGGTCTCGAGCGCGCCCGATGCCGCCTTGGCGAGCGCGCCCGTCGTCGGCGGCGCCCCATGCTCCGGCACAATGAGGGCCAGAACCCCGAACGCCGCCGCCGAGCGCAGGATCGCGCCGACATTGTGGGGATCGCTCACCCGGTCGAGCAGCACCACGATCTGGCGCGCTTCGCCCGGCGCCGGCAGCGTCGCCAGAAGATCGGCGAGGCGGGGCGCCGCGAGCGGTTCGGCGGCGAGCGCCATGCCCTGATGCACCGCGCCCGGCGGCAGCAGCGCCTCGAGCCGGGAGCGATCCAGAATCGCGACCTCGCCGGGAAACCGCGCCGCCGCCCCGGCCGCCAGCGCCGCCAATTCGGTCGCCGTCTCTTTGACGCCCGCCACTCTGCGTACCCGGCGCGCTGGATTGGCGAGCGCCGCCGTCACCGCATGCCGGCCATAGAGCCACGTCCCGCCCCATGCGTCCTCGCGCAGTGGCCGGTCGCCATGCCCATCGTCATGACGAGGGTGATCGGCATTGGCCGAAGGGATCGACGCGGCGCGGCGCTTGGCACGGTGTAACGGCGGCTTGGCCATCGCCGCAGCATACAGGCTTTCGCTTAGGTGTGCGGCGAAACCCGGTGGCGGTCGATCGCTATCATCGTGAAGATCATGTTGACGGTGCAGCCGTCAGCCGAGAGCGGCATCAAGCAGTGACGCAGGCCATGTACCGCGCCGTCCGGACTATCGTAAGCGAGCGGCGCCGTCAGCGGCCGACCGGAAAGCACGGTGTGCTCGTAATTCGCCCAGGCATCGCTGCCGGCGCGAAAGGAGCGCGATTGCGAGAAGCGATGGCCGCGGGGACTGAACGGGGTAATGCGTTCGACCTCGCCGCCGACGAGGCGGCAGCGGAAATCCAAGGGATCCGACAGGACATCGACCAGCGTCACGAACGGCAGCAGGTGGCAGATCGCAACCGGATCGATATCCGCCCGCGATGGCATGGCGCGGGTGCCGCGCAGCCGTTGCCAATAGGCGAGGCCCAGCGCAATGACGTCAACGCCGACAGCCAGTTGTGTCCGCAAGGTCAACATGACGACGAATTTCCCCACCTCGTTCTTCCCGCGAGTCTGCCAGCCGTTGTTTAAGGAAATGCAAAAATCGGCGAAAGCCGGGAACCCCGCTTTTCGGGGAATTGGGACGCTATTTGAAGACGGCGCAGGTGCGTTTCGACAGGGTCTGGTTGATCCAGTCCTTGATATAGAAGTAGCAGGCCGCGCTCGACGATCCTTTCTGTAAGGTGACGAGGACGGTGTAGTTGTTGTCGAGCTTGTTGCCGAAATGGCTGGTGAAATCGGAATTGAGCACGACCACGCTCTTGATCTCGTAGCCCCCGACGAGAAGCGATTTGTAGAGTGCGTCCGCTTGCGCGGCACGGACGGAGGACAGCATCGCCCCCGCGGCGAGCGCCACGCCGAACGCCACGGCCAATCGCTTCATCTTGGGCCCTCCCTATGGCTCTCGTGCCCCCGTCCCGCGCCGTCACTCCGCCGCGAGCTTCACCCGCATTCGGCTGTCGATCTCGCCGAGCGTCAGGGCGAGACTCTCGCCCTCGGGATCGGAGAGCGCGGCGGCACGGGCGCTCGCCACGGCATCGACCGCGGCGGCGGCCGGCCATCGATCGTCGATCGCCGGGGTGATCACCTGGGCGACGATGGTGCGGTAATTGCCCTCGCCGCGCTTCAGCGTATCGCCATAGCCCTTGATGAGCCGGGCGCATTCCGCGATTTCGAGGCCGAGGGCCGGCGCCACCGCCGCGCCCCGGACGACGAGCGCAAGCCAGTCCTCGATCTGGCGCTGCTCCTCGCGAAAGCGGTGGCTGCGTTTGCGGAACCGCCGCATGCCGGCGAGGAGGCGCAGCCGGAGATACCCCGAGATCGAGGTGGTTTCGAGCTTCATGCCCCAATAGACGGTGCCGAGCCAGCCGAAGCGCGACGCGGTGCGAAGGATCGGACGGGCGAGGAAGGACGGCAGCAAGGTCGCCATCTCCTCGATGCCGGGCTTGAAGAATTCGATGACGGCGACTGGCTCGCCGGGCTTTGCCCCAACCTCGCGACGGATGCGCTCCATCCGCTCGGGATCGAGCTTCGCCGCGGCGACGCGGATGACATCCTCGAACGACATGCGCAGCGCCAGATGCCGCGCCGTCTCGCCAAGTAGCTTACCGTCGGCACCAGCTTCGCGGTCTGCTGCGGCGATCGGCCGCAGCCGGTCGAGATATTTTCTGGCGTAAGCGGCATCCTGATAGGCGGCGAGCCGGCGCACGCCCTCGGCGATGATCGCCCGCGTCGCCTCGGGAAAGCCGGCGAACTCGTCGGGCATGTTGGCGAAGGGCCGGAGTTCGGCCGAGCGGGTTGCCGCCTCGGCCGCGGTCCGGGTGGCGTGTGCCGCATCGAGCCCGGCGCGGAAGCCCGCCAGATTGGCCGCGGCGGCCTTCCCCTCGGCCTCGATCGCGGCGGTGAAGGCGGAGTCGGGGATCGGCAACCGGCCGGCGCCGGCGATCGCGCCCAGCATCACGGCATTGATCATGGTGCCGCTCTCGCGTGCCGCCTCCTCCATATCGAACAACAGCAGGCTTTCCGAATGCCGGCCGATGGCGCTGAGGAGCTTCTCGGGATCGATCCGGCCGTCCGCCATCTCGATCTTCTCCGCCATCGCGAAAATGCGGTGGGTCGAAGCGATCAGCATGGTGCGGTCGGGGGTGACGAAGCCGCCGCCGATCGC
>JBOHLV010000207.1:0-53273 GCA_050729815.1 Allostellaceae bacterium
GGCCGCGCCTGTTGCTGCTCGACGAACCGTCATTCGGCCTCGCGCCGCTGGTGGTGCAGGAAATCTACCGCACGCTCAAGACCATCAATCAGCAAACCAAGGTAAGCATGCTGCTGGTGGAGCAGAACGCGACGCTGGCGCTCGACCTTGCCGATCGCGCCTATCTTATCGAGACCGGCCGCGTCGTGATTTCGGGCTCTTCCGAGGCGGTCAAGGCCGACGAGACGGTGCGGCGCTCCTATCTCGGCTATTAGGGAACGGTGGATGGACGCACTTATGCATCAGATCGCCAGCGGCATCGCCTCGGGCGGCATCTATGCCGGTCTCGCCCTCGCGCTCGTCATGATCTATCAATCGACCGGCCAGATCAATTTCGCCCAGGGTGAGATGGCGATGTTCTCGACCTACATCGCCTGGGAGCTGATCGCCTATGGCGTGCCCTATTGGGGCGCATTCTTCCTGACGCTGGTGTTCGCCTTCGTTGCCGGGGTTGCGATCGAGCGGCTGGTGATCAGGCCGTTCCACCGCCTGCCGGTGATCGCGCTCATCATCGTGTTCATCGGTCTCCTCGTCATCGTCAACAGCACCGCAAGCTGGATTTTCGGGACCACGCTGAAGACCTTTCCCTCGCCCTTCCCCTCGGCGCCGATCTCCGGCAATCATTACCTGTCGAACCACGAGCTCGGCTCGATCGGCATCGTCCTTGTCATGGTGGCGATGCTCTATCTTTTCTTTCGTTATACCTCGCTCGGCCTCGCCATGCGCGCCGTCGCCGAAAACCAGGGATCGAGCCGTCTCGTCGGCATCCGCGTCGGCTGGATGTTGGCCTTGGGCTGGGGCATGGCCGCGGCGGTCGGCGCTGTTTCGGGCATGATGGTGGCGCCGATCCTCTATCTCGATTCCAGCATGATGGGCGGTGTTCTCATCTATAGCCTTGCCGGCGCGATCCTGGGCGGGCTCGACAATCCCTGGGGCGCGGCCCTTGGCGGTTTCATCATCGGGGTCTTGGAGAACGTCCTCGGCGCCTATGTCGTCGGCACCCAGCTCAAGCTGTCGGTCGCGCTCATCGTCATTGTCGGGGTTCTTTTGGTGCGGCCGAGCGGCCTTTTCGGCCGCACCGTGGTGACACGGGTTTGATGCCATGAAAGCGAAGGAAGCCATCCCGGGGGAGATCGCGGTCGGGTTGAAACCGGCACTGCCGCTGATCGGCCCGAGCGTCGGCGCCAAGGCGCTGGGCATCGCGGCGCTCGTCGTATTCGGCGCGGCGCTGCCTTTCCTCGTACAGAATTTCTACGATTTCCAGATCACCCTGGCGATGGTCTATGCGATCGCGCTGCTCGGCCTCAACATGCTGGTCGGCTATAACGGCCAGGTCTCGCTGGGCCATGGCGCGCTCTACGCCATCGGCGCCTATGTCGCCGCGATCCTGATGAATTCCTATGGCTGGCCTTATTGGGCGTCGGTGTGGCCGGCGGGATTCGTCTGTCTTCTGTTCGGCTATCTCTTCGGCCTGCCGGCGCTCCGGCTCGAAGGTCATTACCTCGCGCTCGCGACGCTGGCGCTCGCCGTCGCCACGCCGCAAATCCTGAAGCACAACGCCCTCGAACCCTGGACCGGCGGCTTTTCCGGCATCGTCCTCGATAAGCCGAAGGTGCCGTTCGGCTTGCCGATCGATCAGGATCAGTGGATCTATCTCTTCGTCTATCTCATCATGCTGGTGGCGCTGCTCGTTGCTTGGAATCTCCTGCGCGGGCGAATCGGGCGGGCGATGATCGCGATCCGCGATCACCCGGTCGCCGCCGAGGCGATGGGCATCAACAACGCCGTCATCAAGACCTCGACTTTCGGCGTCAGCGCCTTTTACTGCGGCATCGCGGGCGCCTTGAGCGCCATTGTGGTGCAGTTCGTCTCGCCCGACAGTTACGATTTTTTCCTTTCGATCACGCTCCTCGTGGGCATTGCGGTGGGCGGGTTCGCTTCGATCTCGGGCGCGCTCTGGGGGGCGCTCTTCATCCTTCTCGTGCCGAATTTCGCCGGTGCGCTGTCGAAATCGGCGCCCTGGGCGATCTATGGCGTGATCCTGATCCTGGCGATGTATTTCATGCCGACCGGCGTTGCCGGGTTCATCCGGCAGACCGGCGACCGGGTGACGAAATTGTTGCGCCGATGACGATGGATCCCACCGTCGAACTGACGCGCCTCCTCACGATCATGGTGCGGTTGCGCGATCCGGAACGTGGCTGCCCTTGGGACAGGGTGCAGGATTTCCGCACCATTGCGCCTTATACCATCGAAGAAGCCTATGAGGTTGCGGAAGCCGCTGAGACTGGCGACCCCGCGCATTTGAAAGACGAGCTCGGCGATCTTCTGTTCCAGACCGTGTTCCACGCCCGGATGGCCGAGGAAGCGGGCCTCTTCGACTTCACCGATGTTGCCGCCGCGATCGTCGACAAGATGATCCGCCGTCATCCCCATGTCTTCGCCGACGTGGCTATCGCCGATGCCGCGGCACAGACGGTCGCCTGGGAGGAGACGAAGGCGAAGGAGCGCGCGGCCGGCGGCGCATTGAGCGTGCTCGACGGCGTCGGTGTCGCGCTACCCGCCCTTACCCGCGCCGAGAAATTACAGAAGCGCGCGGCGCGGGTCGGCTTCGATTGGTCCGAGACGGCGCCAGTCTTCGCCAAGATCGATGAGGAATTAGACGAGCTGCGCCGCGAGGTCGAAGCCGGTGCCGACGCGACGCGGATCGAGGATGAATTGGGCGATGTCCTCTTCTCGGTCGTCAACCTCGCCCGCCATCTGAAGGTAGATCCCGAGCAATCGCTCCGCGCCGCCGCCCGCAAGTTCGAGCGCCGATTCCGTGCCGTGGAGTTGGTTGCGGCGCCGTTCGAGGACAAGTCGCTCGATGAACTCGAAGCGGCGTGGCAGCGGGTAAAGACGACGGAAAAGACGTAACACACCCTCCGCGTCATACCGGCGAAAGCCAGTATCCACGGTGCCGTTGATCCGTGGACCCCGGCTTACGCCGGGGTGACGACCGATGAATCGGCCGTCATTTCTCCGGCTCGACAAGCGCGGCATAGACCATGTTGGACAGAAGCGAATTGATGCGGAAGAGCTGCATCGGCGCTTGCATCATCCAGACCACGAAGAAATCGCGTTTGGGGTCGCACCAGAAGGTCGTGCCGGCCGCGCCCGACCAATGGAAACTCCCGACCGAGCCGGCATAGACCGCCTCGCCCGCCGCGCGCCGTACCGCGAAGCCGAGGCCGAAGCCGTAGCCCGGTCCTGGGATGTACCAGGTAGGCCCTGGTCCAATCTCGGCACCGAGATGATCCGATGTCATATAGGCAACGGTCTCGGGGCTCAAGACGCGCTTGCCCTCATAGGCGCCGCCGTTCAGCAGCATTTGCAGGAAGCGCGCGTAGTCGAGCGCGGTCGATTGCATGCCCTGGCCGCCCAATTCATGTTTCATCGGCTGGCGCGGATCGTAAAGCGGCATCCCGGCAAAGACATTGTCGGGCGGCGCCGGCTCGGCGACGCGGCCGTGCTTCGCCTTGTCGGCGACGAAGAATGAGGTATCGCTCATGCCGAGCGGATCGAGGATCTGTTGCCGTTCCCATTGATAGAGCGATGTTCCCGAAGCCACTTCGACCACCCGGCCCAGCACGTCGGAGGCGTGGCTATAGTTCCAGCCGGCGCCCGGCTGAAACGCGAGCGGCAGCTTCGCGACGCGCTCCGCGAATTCGGCGGTGGTGAAGTCGCCGGCGAAAAGATCGGCGTCGCGATACATCTTCGCGCCAGGCGCATCGAAAAAGCCGTACGTCAAACCCGAGGTATGGCGCAGCAGGTCTTGTACCGTCGGCGGCCGGCCGACGGGCATCAGATCGACGACCGGCGGCAGGCCCGCCATCATGGCGGGGCGGACGATCCCGACCTTGGCGTCGGCGAAGGCGGGGATATAGGCGGCGACCGGATTTTCGAGCTGGAGCTTGCCTTCCTCGACGAGAGCCATCGCCGCGACCGAGGTGATCGGCTTCGACATCGAGAAGATGCGGAAGATCGCATCCTTTCCCATCGCCGCCTTTGCCGCCTTGTCGCGATGACCGAAAGTCTCGAAACAGGCGATCTTGCCGTGCCGCGCGATCAGCAGCGTCCCGCCCGGGATCAGGCCCTGTTCGACCTCGCCTTGGAAATGCGCCCGGACGCGCGCGAGCCGCTCCGGAGAAAAGCCGACCTGCTCCGGATTACCTTCATCGAGACCACGATTGGCATGGGACACGACCGATCCTCCCTGATTTACCGTGATCTAACCACCAAGGCACCAAGACACCAAGACGATTAACCTCGCCCGGTTCGACGATCTTATTTGCCGAACTTGGCCCTGATCCGTTCGACAACGCGGGGCGAGACGAACGGCGAGACGTCGCCGCCGAGCGCGCCGATTTCCTTCACGAATCGCGAGGAGATGAACTGATAGCGGTCGCTCGCCATAAGGAACAGGGTCTCGACCTCGGAATTGAGCCGGCTGTTCATCCCCGCCATTTGGAACTCGTATTCAAAGTCGGAGACGGCGCGCAGGCCGCGGATGATGACGCCGGCGCCCTCGGAGACCGCGAAATTCATAAGGAGCGTGTCGAACGGTTTCACCTCGATCCGCGCCCGCGCCGCGTCATGGCCGCCGTTCAGATGCGCGATCTCGTCCTTGACGATCTCGACGCGCTCCTCGGTCGAAAACAGCGGTCCCTTGCCGATATTCTGGGCGACTCCGATGACGAGGCGATCGACGATCTTGGTCGCGCGCAGGATGACATCGGTATGGCCGTTGGTGATCGGGTCGAAGGTGCCGGGATAAACGCCGATGCGTTTGGTCATGGCTCTTCTCCATTCCGTGACGGGCCCGCACCGTCCTCGGTGTCGGGGTCGTGGCCATTGCCGTTATTGTCGGCATCCTCCGGCAGATGCGCGACCGAGACCACGCGCTCGGCATCACCGACCTTGAAGACGAGGACCCCCTGCGAACGGCGCCGCGCGATGCGGATGCCATCGACCGGCACCCGGATCATCATGCCGCCATCGGTGACGAGGATGATCTGGTCGCCGGCGCCGACCGGGGATACCGCGACCATGGCGTCCTGGCGCGGTTCGAGATTCATGTTGGCGATGCCTTGGCCGCCGCGGCCGGTGATACGGTAATCATAGGCCGAGCTTCGGACGCCATAGCCCTTCGCGGTGATACTGAGAAGGGACTCCTCCTTGGCGGCGAGTTCGTCAAACTGTTGTTCAGAGATCGCACCGCGTTCCGTGCTTTCCTCGTCGTCGGGCGTTTCGATCTCCTCTTCGGGCGCGCTTCGGCGCTTCGAGGCTTCGCTCAGATAGGCGTTGCGAATTTCGGGCGGCACCTCAACATGGCGCAGGATTGAGAGCGAGATGACCGCATCGTCCGCGCCGAGCCGGATCCCGCGCACGCCGATCGAGCTGCGCCCGGCAAAGACTCGTACATCGGTGGCCGGAAAGCGGATACATTTGCCGCTTCCGGTTGCGAGCAGGATATCATCGTCGGGCGCGCAGATTGCTGCGCCAATCATGCGGTCGTCGGAATCCTCGCCCTCGAACTTCATCGCGATCTTGCCGTTCGACTGGACATTGCCGAAATCGGTCAAGGTATTGCGCCGGACATAGCCGTTCGCGGTCGCGAACACGACGCTGAAAGCCGCCCAGCTCGCCTCGTCCTCGGGCAGCACCATCACCGTCGCGATGCCTTCGCCCGGCCCGAGATTGGGGAGGAGATTGATCATCGGCCGCCCACGCGATTGCGGCGTCCCGATCGGCAGGCGATAGACTTTGAGCTTATAGACACGGCCCGTCGCGGTGAAGAACAGCATCGGCGCGTGGGTCGAGGCGACGAAGACCTGGCTGACGAAATCCTCCTCGCGCGTCTCCATGCCGGAGCGGCCGCGGCCGCCGCGGCGTTGCGCGCGATAGGTCGAGAGCGGCACCCGCTTGATGTAGCCAGAATGGCTCACCGTCACCACCATGTCCTCGCGCTGGATCAGATCCTCGATATCGGTCTCGAATTCGACATCGATGATCTCGGTGCGGCGCGGGGTCGCGAACCGATCCTTGACCTCGATGAATTCCTCCTTGAGGAGCGCCAGGAGCAGCGAGCGCGAGCCCAGGATTTCGAGATGACCCTCGATCTCCTTCACCAGCGCGTCGAGTTCCTCGCCGATCTTGTCGCGCTCAAGGCCGGTGAGGCGCTGGAGCCGGAGATCGAGGATCGCCCGCGCCTGCTCGTCGCTGAGGCGATAGCTGTCGGCGGCGTCGGTCGCACCGTCGCCTTCGCGATCCTCGACCCGAGCGATCAGTGGCGCCACGGTGGCGGCGGGCCAATCGCGCGCCAGAAGGCCGGCGCGCGCCTTGGCAGGATCGGGCGCGGCGCGGATGAGATGGATCACCTCGTCGATATTGGCGACCGCGATCAGAAGCCCGACCAGGATGCGCGCCCGTTCCCGCGCCTTGCCGAGGAGATGGATGGTGCGCCGCGTCACCACCTCCTCGCGGAAGGCGAGGAACGCGGCGAGGATGTCCTTCAAGGGCATCATCTCGGGCCGGCCGTTGTTCAGCACCACCGAGTTGACGGCAAAGCTTGATTGGAGCGGCGTGAAGCGGAAAAGCTGGGCGAGGACGACTTCCGTCATGGCGTCGCGCTTCAACTCGACCACGACGCGCACGCCGTCGCGGTCGCTCTCGTCGCGCAGTTCGGCGATGCCCTCGATGATCTTTTCCCGCACCGTCTCGCCGATACGCTCGACCAGCTTCGCCTTGTTCACCTGGTACGGCATCTCGGTAAAGACGATCGCCTCGCGATCTTTCCGGATTTCCTCGATATGGTGGCGGGCACGCAGAGCGATCGAGCCGCGGCCGAGCCGATAGGCGGCGTTGATGCCGGTGCGGCCAAGGATGATGCCGCCCGTTGGAAAGTCCGGCCCCGGCACCAGCGCGATCAGCGCGTCCTCATCGATCTCGGGATTGTCGAGCATGGCGCAGCAGGCGTCGATCACCTCGCCCAAATTATGGGTCGGGATGTTGGTCGCCATGCCGACGGCGATGCCCGCGCCGCCATTCACGAGGATGTTCGGGAACCGCGCTGGCAGCACCCGCGGTTCTTCGCGGCTGCCATCGTAATTGGGCTGGAAATCGACCGTATTTTTGTCGAAATCGTCGAGCAGCGCATCGGCGGCGCGTGCGAGTCGCGCCTCGGTATAGCGGTAGGCCGCCGGGGCATCGCCATCCATCGAGCCGAAATTGCCCTGGCCGTCAATGAGCTTGAGGCGCATGGCGAAATCCTGCGCCATGCGCACGAGGGCGTCGTAGATCGCCGCGTCGCCGTGGGGATGGTAATGGCCGATGACATCGCCGACCACCGTCGCGCATTTGCGATAGCCCCGGTTCCAGTCGTTGCCGGTCTCCTTCATCGAATAGAGGATGCGGCGATGCACCGGCTTAAGCCCGTCGCGCACATCGGGCAGCGCCCGCGAGACGATGACGCTCATCGCATAGTCGAGGTAAGAGCGCCGCATCTCCTCTTCGATCGAGACCGGCGTGATGTCGGACGGCGGCGGCGTGGTGACCAAGGAGAGGCCTTTTTCGGGGGATCTGGTGACGCGAAAGAGCCGGTTCGGGATGCCGGCCTAAGGGATTGATAAAATTAGCCGATTTCGCAGCCGCACACAACGCCGAAGGTGTCGAACCCGTACTCAAATCCATTATTATTTGTTTATTTACAATCAGATAATTACGGTAATATCTTTCTCTATAACATTAATTTTGCGTGGTGCCGAAATCGATCTCGGCGTCGAAGTCGTCCGCCCCGGAGGGTGTGATCCGCGGCGACGCGACGCCGCCGTCCGCGGCACGGCGGAATCTCGCCATGGCGGGATCAAGGCCGCGGCATCAAATCCCACAGGAGTATCGTCGCTTGCATACCAGCGCGGCGGCTCCAATGGACAACGGCGGGAAGCCGTCAGAACGGAATCTCGTCGTCAAGGTCGCCGCCACCGCTGCCACGCGATGCGCCGCCGCCGCCACCGCTGCCACGTGATGCACCGCCGCCGCCACTCGCGCGACCGCCGCCGAAGCCGCCGGCGACCGGCTCCTCCTCGCCATAATCGCCGCCGCTAGCCCCAGCACCGCCGCCACTACGGCCATCCAGCATGGTCAATTCGCCGCGGAAGCGTTGCAGCACCACCTCCGTCGTATAGCGCTCCTGCCCTTCCTTGTCGGTCCATTTGCGGGTCTGGAGCGCGCCTTCGAGATAGAGCTTCGAGCCCTTCTTGACGTATTTCTCGATGACATCGACGAGGCGTTCATTGAACACGACGATGCGGTGCCATTCGGTGCGCTCCCGCCGCTCACCGCTGGCCTTGTCGCGCCAGTTCTCCGAGGTCGCGACGGAAAAGGTCGCTATCCGCTGACCGTCCTGGGTTGAGCGGAATTCCGGGTCGCGGCCCAGATTGCCGATGAGGATGACTTTGTTGACGCTTCCGGCCATGGCGGCGGCTCCCTTTTGCGGATCGGTTAATGACAGAACAAATTCGGAACTGATGCAAGTGAAAAATCGCCTATCGCGCCACGATTTCGAGGCGCCGGCGGGTGGTGCGCGGGCCGAAGCCACCGATCGTGATCGCGACCACCGCCATGCACGCCGCGATTACGGCGAAGACGCCGGTCGTGCCCCAGCCGGCGAGGAAGAAGGCGATAATGAAGCTCGAAAAGATCGCGCTGAACCGGCTCCAGGAATAGACGAAGCCGACGGCCTGGGCGCGAATCCGGGTTGGGTAAAGCTCGGCCTGGAAGGCATGGAAGGTAAAAGACATCCAGTTATTGGCCAGCGTCACCAGGATGCCGAAGATGATGATGCCGGCCTCGCCCCGCTGTTGCGAGAAGAGAAGGCCGAAGACGGCGATCAGCACCGCCGCCGACGCGATCTGCCATTTGCGCTCCATCCGATCGGCGACGGTCATGCCGAGCAGCGGCCCCAGCGGATTGGCGACGGCGATAATGAACGTATATTCAAGGGAATGGGTGATCGTGACGCCTTCCGAGATGAGGAAGATCGGGACCCAGCTTGCGAAGCCGTAATAGCCGACCGTCTGAAACAGGTTGAAGATCACGAGGATGACGGTGCGGCCGAAATAGGGCCGCCGCCAGATTTCGAGCCAGGAGCCGGCGATCTTGTCGCTCTCGCCTTCCGTGGTCTCGGGCGGCGGTAATTTGTGGCCGGTCGCCCGCTCGATCGCGGCTTCGAGTTCGCTCGTCACCCGGTCGGCGTCGAAGGCATAGCCGTGCTGGACGAGCCAGCGCGGCGATTCAGGGAGGCCGAGCCGGATCCACCAGATGGCGAGCGCCCCGGTCGACCCGATCAGCACCACCACCCGCCAGCCGTCGAGGCCGAAAATCTCCCGCGGCACCAGGACCCAGGACAGGAACGCCACCACCGGCACGATGAGGAAGGTGATGAACTGGTTATAGCCGAAGGCGGCGCCGCGCCGCGCGGACGGCACCAGTTCTGAGATGTAGGCATCGACATTGACCAGTTCGACACCGATGCCGACCGAGGCGATGAAGCGCCACAGATCGACCCCGAACGCCGTCCCCTGAAACGCCATGATGATGGTCGCGGCGGAATACCACAGCAGCGCGAAGGTGAAGATTGAGCGCCGGCCGAACCGGTCCGACAGCGGCGTGAAGAGGAGGGTCCCGACGAACATGCCACCGAACATCGCGGCGACGAAACTGGCGAGGCCGTGAAAGCCAAACAGCGCCGTGCCGCTGCCGGCGAACACGCCCGACTTGACGAGGCCCGGCCCGATATAGGCGGTGAAGAACAGATCGTAATATTCAAAGCATGCGCCAAGCGAGATCAGCGTCACGAGCCGCCGCACGGCGCCGGCCGATGGCAGCCGGTCGAGCCGCGCAGCGATGGTGGCGGCGGAAGAGATAGCCAAGCTTTCCCCCTTGTTCTTTTTCAGGGTCAAGATAGCGGCGCGCGATTGCCGCTGTCATCCTGGATCGGGATTAGGATTAGGATTAGGATTAGGATTGGGATTGGGATTGGGATTGGCGATTATGGTTCGTTGGCGCCGGGCGGGCGCGGCGGCGGCATCGCACCCCCGCTGGCGCTGGCGCCGGCATCGATGGGGAGGATCACGCCCGTGACCCAGCGAGCCTCGTCGCTGACCAGATAGACGACACCGTTGCCGATATCCCAGCCGGTGCCCTCGGTCTGCAACAGCGAGCGCCGCCGCCGCGCGTCGCGCACCTCTTGCGTCATCCCGGCCGAATAGACCATGGGGGTATAGACCATGCCGGGCGCGATGCAGTTGACGCGGATGCCCTCCGCCCCGTGATGCGCCGCCATGGCGCGGGTCATCTGCACCACCGCGCCCTTCGAGGTGGTATAGAAAATATTGGGGTTGCCACCGCGCAAGCCCGCGACCGAGGCGAGATTGACGATCGCGCCGCCGCCGACCTTCCGCATCTCCGGGATCGCGTATTTCGCCATCAGCATCATCGATTTGACGTTGATCTGCATCGCCCGGTCCCATTCGACCGCATCGACCTCGACCGCGTTGCCCCGGGGGCCGCCGATGCCGACATTGTTGACCAGGATGTCGAGCTTGCCCCAGCGTGCCACCGTCTGCGCCACGATGCGGGCACAGGATTGCGGCTCGGTAACATCGGCGTCGATGATGAAGCACTCGCCGCCCTCGTCGCGCATCATGCCGGCGGTGACCTCGGCCCATTCCGGCACGGTATCGACCAGCGCGACCTTGGCGCCGGCCCGCGCCATCAGGATCGACGCGGCGCGGCCATTGCCCATACCCTCGGCGCGCGACCCAGCGCCGGTGACGATGCCGACCTTGCCGGCGAGCCGGCTGCTTTTCTCGACGCCCATGGTTCCCTCCCGCGCGTCCTATTGCTCCGGCACCCCGGCCTTGCGCATGCCATCGAGGACGCGCGCCATTTGCTTTCCGACGATCGGATTATCGCCCTGCGCCCGCATCAGAAGGGCACGCAACCGGGCGATGGTGAATTTCGGCTGGACCTCCAGGCCGACCTTGGCGGCGGCGCGGGCTTCGTCCTCCCGGCCGAGATGGGCCAAAGCGGCGGCGAGATAGAAATATGAGTCGGCCATATACCGGAACACGTCGACCGACCGGCGCAGCCAACCGACCGCCTCCTCGTCGCGACCGAGCAAGACCTTGGCGACGCCGGCAATGAACATCCAATGCCATGCGACCGTGTCGCGCGGACTGAGGCGCAGCGCTTCGAGGATATGGGACTCCGTCTCCTCGGCGCGTCCATCGTTCAGTTTGGCGAAGCCGATGAGCGCATGGGCGGTGGACATGTTCCGATCCAGCGCCAGCGCTTGTTCCGCCTCGGCGATGGCTTGCCTGGAACGGTTGGTCAGAAGGTAGATGTTGCCCAACGCGTAATGGGCATTGACATGGTTCGGCGCCAGCGCCAGCGCCTTCAGGGCCGCCTGCTCCCCTGCGACTAGACGGGCGGGGTTATCGTCGGCCAACAGGACAGCGGCGAACAGCATATCCGCGATCGCCAGGCCCGCCAGTGCGTCAACATTCGCGCCATCAAGCGTGAGGGCGCGCTCGAAAAAGCCGTGCGCCGCCGCCAGGCCCTCCTGGCTGAGCGCGCTATAGAGCGGGGCCATACCCTGGAAATAGAGGTCCATGGAATCGGGGTTGGTCGATTTTTCCGCACGGCGCGCCTCCGCAGCAAGCAAGGCGGTGTCCAATTGCCGGGCGAGACGCGCGACGATCTCGTCCTGCATGTCGAACAGATCGGCGACCGGCTTGTCAAAACGCTCGGCCCAGAGATGCGCGCCGCTCTCGGCTTCGATGAGCTGGACGTTGACGCGCATGCGGTTGCCGCCGCGCTGCACCGAGCCTTCGAGGACATAGCGCACGCCCAATTCGCGCCCGATCTGCCTCAGATCGACCGCCTTGCCTTTATACGTGAAAGCGGTATTGCGGCCGATGACGAAGCTGCCCGCCATCCGCGACAGGTCGGTCGTCAGCGATTCGGTCACGCCATCGACGAAATACTCCTGTTCCGGATCGCCGCCGATATTGGCAAAGGGCAGCACCACGATCGAGAGGCGCGGCGGACCGTCTCCTTTATTCCCACCCCGACGAAAGTCGGGGTCCACAGTTGTCGAGGGCGAGGCGTCGGATGAGTGGACCCTGGCTTTCGCCGGGGTGATGGAATTGGGAGAAATAGAAAACACCCTTACCGGCCTTGCGATGTTCTTCAGTTCCTTATCGCCGAGATCGGCGAAGGTCTCGGTCATCTTGTCGCGGACCTGATCGTAGGCGGCGCGCGACAGGCAAATCCCGCCGGGCGTGGCGATGCCTTCGAGGCGCGCGGCGATGTTGACGCCGTCGCCCATGAGGTCGCCGTCCGCCTCCTCGACCACATCGCCGAGATGAACCCCGATGCGGAACTGGATTTGCCGGTCGGGAGCAACGCCTTCATTGCGCTCGACCATGCCGGTCTGTACCTCGATGGCGCAGCGCACGGCATCGACCACGCTGCGAAACTCGATGAGCGCGCCGTCGCCGGTGCGTTTCACCATGCGGCCGTGATGGGCGGCGACGGCTGGGTCGATCACATCGCCGCGCAAGGCCCGCAGCCGCGCCAGCGTGCGTTCCTCGTCGGCGCTGGCGAGCCGGCTATAGCCGACCACATCGGCCGCCAGGATCGCCGCCAGCTTGCGCGTTTCCGCCATGCCACGAAATCTCCCCTCCGCCGCCGATCATGGCCTTGGCGGGAACCGGCGGCAAGGATCGATTCCCCCTCTTGCGGGCGCTTTTGCCCCTAGCCTATCCACCGGCACCTGACGATATAATGCTTCTCCCCGAATGAACCGGCCGGTCATGCAGGAAATCAAGGTTCGCGGCGCCCGCGAGCACAATCTGAAGAACATCGATGTCGCGATGCCGCGGGATTCGCTGGTGGTCATCACCGGACTCAGCGGCTCCGGCAAATCCTCGCTCGCCTTCGACACCATCTATGCCGAGGGCCAGCGCCGCTATGTCGAATCGCTGTCGGCCTATGCCCGCCAGTTCCTCGAACTGATGCAGAAGCCCGATGTCGATTCGATCGACGGTCTGTCGCCGGCGATCTCGATCGAGCAGAAGACCACCTCGCGCAATCCGCGCTCGACGGTCGGCACCGTCACCGAAATCCACGATTATATGCGGCTGCTCTATGCCCGAATCGGCATCCCCTATTCGCCGGCGACCGGCCTCCCCATCGAAAGCCAGACCGTGTCGCAGATGGTGGACCGGGTGATGGCCCTGCCCCAAGGCACGCGGCTCTATCTGCTGGCGCCGATCGTGCGCGGCCGCAAGGGCGAATACCGGAAGGAACTGGCGGATCTTCAAAAGCGCGGGTTTCAGCGCGTCAAGATCGACGGCAAGCTCTCTGAGATCGACGCCGCCCCCGCGCTCGACAAAAAGCTGAAGCATGACATCGCCGTGGTGGTGGATCGTCTCGTCGTGCGCGACGGCATCAAGCAGCGCCTCGCCGACTCATTCGAGACCGGCTTGAAGCTCGCCGACGGCATCGCCATCGCCGAGAACGCCGATCGCGACGAGGCGATCATCTTCTCGGCCAAATTCGCCTGCCCGGTTTCCGGCTTCACCATTCCGGAGATCGAGCCGCGGCTCTTTTCCTTCAACAACCCCTATGGCGCCTGCCCCGTTTGCGATGGCCTCGGCACCAAGCTGTTCTTCGATCCGGAGTTGGTGGTGCCGGACGAGCGCCTCAGCTTGCGCGAGGGCGCGGTCGCGCCCTGGGCGCGTTCGACCTCGCAATATTACCTGCAAACTCTGGACAGTATCGCGCGTCACTTCAAAGAAAGCATGACCACGCCCTGGCGCGAGCTACCGCAAAAGATGCGCGATATCATCCTCAATGGCTCCGGCACCGAGGCGATCCCGATCAAATATGATGACGGCCGCCGCCAATACACCACGACGAAGCCGTTCGAGGGCGTGATCCCGAATATGGACCGGCGCTGGCGCGAGACCGACAGCGCCTGGGTCCGGGAGGAACTGGGCCGCTATCACAACACCAGGGAATGCGAGACCTGTCATGGCAAACGCTTGAAGCCCGAGGCGCTGGCGGTGAAGATCGACCGCCGCGACATCGCCGAGGTGAGCGAGCTTTCGATTTCCGAGGCGGCGCGCTGGTTCGGCGGGCTCGAGGGCAAGCTCACCGATAAACAGAACGACATCGCCCGCCGTATCTTGAAGGAAATCAACGAACGGCTTGGTTTTTTGGAAAATGTCGGGCTCGAATACCTCACTTTGTCGCGCAATTCCGGCACCCTCTCCGGCGGCGAAAGTCAGCGCATCCGATTGGCCTCGCAGATCGGCTCCGGCCTCACCGGCGTGCTCTACGTCCTCGACGAGCCGTCGATCGGCCTCCATCAGCGCGACAATGAGCGCCTGCTCCTGACGCTGAAACACCTGCGCGATCTCGGCAACACGGTGCTGGTCGTCGAGCATGATGAGGAGGCGATCCGCGCCGCCGATTACCTCATCGATATGGGGCCGGCGGCCGGCATCCATGGCGGCCATGTCATCGCCGCCGGCTTGCCGGACAAGGTCCTGAACAACCCGGCGAGCCTCACCGGCCAATACCTCACCGGCCGCCGCCGGATCGAGGTGCCGGCGACGCGCCGCCCCGGTCATCGGGGCCAGGTGATGACCATTCAAGGCGCGCGCGCCAACAATTTGAAGAACATCACGGTCGACATCCCGCTTGGCACCTTCACCGGCGTCACCGGCGTCTCGGGCGGCGGCAAGTCGAGCCTCATTATCGACACGCTCTATAAATCCCTGGCGCGGACCTTGAACGGCGCGCGCGAGCATCCGGGGCCGCACGATGCCATCCTCGGCACCGAATTCCTCGACAAGATCGTCGATATCGACCAGTCCCCGATCGGCCGCACGCCGCGCTCCAACCCCGCGACCTATGCCGGCGCCTTCACCCCGATCCGCGACTGGTTCGCGGGATTGCCGGAGGCGAAGGCCCGCGGCTATGGCCCCGGCCGCTTCTCGTTCAATGTGAAGGGCGGGCGCTGCGAGGCGTGCCAGGGCGACGGCGTCATCAAGATCGAGATGCACTTCCTGCCCGATGTCTATGTCCAATGCGATGTTTGTCACGGCCAGCGCTATAACCGCGAGACGCTGGAAGTGACCTTCAAGGACAAATCGATCGCGGACGTCCTTGATATGACGGTCGAGGAGGGGGCGGCCTTCTTCAAGGCGGTTCCCGCGGTGCGCGACAAGCTGACGACGTTACAGCGCGTCGGCCTCGACTATATCCATGTCGGCCAGCCCGCGACCACGCTCTCGGGCGGCGAGGCGCAGCGGGTGAAGCTGGCGAAGGAACTGTCGCGCCGCGCCACTGGCCGCACCCTCTATATCCTCGACGAGCCGACCACCGGCCTTCATTTTGAGGATGTGAAGAAATTGTTGGAGGTGCTCCACGCCCTCGTCGATCAGGGCAACACCGTGGTTGTGATCGAGCACAATCTCGAAGTCATCAAGACCGCCGACTGGCTCATCGACCTCGGCCCCGAAGGCGGCGACAAGGGCGGCGAGGTGGTCGCGACCGGCACCCCGGAACACATCGCCCACACGCCCGATAGCTATACCGGCCAATACCTCCGCCCCTACCTCGCCCGCACCGGCGCCGGGGAGAAGAAGAAACGACGGGCTTGAATGATTAGCCCACTGTGGAATCCGATCGAGTGCCACATCGCGAGGTTACGAAAGCTAAACGTTAATTGGCCTGTGTATCACTACACCAGTGTGAGCAGCGCCCTTAAGATTTTGCAAAATGGCACGTTCTGGTTTACCGAACGAACTCATTTGAACGACCCAACTGAAATTCGGCTTGGCTTAAAAATCGCCCAAACGGTTCTTGATCAAATGGGCCTCACCATTGAGGCAAAAGCGCTATCCTCCAGGGCCGATGACATCTTTCGTGATTTCCGTTTCTTCAGTGCGAGTTTTAGCCTGGAGGGTGACGACCACGCTCAATGGCGGGACTACGGAGATTCCGGGCGAGGCATAGCGCTATCATTCAACAAGTTCGCGTTCACCGATCCAAAGCCATACGTCGACCAAATTATCGGCGGCAATCCGACGGCTTTCATTTGCCCTATGTCATATGGCTCATATGAATTACGCACCGTGATTGAATCAATTATTCAGAAGTGGAGCGGACGAGACCTCCTCGAGCTCTGCGATCACGTGTTTATGATTGCAGCCATGTTCAAGAATGACCGCTGGAAAGTTGAGAGAGAATTCCGCTTTTTTATTCATGAAAAGCGTCACAGTATTATTTCAAATTTGCGCTTCCAAACAAGGGAGCGGAACGGTGATCTGGTCTCTTATCTAGACATTCCGATCCAAAACTGGACTTCGCGAGACAATTTTCCGCTTTGGAAATTGACGCTCGGACCAATGGCGGCGCCTGGTCTCAAGAGTCAATTGGAGGATGTCATCTTTTCCCAAAATCTTCCCATTCACCCTGATTTCATCGTGAATTCCGGAAGTTCCGGGGACATAAATTCCGCGGACAGAATTCCGGGGACATAACACGTAATTTAAGCGAGCGTAGGGCGGATGAGCGAAGCGCAATCCGCCGAACCAAAAATTAAACGCGAAGGCGCGAAGGCGCCAAGATTTCTCGCCCTGCCCCACCATCGCGCCATACCGGCGAAAGCCGGTATCCACTTGTCCGCCACACGTGAACCGGAAAAGTGGACCCCGACTTTCGTCGGGGTGGTGTCAGCGTCGGACGCTCCATCAATCTTCGCGCGATACCGGCGAAAGCCGGTATCCACTTGTCCGCCACACGTGAACCGGAGGAGTGGACCCCGGCTTTCGCCGGGGTGGTGTCAGTGTCGGAGGCACCATTACTCTCACGCGCCATACCGGCGTGATCCCCGGGTCAAGCCCGGGGAGGTATCCACTTGGCCGCGTCACGTGAACCGGAAAGGTGGACCCCGGCTTTCGCCCGGGTGGTGTCAGTGTCGGAGGCACCATTACTCTCTCCGCACCATACCGGCGTGATCCCCGGGTCAAGCCCGGGGAGGTATCCACTCGTCCGCCTCACGTGAGCCGGAAAGGTGGACCCCAGCTTCCGCCGGGGTGGGGAATGATTATAATGGCTTCGGCAACTTTCCCCGTGGAGCAGCCATGTCTCCCAACACCAACGGCCTGATCAAGAAGATCGAACAACTTCCCGCGAACCGCATCGCCGAGGTCGAGGATTTCGTCGACTTTCTACGCACCCGCGACCAAGACAGCGCGCTGACACGGGCCGCCGCCGCGGTGAGCGCAACCTCCTTCGCCGCGATCTGGGACAACCCCGAAGACGCCGCCTACGATGCCCTATGAGTTCGGCGACATCGTCCTGGTGCCGTTCCCCTTCACCAACCAGGCGGCATCGAAAAAACGACCGGCCGTCATTGTCAGCAATCTCGCCTACAACGATACCCGGCCGGATGTGGTGATCATGGCCATTACCAGCCAAATCCACCCCGTCGCGGCATTCGGAGAAACGCCGGTAACGATGTGGGAAGCGGCTGGCCTGCTCAGGCCCTCGGTCGTCAAGCCGGTCTTCGCGACCGTCGAACGGACCTTGGTCATCCGACAACTCGGCGCCCTTCAACCCGCCGATCAGACCGGCGTACGGCGGGCAATCGCGGCGATATTGAGCTAACGGCATGGCCGTGATCTTCCATCCTTGAGGATGGGAGAGGACTTTGTGCTTCTACTTTCGCCGGCGTGGAGTTGTGGCGCCTGCCCAAAGAAATTATCGTCCCATACCAGCGAAAGCCGGTCTCCACTCGGCCGCCTCACGTGCATCGGAGGAGTGGACCCCGGCTTGCGCCGGGGTGGGAATATCGAGTGGAGGGGGCGGAAATCACAGGGTCAGGCCCGGATAGAGATCGATCCATTGCGGATTGTCGCGCTCGATCAGTTGGATTTTCCAGGCAGTTTCCATTCCTTGATCTGGCGCTCGCGATGGCGGGCGGATTCGAGCGATTCATGCGCCTCGTACCAGACGAGGCGGTCCGCGCCGTAGCGGTTGGTGAATCCCGGCACGACTTTGTGCTTGTGTTCCCACACCCGGCGCAGGAGATCGTTGGTGCTGCCGGCATGGAGCGTGCCGAACGGCTTGCTGGCGAGGAGATAGACGAAGAACATCGCGCATGCCCCCATCCCTTTTCTACCATACCGGCGTGATCCCCGGGTCAAGCGCGGGGAGGTATCCGCTTGCCCGCCTCAGGTGAACCGGAAGGATGACGCGCCTTCAAAGTGCTGGCCGTGCATGACCGGCCACCGGGTGATATCATGAAGTCCGCCGTCGAACCCCGAGGGGCCAACCTATGCTTCCCCATAACAAGCCTAACGCCTCCGGGCCGCATCGCACGGACGATACCGCGCCGCGTGTCGCCACATCTGGCCGCCGGCGCTACATCAAACCGATGCTGGTTGTGTCGCACTCCCATCGTACCGAGGGCGGGACTGATTTCGAATCAGAGAGCGGCTTCGCAGGCATCGAATCATAAGCTGATTCGTCACCTTCACCGCCACGCCGGCGTGATCCTCGGGTCAAACCCCGGGGAGGTATCCACCTGGCCATCTCACGGAAGCCGGAGAACTGGACCCCGCCCCCGGGTCAAAGCCCGGGGGGGTCGTCGGGATGGCGTTGCGGCCTTGACCCGACCGCGTCGCGGAACGGACCGGAAAAATCACCTTCCGAACCCCAATATCGCCGGATTTCGCCGCGAAAAACCCAAAATAACCAGAATTGTACCGCGGCAATTCCGGGGGTAATTCAGGGGTAATTCAGGGGACACAATATGTAATTCCTGTAATTCAGGGGACAGCAATTCAGGGGACACAATATGGAAATTCCGGGACACAATAGAAATTCCGGACATGAATTCCGGGTGAACTCCGGGGACATAATACTTGATTCAGCGCGTAGGGGGGATGAGCGAAGCGTCATCCGCCAAACCAAGAATTAAACGTGAAGGCGCCAAGATTTCCCGCCCTGCCCCACCATCGACCCTTTGCCGGCGTGATCCCCGGGTCAAACCCGGGGAGGTATCCACTCGACCGCGTCACGTGCATCGGAAGGGTGGACCCCGGCTTTCGCCGGGGTGGCCCCACTTGTCCTTCGCCCACTACGCCACGCTCCATACCGGCGAAAGCCGGTATCCACTTGGCCGTCGCATGTGCAGCGGAAGAGTGGACCCCGACTTTCGTCGGGGTGGTATCTGTCTATCTTTGCACCGCCAACCCTCGTGCCATACCGGCGAAAGCCGGTATCCACTTCTCAGCGTCACATGCATCGGACGGGTGGACCCCGGCTTTCGCCGGGGTGGGAAATCGGGCTGTGTCAGAGAGTCAGGCCCGGATAGAAATCTATCCATTGCGGATTGTCGCGCTCGATCAATTGGATCTTCCAGGCGCGTTTCCATTCCTTGATTTGGCGTTCGCGAGAACGGGCAGATTCGAGCGATTCATGCGCTTCGTACCAGATCAGCCGATCGACGCCGTAGCGGTTGGTGAACCCCGGCACGACTTTGTGTTTGTGCTCCCAGATGCGGCGCAGGAGATCGTTTGTGCTGCCGATATAGAGTGTGCCGAACGGCTTGTTGGACAGGAGATAGACGAAGAACATCGCTGGTTTCGCCGTCTACCTATTACCATACCGGCGTGATCCCCGGGTCGAGCCCGGGGGTTCGCCGGGGTGGCGCCCATGCCTTGGGGCCACGATCTCGGACACCGTTAGCGCGGCGTCAGAGCCAACTCCAACGCGCGATCACCCGGCCCTGGATCAGCGTCTCGGCAAGGCGCCGTTCGGCCGGCGGATAGCGCGGATTGTCGGCCGCGATGTGCAGCATCTGGGGATCGCTGCCGATCACCGTCTCGACCCGTCGCAACACCAGCGACATGCCGTCCCACACGAGGAAGATACCCGCCGGGTTCGGTCGCGTCGCGGCGGTGTCGACGAGGATGCGGTCGTTGATCCGAAGGGTAGGTTCCATCTCGTCGCCGAGCACGGCCAGCATCTTGAGATTGCCGCCCGCGGCGCGGGTGCCGAGCTTGATCGCGCCGCGAGGCAGGCCCCATTCCGCCATCGGATGCTGGCTTGCCCGGCCGATGCCGGCGCCAACCGCGAGATTGGTGTCGAGTTCCTCGACCGTAACGGTCTCCCGCCCGATCGCCGGGGCGATGACGGGAAGCGGCGGCGGCATCTCCGGCGCGCCGGCGGAGTGCGGCGCCAAGGTCGGCTCCAACAGCGCGCGCGGCGACGGCGGCGTTGCGACCGCCATCGCGAGGCCGGCGGAGTCCGCGGCGCCGGAATAGACGGTGTGGGCCATGGCGGAGCGCGGTCGGCGGCGCGTCGTCGCGCCCTGCCAGCCGTAATCGGCAAGCTCATCGGTATATTCGCTGCCATAGAGCAGGTCGATCCAGCCGATATTGAGCATCTGAGCGAGGCGATAGCCCAGTTGCGGCGAGATATAGCGCGAGCCGTCCTCGAAACCGCGATAGGTCGCCGAATCGATGCCGATACGTGCGGCGAAATCCTCTGGCGTCGCAAAGCCGGCGTTGCGGCGGGCCTGGCAAAGACGATCGGCGATCCGTTCCATGATTCCCTCGCGGATGGATGACAGCAACCGTTAGTTACTTTAGGTCGATTAGTTTTTCAACGATAAATTGCTGACTTATATAAGTTTTTCCTTAACCATAATTTCAAGAGAACGAGGTTTTGTCGCCGATGTCAATGGATTGGGTGAGGTTTCGCAAGCAAACTATCGGCTTCGGCGCCGACGGGGCGAATATCGGCTATTTTCCCCGGAATTCCGAGGGGCGCTTGGCGAGGAAGGCGGCGATGCCTTCGCCGAAATCGGCGGTGTCGAAGGTCAGATAGGGTTCGTTCATTTCCGCCTCGCTCAAGGGCTTCGCGTCGGCGAGGCGGCGAGCGAATTTCTTGTGCCAGCGATTGACCAGCGGCGCCCCCGCGGCGATACGGCCGGCCGACGCCTCGGCCTCTTCCCGCACCTTGCCGTCCGGCACGATGCGGGTGACGAGGCCCTTCTGAAGCGCCTCCTCGGCGCCGAAGACGCGGCCTTCGAGCAGGATTTCGAGGGCGACCGGACGTCCAACCCGGGCGATGAGGGCGCCAATCTCGGGATAGGCCATGGTGACGCCAATCCGGTTGATGGGTACGCCGAAGCGGCTTCCCTCGCCGCAAATCCGGATGTCGCACAGCATGGCGAGTTCGAGCCCGCCGCCGACGCAGATGCCCTCGATCGCGGCGACCGTCGGATGGCGGCATTCATCGATCGCCGCCATCGCGCGGTGCATGACATGCCCATATTCCTTCGCCTGAACCGCATTGGCGCGCTTTTCGGCAAATTCGGCGATGTCGGCGCCGGGGGCGAAGGCCTTGCCGCCGGCGGCACGAAAGATGATGCAGCGCAACGAATCATCGGTCTCGAGCCCCTGGAACAGGGTCGCGATAAGCTGCCACATCTCGAAGGTGAGGGCGTTCAGCCGTTCCGGCCGATTGAGCGCGATGTGGGCGATATCATCGCGGCGTTCGAGGGTAACGAGCTCCGACATCGGCTGGCTCCCAACATGTTCGCCCGAGCCTAGCATGACCGGCCGGCATTGCCCCATCTTCGCTTTGGCCTTAGACAGGCGGTCGGGGACCCACAAGAACCGGCAAAGCCTTACCGTTGCTCAGCCACCTTTTCGCCAATGTCCATTACGCGATCGCGCATTATGGCTATTTCGCCATCGGGCTCGGCATCCTGCTCGAGGATTTCGGCCTGCCGACGCCAGGCGAGACGCTGCTCATCTCGGGCGCGGTGGTGGCATCGGAAGGCGCCCTCAATATCTGGGCGCTGCTCCTGACGGCCTGGGCCGCCGGCGTCGTCGGCGACAATATCGGCTATATCATCGGGCGAAGTGGCGGCAGCCGGCTCATGCTGCGCTATGGCCGCCGCGTCGGCGTCACCGGCGACAAGCTTCAGACGGTCGAGCGATTCTTCGCCCGCTATGGCAGCATCGTCGTGGTGTTCGCCCGTTTCGTCGTGGTTGCACGCCAGTTCAACGGCATCGTGGCCGGCACGCTCAGAATGCCATGGTGGGAGTTCTTCGCCCTGAACGCGCTCGGCGCCGCGCTGTGGGTCGGGTTCTGGGGCGAGCTCGCCTATCAGCTCGGCAAGCGATTCTATCTGGTTTCCCGCCATATGGCGGCGTTGCGCCCCTATCTTTATGCTGCGGGCGGGATCGTCGCCGCCGCCCTTCTCGGCTATCTTTTATGGCGGTTGTTGCGCAGCCGCCAAACGAAAGGGAGAAGCAGCCAATGATGCCCATCGAATTCGACATCACCGGAAAGATCGTCTTCATCACCGGCGCCGGGCGCGGCATCGGCAAAGGCATCGCCCAGGTGCTGGCCGAAGCCGGGGCCGACATCGCGATCAACGCACTGACGCCGCGCTATGTCGAAGGCTTGGCGCGGGAGATCGCGGCAGCTTCCGGGCGCCGGGTCGAGCCGATCATCGCCGACATGACCAAAGCGGACGAGGTCGGGCTCGCGGTCGATGAGGCGATCCAGCGCTTCGGCCAGATCGACGTGCTTATCAACGCGCTCGGCGATTCGATCCGCAAGCCCCTGACCGCGCTGCCCGGCACCGACGGCGCCGGCGCCACGGACGAGGAATTGCGCTTCATCATGGATATCAACCTGATCGAGGCGCTCTTGACGACGCGCGCGGTCGGGCCGCACCTTCTGGCCAGGCGCTCGGGCAAGATCATCAATATCGCCTCCTGGACGGCGCATCAGGGCGGCCGCGACGCGGTGCTCTATGCCACCGCGAAGACCGCGCTCGTCGGCTTCACCCGGGCACAGGCGCTCGAATGGGCGCCCTACAACATCCAGGTCAACGCCATTTCGCCCGGCCTATTCCCCGATGTCGTGACCGGGGGCGAAGAGCGCATGCGCCAGATGGCGACGCGCGCCAAGACGATGGTGCCGCTCGGCCGGCCGGGCGCGCTTCGCGAGGTCGGGTTCCTCGCGCTCTATCTCGCCTCGTCGGCCTCGGACTATATGACCGGACAGACGATCCCGCTCGATGGCGGGGCGTCACTCTAGAATTCGCCGAAAAACGAAAAGATGGAAAATCGCGGCCGGCAATGTTATCGTCGCCCGGATGTTGGATTTGCTGCCGGAACGGTCGCTCGATGACGGCGCGGCAAAGTCGCTGCCCGCCGGCGCCGGCCACTATACCGCCTATGTCGGGCCGCCCGGCCAATACGACCTCATGGGCGCGACGCAGTTCCGGCTGCTAACGACCCTGGGCTTGCGCGAGCATCATTGCCTGCTCGATTTCGGCTGCGGCTCGCTGCGCGCCGGGCGGCTCTTCATCCCCTATCTTGCGCCGGGGAACTATCACGGCCTCGAACCACATCGCTGGCTCGTCGAGGATGCGATCGAGCGGCAATTGGGCGCCAATCTCGCCCTGATGAAGCGGCCGCACTTCCACTGGTTCGACGATTTTCGCGCCGAGCGCTGCGGTACTTCGTTCGATTTCATTATCGCGCAATCGATTTTCAGCCATGCCGGCGCCGATGTCATCGCGTCCGCGCTCGACGGGTTCCGCCTCGCGTTGAAACCCGGCGGGCTCGCCCTCGTGACGCTGCTTCATCCGGGCCAGGACGGGGCGCGCGAATTCCACGGCGCCGGCTGGGTCTATCCTCAAAGCGTCGCGCACGCACCGCGGACCTTTGCCCGGATCGTCACTGCGGCGGGCCTCGCGGGCCGCATCCTGCCCTGGTTCCATCCGCGCCAGACCTGGTACGCGCTCGCCCGTGATCCGAGCCGCCTGCCACCCCGATCCTGCGACCCTTTTCTCACCGGCGCGATCCTTGATGTACCGGACTGGCGGCGCAGCCACGGCCGGCGGCGCGGCCTCGCGCGGCTCTTCGGATCGCGCTAGATGACTTCCGGCCGTATCGCCTATTCCTGCATTGTCGACAATAACAGCGTCATGATGGCGCAGAGCTTCGTCTGCGTGACGGCGCTCCTGAAGCTGCGTCGTGCCGCGCCACGCGACATCCATGTCCATCTCGTCGACATCGCCGATCCGGGCTATCTCGGCTGGCTAGGGCAAGCCGGCGTCACCATTGTGCGACGCGATGCCTTCGATCCGCGCAACCGCTATTGCAACAAGCTGCAGCAACTCGAAACCTTCATCGACAGCGATTACCAATTCGTCGCGTTCATGGATTGCGACACCGCCTGGGTCGGTCCAGCGACGCCGGAGCCGCGCGGCACGGTCGCCGCCAAGATCGTCGATCTCGCCAATCCCGACGAGGCGGCGGTGACGGCACTGTTCGCCGCCGCCGGGCTCGGCACGCCCGATTGGTCGGCGGTCAGCTTTCCCGCCGGCCCCGGCACCCGGCGCACCGACCGCAACAATTGCAATGGCGGCTTCTATTTCTTCGATTGCAAGTTCCTCGCCGAGATCACGCCGGCTTGGCGGCACTGGGCGCGCTGGTCGATCGATCAGGCGGCGCTGCTCGGCGATGCCAAAGCCCATGCCGACCAGCTTGGCTTCGCGCTGGCGATGCGCGCGTTGGGCAAGAAGGTGACGCCGCTCGGCATTGAATGGAACTATCCGACGCATATGGCTTTTCAAGAGCCGGCGCCGGGAAAGAAACATCCGCTGCCCGATCTCGCGCCACAAATCCTGCACTATCACAAGACGCTATCGAACCATTGCGAGATCCCGGCGATCGGCCTCCGCCAGGTCGACGCCGCAGTCGCGCGCGTCAATGCGGCGCTGCGCGAGGCGGTGTCTACCCGCATGCCCAACAGCCTCTTTTGGAATCTGCGCTATTGCGTCGATCCGATGCTCGGTAGCGGCGTCGGCTCGAAAGGCGAGATTCTGGAACAAAAGCGCGCGCTCCTGGCGCGACTGCTTCAGGGCTATGAGGAGCGGCCGGTGCTTGATGTCGGCTGCGGCGATCTCGAAGTCGCGCGCACCCTGCCGCTCAAGGATTATATCGGCCTCGATGTCGCCGGCGAGGCGATCGAGATCGCGAAGAAGAAGCGGCCGGAATGGCGCTTCCTCGTCGGCCATCCCGCCGATCTCACCGTCTCCGGCTTGCCGCCGGTGGTGATTTGTCTCGACGTGCTGATCCACCAGACGGCACGGGCCGATTTCGACCGGCTGCTCGATGCGCTGATCGCGCTGGCGGGAGAGCGACTGATCGTCAGCGGTTATGACGCGCCGCCGAGCCACGCCTCGTCGATCGTCCATTTTCACGAACCGCTCGGCGCGGCCCTTCGCCGGCGCGGCGTCTTCCGCGAAATTTCCGCGGTCGCAACCTATCGCGATGTCACCATGTTCGTCGCCGACAAGCCCGCAGCCACGCCGCGCGCTCATGGCAACGATATGACGGCGGCGGATTTCGACCATGCCGCGCGGCTCTGCCCGCGTCCCGATCTGTTGCGCGAGCTTGCCGAGTTGTCGCGTCAATGCTTCGGCTTCTATACAAGGCATTTCCCGCGCTCGCTTGAATATCCCTGGATCGCGGGACAGCTCGAAGGCGATCTTGCCGGCACGACCATCGTCGATATCGGCACCGGGCTGTGCCCGCTGCCGCCGTTCCTCGCCCGGCGCGGCGCCACGGTTCATTGCCTCGACAGCCATCCCGTCATCCGCACGCCCGAGACGAGGACGCATTGGAACGAGTGGGGATTCTTCGACTACAGCGCGCTCAATCCGCGACTTCATTCGCATCATATCGAGGCGCTGGCGTTCCAGCCCCCGGCAGCGGTCGATGTCGTCTATTCAGTCAGCGTCATCGAGCATATGCCGCGCCGCGTCTGGGAGGCGACATTGGCCGCGGCGGCGGCGTGGCTGAAGCCCGATGGTCGGCTCTTGCTGACGCTGGACCTCGTGCCGGGCACGGACCTTTTGTGGAATTATTCCGAAGGCCGCGTCGTCGAGACGCAGGAGGCCCATGGCAACCGCGCCGAGATCCGCCGCCAGCTCGAGCGCCTCGGCTTCGAGATCGCCGAAGAGGAGGCGATGCGCGCGGTGCCGCAATCGCGCACCGACATCCTCCTCCTCGATTGCGTGAAGCGCGCTCGCGTTGATCTTCCGGCCGGCCCCGCCCGGGTACTGGCGCTGCTCCATGCCGCGCCGGCGAAGGAGCCGGCCTGACGACCGATCAGCTCAAGGGCCGCGCTACATGCTCCTTGAAGCCGACATGCTCGGTTAGGCGGCGATACCAGGCTTCAAGATTGGGCTGCGCCGGCCGCTCGATCGGGAACTGGAACCAGCGATAGGCCCAGATGCCGGTCGGAATATCGGCGAGGGAAAACCCCTTGCCGGCGAGGAACGGCCGCGTCGCGAGCCAGCGATCGACGATGCCCCAGACGCGGATGCCTTCCTGCCGTGCCGTCTCGAGCGCCGCCTCATCGCGCTTTTCGGGCGGCGTGCGATAAAGCCCGAGCATCATCGGCACCAGCGCGGGGCTCAGGCTCGAAAGCTGCCAGTCCATCCAGCGCTCGACATCGGCGCGTAGACGCGGATCGGCGGGATAGAGCCGCGTGCCGCCGCTGCGCGTCGCCGCGAGATAGCGGATGCAGGTGTTCGATTCCCAGATGATGGCATCGCCATCCTCGATGGTCGGCACCAGAGCGTTCGGATTCTTGGCGAGATAGTCCGGCGTCGTGGTGCCGCCGAAGGGACCGCCGAGATCGATGCGCTCGAACGGAATTTCGAGCTCGACGCAAACCCACAGCACCTTCTGCACGTTGGACGAGGTATCGCGACCCCAGATCGTGATCTTGCCGCCCGTCATTGCCGCCTCCCCATGAATCATAAAAGCCCGAGCTCGAGCCGTGCCTCCTCGCTCATGCGCTCCGGAGTCCAAGTCGGCTCCCACACCACCTTGACGCGGACGTCGCTCACGCCGTCGACCTGGCCGACCGCGTCTTCGACCTCGCCGGGCAACGCCACCGCGGCGGGACAGGCCGGCGTCGTCAAGGTCATCTCGATATAGACCGTGCCGTCCTTGTTGACGAGCAGCTCGTAAATGAGGCCGAGATCGATGAGGTTCACCGGGATTTCGGGATCGCGCACGGTCTTCAGCGCCTCGACCACGCGTTCCGTCATCACGTCATCGGCGGGATCGGAATCGGGCCGCACGACATCGGCGGTAAGCTCGGCCGGATCGCCGGGGAAATCGAAGGGCGGCTTCTCGTCCATCACTGCTACTCCGTCTTCACCGTGGCGCCGGTGGCGCCGTTCTTGAGCGCGGCTTCAAAGGCATGCCACGCGAGGGTCGCGCATTTGACGCGGGCGGGATAGGTCTTGACCCCGGTCAGGGGTTCGAGCCGCTCGGCATCCTCTTCGAGGTCTTCCGGCAGCGACGTTTCCTCCCCGCCCGTCACCTTGGCATGGAACGATTTGAAGAGGGCGTCGGCCTCGGCCAGCGTCTTGCCTTTCAGGATTTCCGTCATCAGCGAGGCCGAGGCCTGGGAGATGGCGCAACCCCTGCCCTCGAAGCTGACTTCCTTGATGTTGTCGCCGTCGAGCTCGACATAGACCGTGACGCGATCGCCGCAGAGCGGATTATGCCCGTTGGCGACATGAGAAGGATGGTCGAGTGCGTGGAAGTTCCGCGGATGCTGGCCGTGGTCTAGGACGATGTCCTGATAGAGGTCGCGCAAATCCATCTCATTCACCGTTTGAAGGCCTGCTGCGCCGCCTTTAGCGCCTCAACCAGGGCATCGACATCGCGCTCGTCGTTATAGACGCCGAAGGAGGCGCGGGTCGACGCGCCAAGCCCTAATTTGTCGAGCAGCGGCTGGGCGCAATGATGGCCGGCGCGGACCGCGACCCCGTGCATATCGAGGAGGGTTGCGAGATCGTGCGGGTGAATGCCCTCGGCCTCGATCGAGAGGATGCCAAGCCGACGCTGCCCCGCGCCAACGAGGCGAATGCCGGGAAGGTGCGACAAGCGATCGACGCCATAGCCGGTGAGCTGCTCCTCATGTGCCAAGATCGCGTCGCGGCCGATGCCATCGACATAATCGATCGCGATGGCGAGGCCGACGGCGCCGGAAATATCGGGCGTCCCCGCCTCGAACCGCGCCGGCGGCTCCTGGTAGAGCGTCCTCTCGAAGGTGACATCGAGGATCATGTCGCCGCCGCCCTGGAACGGCGGCATGGCGTCGAGGATTTCCTTCTTGGCATAAAGCGCGCCGATGCCGGTGGGGCCATAAATTTTGTGGCCGGAAAAGACATAGAAATCGCAATCCATCGCGCGCACATCGACCGGCAATCGCGGCGCCGCCTGGCAGCCATCGATCAGGATTTTTGCGCCCTTGGCATGGGCGAGCCGCACGATCGCCTCGACCGGGACCATCGCGCCTGTGGCGTTCGCGAGTTGCGTCATCGCGACGAGCTTCGTGCGCGGCGTGATAAGCGTTTCGAGCTTCGCGAGATCGAGCCCGCCGGTCGCGTCGATCGGCGCCGCGACAATCTTGAAACCGATGCGATCGCGCAAGATCTGCCACGGCACGATGTTGGCGTGATGCTCGAGCTCCGTCAGCAGCACCTCGTCGCCCTCTTTGAGGAACGCGCCGCCCCAGCTATAGGCGATGAGATTAATGCCTTCCGTCGCGCCGCGCACGAACACGATCTCGCTGTCGTGCTCGGCATTGAGGAACTTGGCGACCCGGGCCCGCGCCGCCTCGTAAAGCTCGGTCGAGCGGGCCGACAGGCGATAGACGCCGCGATGGATGTTGGCATAGTCGGTGCGATAGAAATTCGCGACACCGTCGATCACGGCGGCCGGCTTCTGGGCGCTCGCGGCGCTATCGAGGAACACGAGGCCCGGATTGGCGGCAAAGATCGGGAAGTCGCGCTTTACGGCTTGCGCATCGAGCATCACGCCGCCTCTCGTCCGAGCCACGCCCGGACATGGTTCGCGAGATGCGCGCGCACGTCTTCGGCTTCGACCTTGTCGATGGCTTCCAAAACGAACGCCTCGACCAGCATGCGCCGCGCCATGTCGAGATCGATGCCGCGCGCGCGCAAATAGAATAGCGCCTCATGGTCGAGATCGCCGACCGCGGCACCGTGGGCGCATTTGACATCGTCGGCGAGGATTTCGAGCTCCGGCTTGGTATCGACCGACGCGCGATCGCTCAAGAGCAGCGCGCGGCTCGTCTGCTGCGCATCGGTCTTCTGTGCCGCGGGCCGGACGGCGATGCTGCCGAGGAAGGCGCCATGCGCGCGGTTGTCCAGCACGCCTTTCCAAATCTCGCGTGTCGTCGCGTTGGGCGCGGCGTGATCGACGAAGACGGCATGCGTCGCGTCCTGATCGCCGCGCAAGAGATAGGCGCCGTTAACGTCGCAACGCGCGCCGTCGCCAAGCTTTACCTGAATGTCCTGACGCGACAATCCCGCGCCCAGCGTCAGGGTGAAGGCGTCATATCGCGCGCGCGCCGCCAACTCGGCTCGCGTCACAGCGAAATGCAGCGCCTCTCCATCCTCGTCCTGCACCCGAATGTGGGTCAGCTTCGCATCATCGCTGAGTGCGACCTGCGTTACCGTGTTGGTCCAATAAAAGCCGTTGCCGATATGGGTTTCGATCACCGTGGCGCGGCTATCCGGCCTGAGCGCGACGAGATTGCGCGCGTGGATCGACGCGGCCTCCGTCGTTTCGGCGATATGAATGATTTCCACCGGCCGGTCGAGAGTCACGCCTTCATCGAGGGCGAGAACGAACCCGTCATTAAACAGCGCTGCGTTGAGCGAAGCAAAGGGCTGGCCGCCGGCAAGATCGGTCTGGTCTATCGCGGCGCGGACGAGTTCCGGCTGCTTTGCCAGTGTTTCCGTCACGGAAGCGAGCCAAACGCCTACGGGCAGATCGCCAACGCGCGAATCTGCCTTCGAAAAGCGGCCATTGATAAAGACGAGGCGATAGGTCTCTGTTGCTTCGATTCCATACCGCCGCAGGCCGGTATCCATATCCACCATGGGTCCTGGCTTTCGCCGGGACGGCAGGAATATTTGATCGACCAACGGGCGCAGATTGGTGAAGCGCCAAGCTTCCTCGCGACGCGAAGGAAAGCCGCGCGACGCAAAAGCGTCGCGGGCCGCACGGCGGGCGTCACGTAGCCATTCGGGCTCCGCCGCGTCCTCGCGAATGGCGTCGAGATAGGGCCGGGCTTCGGCCTTGATGGCGGCCATCGCGTCACTCATGCGGCATTCTCGATACCTGTATAGCCCGTCTTTTCGAGCTCGACGGCGAGGCTCTTATCGCCCGAGCGCACGATGCGCCCCTCCGAAAGGACATGGACGAAATCAGGTTCGACATAATTGAGGAGCCGCTGATAATGCGTGATGACGATTATGGCGCGATCGGGCGCGCGCAGGCGATTGATACCGCTCGCGACGACACGTAGCGCATCGATGTCGAGGCCGCTGTCGGTCTCGTCGAGAATCGCAAGCCGCGGCTCCAACATCGCCATTTGGAAAATCTCGTTGCGCTTCTTCTCGCCGCCGGAGAAGCCAACATTGACTCCGCGCTGCAATAAATTGTCCTCGATATCGAGCAGCTTCAATTTCGCCCGCACGGATTTGAGGAATTGGCCGGCATCGAGCACCTTTTCGCCGCGCGCCTTGCGCACCGCGTTCAAGGCCATGCGCAGAAAATACATGTTGTTTACGCCGGGAATTTCGACCGGATACTGGAAGGCGAGGAAGATGCCGGCGCGGGCACGGTCTTCGGGTGCCATCGTGAGAAGATCGCGGCCGTCATAGGTGACGCTGCCGTCCATCACCTGATAGCCGTCGCGGCCGGCCAGCACGCTGGCGAGCGTGCTCTTTCCGGAACCGTTCGGCCCCATGATGGCATGCACCTCGCCCGGATCGATGCGAAGCGAAATGCCTTTCAAAATCTCGCGGTCGCCCGCGACCGAGGCGTGAAGATTGTCGATACGAAGCATGGAAAACCCCAAATTAGCCGACACTGCCTTCAAGGCTGACGCCAAGGAGCTTCTGCGCCTCAACCGCAAATTCCATCGGCAATTCCTTGAAGACTTCCTTGCAGAAGCCGTTGACGATGAGCGATAGGGCGTCTTCCTGGGAAAGGCCGCGGCTGCGGCAATAAAACATCTGGTCCTCGCTGATCTTCGAGGTCGTCGCCTCATGCTCGACCCGCGCGGACGGATTCCGCACTTCGATATAGGGCATGGTATGGGCGCCGCATTGCTGACCGATCAGCAGGCTGTCGCATTGGGTGTAGTTGCGTGCGTTCGCGGCCTTCGGCTGGATACGGACAAGGCCGCGATAGGTGTTCTGGCCGCGGCCCGCGGAGATGCCTTTCGAGATGATGGTTGAGCGTGTGTTGCGCCCGAGATGGATCATCTTCGTTCCGGTATCGGCCTGTTGCAGGTTGTTGGTGACGGCGACGGAATAGAATTCGCCGACGCTGTCGTCGCCTTCCAGGATGCAGCCCGGATATTTCCAGGTGATGGCGGAGCCGGTCTCGACCTGGGTCCAGGAAATCTTGGAGCGGGCGCCGCGGCAGGCGCCGCGCTTTGTCACGAAATTGTAAATGCCGCCTCGGCCTTCTTCATCGCCGGGATACCAATTCTGCACTGTCGAATATTTGATCTGGGCGTCGTCGAGTGCGACCAGTTCGACGACGGCGGCATGAAGCTGATTCTCGTCACGCTGCGGCGCGGTGCAGCCTTCGAGATAGCTGACATAGGCGCCCTTGTCGGCGATCACGAGGGTGCGCTCGAATTGCCCCGTCTTCGCGGCATTGATGCGAAAATAGGTCGACAGCTCCATTGGGCAACGCACGCCCGGCGGCACATAGACGAAGGAGCCGTCGCTAAACACGGCCGAATTGAGCGCGGCATAGAAATTATCGCCCTGCGGTACCACCGAGCCGAGATATTTACGCACGAGATCGCCATGCTCTCGCACCGCTTCGCCGAAGGAACAGAAGATGATGCCAAGTTCGCCGAGCTTGTCCTTGAAGGTGGTCGCGACCGAAACGCTGTCGAACACGGCATCGACCGCGACCCCGGCAAGGGCTTTGCGTTCGTGCAAGGGGATGCCGAGCTTCTCATACGTCTTGAGCAATTCGGGATCGACCTCGTCGATCGTCTTGGGCGGCGATTTCGGCTTCGGCGCCGAATAGTAGCTCGCGGCTTGGTAGTCGATCGGCGCGATCCTAAGCTTCGCCCATTTCGGCTCGGTGAGCTTCAACCAGCGGCGATAGGCGCCGAGCCGCCATTCGAGGAGCCATAGCGGTTCGCGCTTCCGTTCCGAGATGAAACGGATGACGTCCTCGTTGAGGCCGGGCGGCGCACGGTCTTCTTCTATGTCGGTGACGAAGCCGAACTTGTAGCCCTCGGCGACGATGGTGCGCGGATCAAGTGCCTCAGTCGCGCTGTCGCTCATGGCCGCACCGTGTTGCTTTGGGTCGCGGCCGGCACCGGTTTCGTGAGCGGTGTGCCGAATGGCGTCAGTTCTGCGAGGGTAACCGCAGACAGCGCCGCGCCGACGACGCGGTTGATGCGCTGCCAATGCGGCCGCGCCACGCAATATTCGCTGCGCGCACAGTCGGGCAAGTGGCTCGTGCATTGCGTCGGCGCCATCTGACCGTCGATCGCGGCGATGATCTCGGAGAGCACGATCCGCTCCGCCGGCCGTGTCAGGCGATAGCCGCCAGCGGCGCCGCGCGCCCCCGACACAATCCCGGCATGGGCCAGGGTTTTCAGGACTTTAGCCACCGTCGCCCGCGGCAGCCGGGTCTCGGCGGCGAGCATCGCCGCGGTCATCTGCCGTTCCGGCGCGAGCGCCATGTGGGTCGCAACGATGACGCCATAATCGGCCAGCTTGCTGAGGATGATCATGCCTAATCCAATGAAATTGCTCGCCCATCTGCCCGATCGGTCAATTGGGACTGACGCGGTACAGATTAGGTTGGGGTTTTAACCACAGCTTCAACCCCGACGCCAGCGTAAATTCGACAAGTCGGCGGTCGCGATGCCACGGCTTGCGTGCTTTCCGTCCGCCGCGGGAACGATTATGTAAAGGCAGGATGCCGAACGCATGAAGCTTCTTATCATTGAGGATGACCGCGAGGTCGCATCGTATTTGGTGAAGGGCCTCACCGAGAGCGGGTATGTCGTCGACCACGCCGCCGAGGGGCGCGAGGGCCTCTATCTCGCCAGTTCGGGACATTATGACGCACTCATTGTCGACCGCATGCTTCCGGGGATGGAGGGCCTACCGCTGATCGCGGCGCTGCGCGCGGCGGGCATTAGCGTCCCGGTCCTGATCTTGTCGGCGTTGGGCGCGGTCGACGACCGGGTACAGGGCCTGCGTGCCGGCGGCGACGATTATCTCGTCAAACCGTTCGCCTTCTCGGAACTTTTGGCGCGCATCGAGGTGCTGTTGCGCCGCGGCGCAACACCGGCCGCGACGACACGGCTCAAGGTGGACGACCTCGATATGGACCTCTTGACGCGCGCCGTCACCCGGGCTGGCAAGGCGATCGACCTCTTGCCGCGGGAATTCCGCCTCCTCGAATTTCTGATGCGCCATCCGGGCCAGGTGGTGACGCGCACCATGCTGCTCGAGAATGTCTGGGACTATCATTTCGATCCGCAGACCAACGTCATCGATGTCCATGTAAGTCGCCTGCGCCACAAGATCGACAAGGGCTTCGGCCACCCGCTTTTGCAAACCGTGCGCGGTGCCGGCTATACTTTGCGCGGACCCTGAACCCGGCGCATCCCATGTTTCGTCTTTTGCGCACCAATGCCTTCCGGCTGGCGGCGCTGTATATGGCGCTGTTCGCGGTGTCGGTACTGGCGCTGCTCGCGTTCATCTACTTCTCGACCGCGAATTTCGTCGAACGCCAGGCCGAGGAAACCATCGGCGCCGAGATCAGCGGTCTTGAGGAGGAATACCATACGGGCGGCCTCATCGGCCTCATCGCGGCGATCAATTCGCGCGCCACGAGCGAGCGCGGCGAGGTGCCGCTCTATCTCCTGACCGACCCGCGCCTCCATCGCATCGCCGGCAATCTCACCGGCTGGCCGCAGACGGTGCCGATGAAACCGGGCTGGGTCCGGTTCCAGGTGAGCCTGCCTCGGCACGGACATCGGGAGATCTATCCGGCGATGGCCTCCGTGATGGTGCTGAAAGGCGATTACCGGCTCCTCGTCGGCCATGATTTGCGTGACGCCGTGGTGTTCCGCGGCCGCATCGAACGGACGCTGTCGCTGGCGGCGTTGCTGACCCTGGCGCTCGGCCTCGGCGGCGGCATCCTCATGACCCGGAACGTGCTGCGCCGCGTCGAGGCGGTGAACCGCACCAGCACCAGCATCATCCACGGCGATTATTCGGAGCGCGTCCCCGTCACCGGCAGCGGCGACGAGTTCGACCAGCTTGCCGGCAACCTCAACGCCATGCTCGACCAGATCGAGCGGCTGATGCTGGCGATGCGCCAGGTCACCGATAATATCGCGCATGATCTGCGCACGCCCTTGTCGCGGCTCCGGGCCCGGCTCGAAGTGACGCTCCTGGAGCGGCCGGACGTCACCCGTTATGGCGACGCGCTTGCCGACACCATCGCCGAGGCGGACCGCCTGCTCGTCACCTTCAACGCGCTCCTCAGCATCGCCGAGGCCGAGGCCGGCGCCCGGCGCGAAGGCATGGCGGTGGTCGAGATCGGCGAGCTCGCCCGGTCTGTTGCGGAACTCTATGAGCCCGTGGCCGAAGAGAAGGACCTTGCCCTTTCCATCGATATCCCAGCCTCGCTGAAGGTGCGCGGCGACCGCCATCTCCTGTCGCAGGCGATCGCCAACCTGCTCGACAACGCCCTGAAATACACCGAGACCGGCAGTGTCGAACTGGCGCTGCGGCGAGTCGCCGGCGAGGGTGGCCGCGGCGACCAGGTCGTGATCGAGATCGCCGATACCGGCCCGGGGGTGCCGGCCGAGCGGCGAGAGCAGGTGTTCGACCGTTTCGTCCGTCTCGAACACAGCCGCTCGACGCCGGGCAACGGCCTCGGCCTCAGCCTCGTACGCGCCGTGGCCAAGCTTCATGGCGGCGACATCCACCTCGAGGACAACGCCCCCGGCCTTCGCGCGATCATGGTCCTGCCGGCAGCGCAGGAGCGCGCCTAGCCGTCAGTCGATCGCTCGGCGGCGTGAATTCTCCTTGGCGGCGATCCGCTCGGCCGCCGCGGCGATGAGCGTGCGCAAATCTCCGGCGCTGAGGCCGGCGCTGCGCATCACCTGCTCCATCACCTCGTCGGCGAGGAGTTCGTCCAGACTCGGTTCCACACCGGCGGTCCGCCACATTTGCATGGATGCCTCCAACCTTGGCCAGCGGCAGCAGCTTCCCTTCAATTGGTGTCGATATTAAGACAAGAAAATTGAGCTTCGATGAAGGGCGCGGGCGGCCGGTTAAATTAACGAAAGGTGAATTGCCACAAGATGGCGGCGTGGCCCAGCATGCGCCACCTATGGGAGACCCGACATGAACGTCCATCAGTACCATCCCAAGGGAACCCGCGGCACGCTGTGGTTCCAATCGTCCAGCGGCACCCGAATCTATGATCGCGCCACCGGCTGGCTCATGGGGCTTTCGTTCCTCGCCCTGATCCTCGGTATCGCCGCCGTCGCCTGAGCGTCCGCCCCTCAGGGCAAAATTGGCCCGTTTCAGCACGTCGTCTCTTGCACTATGATGTGGCGCTTACGGTCCTTTTTTGTTCGGGGATTTCGGTGATTGTGCATTGTCCAGACGACACTGTCCTCTTCGATATCGCCACAACAGCGACACCTGCATGATCCCGCGCTATTCCCGTCCAGAGATGAGCGCCATTTGGGCGGCGGAAAACAAGTTCCGCATCTGGCTCCTGATCGAGACTTATGCCACCGAGGCGCTGGCGAAGGCCGGGGTGGTGCCGGAAAGCGCGGCGAAGGCCTTGCGCGAGAAGGGCGCGTTCGAGGTCGACCGCATCGACGAGATCGAGCGTGAGACGCGGCACGATGTCATCGCCTTCCTGACCAACGTTGCCGAGCATGTCGGGCCCGAGGCGCGGTTCATGCACCAGGGCATGACGTCGAGCGACGTGCTCGATACCTGCCTTGCGGTGCAATTGCGCGACGCCGCCGACATCCTCCTCGCCGATCTCGACGCGCTCCTCGCCGCCTTGAAACGCCGCGCCATCGAGCATAAGGCGACGCTCACCATCGGCCGCAGCCACGGCATTCATGCCGAGCCGACCAGCTTCGGCTTGAAGCTCGCCGGCTTCTATGCCGAGTTCGCCCGCGGAAGAGAGCGCCTCGTCAATGCCCGCGCCGAGATCGGGACTTGCGCCATTTCGGGCGCGGTCGGCAATTTCGCCAATATCGATCCCGGCATCGAGGCCTATGTCGCCGCGAAGCTCGACCTTAAGCCCGAGCCGGTCTCGACCCAGGTGATCCCGCGCGACCGGCACGCCATGTTCTTCGCGACGCTTGCCGTCATCGCGAGCTCGATGGAGCGGCTCGCCATCGAAATCCGCCACCTGCAACGCACCGAGCTTTCCGAGGCCGAGGAATATTTCGCGCCGGGCCAGAAAGGCTCCTCCGCGATGCCGCACAAGCGCAACCCGGTGCTGAGTGAGAACATCACCGGCCTCGCCCGCCTCGTCCGTGCCGCTGTGATCCCGGCGCTCGAAAACGTCGTGCTCTGGCATGAGCGCGACATCTCCCATTCCGCGGTCGAGCGCAACATCGCGCCCGACACCACCATCGCGCTCGATTTTGCGCTCCATCGCGTCGCCCAGATTATCGACAAACTGGTAGTCTATCCCGAGAATATGTGGCGCAATCTGGAACGCCTCGGCGGCCTCGTCCATTCGGAACGCGTGCTCCTTGCCCTGACCCAGAAGGGGCTCGCCCGCGAAGACGCCTATCGCCTGGTACAGCGCAATGCCATGGCGGCGCATGAGGGCCGCGGACGCTTTCTCGATTTGCTGAGGGCCGATGACGCGATCGCGCGCCACCTGACACCGCCGGAGCTCGACGCCCTATTTGACGACTCCCACCATTTGCGACATGTCGATATGATCTTCGCCAGGGTCTTCGGCAGTTAGGGGAGTTACCGTCATGAAGCGATCGCTCATCGCAGCTGGCGCCACGGCCGCGCTCATTGCATTCGCCCAGCCCGCCGCCGCGCAATTCGCGCCGACGGTGATGTTCTCGCCGCCGCCCGGCGGGTCCTACGCCCAATTTCGGCAAGATGATGCCGTCTGCCAGAACTGGGCCAACCAGCAGGTCGCCGGGGCGGAGAACCAGGCCGCCGGACAGACGTTCGGCGGCGTGGTGATCGGCGGCCTCCTCGGCGCCGGCATCGGCGGTGCCATCGGCGGTGGCCGCGGTGCTGCGATCGGCGCCGGCGCGGGCGCGATCACCGGCGGCGCGGCCGGTGCCGCCAATGCCCAACAAACGCAGGAATATGCCCAGCAGCGCTTCGACGCCGCCTATCAGCAATGCATGGGGACGCGCGGCTATCAGCCGGCCGGCGGCGGTCCGCCACCCTCCTATCAGGAGCCGCAGCCGATGGGCGCGCCGCCACCGCCCGGCTCCGCGCCGATGGCGCCCGGCAGCGATTACGGCGACTGATCGGGATCAAGATACGGCGCTGGCGCGGCGGGGCGCGCAGATGACGGGCCGCGCCCAAGGGGTATAATCCCGCGGCACCCGACCAAAAGGTCTGCCGAGGAACCGCCATGTCCCAATATGCCGCGCCGCTCGACGACATTCGCTTCGCGCTCGATATCGTGGCGGAGCTGCCACGCCTTGCCGAACTGCCAGGCCTCGAACAGGCAACACCCGATCTCGTCGGCGACGTGCTGACAGGCGCGGCCGATCTCGCCGGCGGGGTGATCGCGCCCTTGAACGTGGTCGGCGACCGCGAGGGCTGCCGGCTCGAGAATGGCGTGGTGCGCACCCCCGAAGGCTGGAAGCGCGCCTATGACGCCTATGTCGAAGGCGGCTGGAACGCGCTCGCCTTTCCCGAGGCGATCGGCGGCCAGGCGCTGCCGCGCGTCCTCGATATCGCGGTGACGGAGATGTGGACTTCGGCCTCGATGGCCTGGGCGCTCAATCCGCTTCTGACGGTGTGCGCGGTTGAGGCGCTCGAACGCCATGGCAGCGCCGAATTAAAGCGGCTCTATCTGCCCAAGATCGTCACCGGCGAATGGACCGCGTCCATGAATCTGACGGAGCCGCAGGCCGGTTCTGATGTCGGCGCGATGCGCACGCGGAGCGCCCGCGATGGCGACCGCTACCGCATCATCGGCCAGAAGATCTTCATCACCTATGGCGAGCACGACCTTACCCCCAACATCGTCCATATGGTGCTGGCGCGCTCGCCCGACGGGCCGCCGGGCACCGCCGGCCTGTCGCTGTTTCTGGTGCCGAAATTCCTCGTCAATTCGGATGGCAGCCTCGGCGCGCGCAACGATGTGAAGGCGGTCAGCCTCGAACACAAGCTCGGCGTCCATGCCAGCCCGACCTGCGTCATGGCCTATGGCGACAGCGATGGCGCCATCGGCTTCCTCGTCGGTGAGGAAAATCACGGCATGGAGTGCATGTTCACCATGATGAACAATGCCCGGCTCCAGGTCGGTCTTCAGGGCCTCGCCATCGCCGAGCGCGCCTATCAGCATGCCCGCGACTATGCGAAGACGCGGGTTCAAGGCAAGCCCGTCACCGCGACCGGGCCCGGCCCCCATGCCATCCTCCATCACCCCGATGTGCGCCGCATGCTGCTCCAGATGAAGGCGCGGATCGCGGCGATGCGCGCGCTCGTCTATTACGTCGCCGCCATGACCGACCGCGCCCTTCACCACCCAGATCCGGATGCCCGGACGCGGTTTCAGCATCGCGTCGACCTCCTCATCCCGGTGGTAAAGGCGTGGTGCACCGACGAGGGCGTTCGGGTCGCCTCGCTCGGCATCCAGATCCATGGCGGCATGGGCTTCATCGAGGAGACCGGCGCCGCGCAATATTATCGCGACGCCCGGATCGCGCCGATCTATGAGGGCACCAACGGCATCCAGGCCAGCGACCTTGTCGGCCGCAAGCTGCTGCGCGACGGCGGCGCCGCGGCGGCGACCGCGCTGCTCGTCGAGATGCGCGCCGACGCTTACGACAGCGCCGCGCTCGCCGCCGGCGTCAACGCGCTCAACCAGGCAACTCAGTGGATCGTCGAAAACGGCAAGGACCGCGCCCGCGTGTTTGTTAGCGCGGCGCCCTATCTCGAATTGATGGGGATCGTCACCGGCGGCTGGCTCCTCACGCGCGAAGCCAAGGCGGCGGCACGGCGGCTAGAAGGCGGCCACGGCGATGCCGCCTTCAACCGCGCCCGGCTCGCCACCGCCAAATTCTATGACGCGCACATCCTTGCCGCCGCGCCGTCGTTCCTCTCCGCCATCGAAAGCAGCGATGCCGTGCTGGACTTCGCGCTCGATAGCTACTGAGACACCCGGACGGCTCAGATCAGTTCGATGCGGTCGGCCTCAAGGCCCTTGCGCCCTTCCACCACATCGACGCGGACGCGCTGGCCAGCGCCGAGGACATTGACCCCGCTGCGCCGGAGCGCGGTGACATGGACGAAGATGTCCTTACCGCCGCCATCGGGCGAGATGAAGCCATAGCCCTTATCCGGCTCGAACCATTTGACGGCGCCTTCCATCGATTGCGCCGGGCCGGAGGGCGTGCTGTCGCCGAAGCCACCGCCACCACCACCACGCGACGGTGCGGCGCTTGCGGTGCTTTCATCGACATTGAGGACGTTCAGGACCAGCGGCCCCTTGGCCCCGGGACCAATCTCGCAGATGACGACCGCGCCCTCACGGACATTGTCGTACCCCGCCCGCCTCAGCACCGCCATCGGCAGGAACGCATCCGGCGTGCCATCGGTCAGGGTTACAAAACCGAACCCCTTGGCGGCATTGAACCATTTTACCGTGGCTTCGGCACGACGTCCGCCCGAAGCCTCTTCGTTCCGGAAATACCCGGGACGACGTTCATGTTCGTACATGGGACCTCAAAATAAGAACTCTGCAATCGCAACATAACGCGAATTTAACGCGTCCGCCAGCGCTAGTCGGCGGCCGGCCCGCGAAAAATCGGGATGTCTCTTATGCGCGGCGGGTCAGAGGGTAAAGCCACCATCGACGATATAGACTGCGCCGGTGGTGAAGGCCGCCTCGTCGCTCGCCAGATACACCGCGAGCGCGGCGATCTCCGTTGCCGTGCCGAGCCGGCCCATCGGTTGGCGCGCGACGAAGGCCTGGCGCACCGCATCGCCGCCGCCCTGCGCCGCGATCCGCGCTTCCAAGGATGGGCTTGCGACCGTGCCGGGACAGATCGCGTTACAGCGGATGCCCTCGCGGATGAAATCGATCGCGACCGATTTGGTAAGGCCGATGACCCCTGCCTTAGTCGCGCCATAGACGAAGCGACCAGGGGCGGCCTTCACCGACGACACCGATGACGACATATTGATGATCGAGGCGCCTTTACCGTCCGCCAGCATCGCCGGCAGAAAGGCGCGAATCATGCGATAAATGCCCTTCATGTTGAGATCGACCGAAATGTTCCAGTCCTCATCGGTGCAATCGAGGATGGTGCCGTGATGGACGAAGCCGGCACAGTTGAAGAGCACATCGACCGCGCCGAGCGATGCCGCGAGCGCTGCCACCTGGGCGCCGTCGGTGACGTCGAGCCGTTGCCGCTCGATCCCGGCCGGCAAATCGTCGAGCTTGGCCCGATCGAGATCGGTCGCGATGACGCGCGCACCTTCGGCGGCGAAGGCGAGCGCCGTCGCCCGGCCGATGCCCTGCCCCGCCGCCGTCGCCAGCGCCGTCTTACCGTCGAGCCGTCCCGTCATGCCGCGCTCCTCGCTGTTACAGCGGCGAGGCTAGCATGTCCTTGACCCCGCCGCGTTCGCGACTTATTGCCTCGACCCATTAGCGGGAGGACGCCATGTCCATAGCCTGGCGGATCGTGATCGCGATCGTCCTGGTGATTATCACCATTCCGCCGGCGGTGCGGCTCTTGCGCCGCACCGGCCACAGCGGCTGGTGGGCGATCCTTGCGCCGATCTCGCCGCTCAATCTCATCGGGCTTTGGGTTCTGGCCTATGTCCGCTGGCCGGTGATCGACGGGCCAAAACCGGGTGCCGGCGGCGCATCGGATCGAACCGGCGCTGCCTGATCGGTGTGACGGCGTTGTCGATTTCCCACTTCGACGCTACCTGACACCGATGGGCGACGCGCCGCTCCCCCGGCCGATCCGGACCGAGCATCAGGGCCAAATCGTGGTGCCGATCGCGCGGGCGCCGATCCCGGAGCGCCCGCCCGACACCACGCCGAGCGCGGCGACGCGGCGTACCCTCGACCGGCGCTGGCTTGGCTTCTCGGCCCTTTGTCACGGGCTCATCCTCGCGGTGCTGCTGTTCGGCCTGCCGACGGCGGCACCGCTGCCGCCGGTTCATGTCCTGAAGATCACCCTCGTGCCCCGCGGACCGGGTGGGCAAGGCGTCGCCGGCGGCAATGGCGGCTCGGAGCAATCGGCGACGGTGGCAAAACCGGAAACGCCGCCGACGGCATCGCGGTCACCTTCGCCGCCGGTCAAATCGTCACCACCCTTGGCGCCGGCAAGCCCGCCGGTCATGGCCGCGGCATCGCCGGCGCCGCCGCACGCAAAGCCGATGCCGCCGGTACGGCCGGTCGCGCTCTTGCCGCCACCGCCGCCAAAGCCAAAGCGGATTCCACCACGGCACCGGGTTGCCCATCGCGCGCCGCCGCATCGCCCCATGCCGCATCCGAGCGCCGACGCGTTACCGTCGCCACCGGCCACCATGACGGCATCGCTTTCCCCGTCCGCACCCGCCGCCGCGCCGAGCCCCGGCGCCGGCCAGGGACCCGGCGGCCATTCGGGCGAAGGCATCGGCACCGCCGGCGCGGGACATGGCGCGATCGGCACCGGCGTCGGGCCCGGCGACAATTACCTTGAGCGGCTCTATCGCCATCTCCTGCATTACAAGAAATATCCCGCGGCCGCCATGCGCCGGAAGGAACAGGGCAAGGTCGTAATCGGCTTCACCATCGCGCGCGACGGAAGGGTGAGCGACGTCCATATCGAGGAGAGCTCTGGTCATCCCGATATCGACCGCGCGACGCTCGACCTCGTGCGCCGCGCCGCGCCGATGCCGCCCCTGCCGCCCAGCTTCAAGGGCAACGAGGACCGGGTCAAATTCCCGATCGACTACCGCCTCAGCCTCTTCCAGCAGATGTTCTAGAGTCTGATTTCGAGTCTGATTCAAAGAATTGGAATCAACCTCAACACCGCCGCCCCCGCCAAAGCGGGGACCCAGGTCTACCGCACGTCGCCTACCCTGCATTCCCGCTTTCGCGGGGATGACGAGAGGTGTTTCATTTCCGCCAATCATCTGCCCACTTGCTTATACCGGGCATCGCGCTAAGCTTCGCCGTTATTCAATATAACGATAGAAGATCGCCTGGAGGCTTCCCGATGTCCGACAACATATCCGATACCGTCCGTTATGAGCGCCGCGGCGATGTCGCGGTGGTCACCGTCGATAATCCGCCGGTCAATGCCCTGTCGGCCTCGGTGCGCCAGGGCCTCGCCGATGCGCTGGCGAAGGCGCAGGGCGATGCCGCGGTGAAGGCGATCGTCATGATCGCCGCCGGCCGCACCTATATCGCCGGCGCCGACATCCGCGAATTCGGCAAGCCGATGACCGGGCCGGGGCTGCTACAGCTCATCAACGATTACGAAGCGTCGGCGAAGCCGGTGGTGGTTGCGATCCACGGCACCGCCTTGGGCGGCGGGCTCGAAGTCGCGCTCGGCTGCCATTATCGCGTCGCGGTGGCCTCGGCGCAGTTCGGCCTACCCGAAGTGAAGCTCGGTATCCTGCCCGGCGCCGGCGGCACGCAGCGCATGCCGCGCGTTATCGGCGTCAAGGCGGCGCTCGACATGATCACCTCGGGCGATCCGATCCCGGCGGCGAAGGCGAAGGCGATGGGCCTCGTCGATGCCATCGTCGAGGGCGATCTTCTCGACGGCGCGGTGAAGTTCGCCGAAAGCGTGGCGATCCCCGGCGGCACCAAGGGCCGCCGCGTCAGCGAACGCGACGACAAGCGCGGCGATGCCGGCCCCGAATTCTTCGCCGAGGCGCGGAAGCGCGTCGCGGCACGGGCGCGCGGCGCGATCGCGCCGGTCAAGATCGTCGATGCCTTGGAGGCCGCGGCCACCCTGCCCTTCGCCGACGGCATGAAGAAGGAGCGCGAGATCGCGGTCAAGCTGATGGCCGGCACACAATCGAAGGCGCTGCGCCATGTCTTCTTCGCCGAGCGCGAGGCGGCGAAGATTCCCGATGTACCCGCCGACACGCCGACGCGCCCCGTCACCTCGGTCGCGATCATCGGCGCCGGCACGATGGGCGGCGGCATCGCCATGTGCTTCGCCAATGTCGGGATTCCGGTAACGCTGATCGACGCGACCGACGAATTCCTGGAACGCGGATTGAAGCGCATCAAGGACAATTATGCCGTCACTGTGTCACGCGGGCGCCTCGCTCAGGCGGACATGGACAAGCGGGTCGCCCTCATCAAGGGCGCGCTCGGAAACGACAAGATCGCCGGGGCGGACCTCATCATCGAGGCGGTGCCCGAGGAGATGGACCTCAAGAAGACCATCTATCGCGACATCGACAAATACGCGAAGCCGGGCGCGGTGCTCGCCACCAACACCTCGGGCCTCAACATCAACGAGATCGCGGCGGCGACGAAGCGGCCGCAGGATGTCATCGGCCTTCATTTCTTCTCGCCAGCCAACGTCATGCGTCTAGTCGAGGTGGTGCGGGCGGACAAGACCGGCGAGGACATCATCGCGACCGCGATGAAGCTCGGCAAGACCTTGCGCAAGGTGCCGGTGCTGGCCCGGGTCTATCAGGGCTTCATCGGCAACGCCATGCTGCGCCATTACGGCCGCGAGGCGCATTTCCTTCTGGAGGAAGGCGCGCTGCCGCAACAGGTCGACAAGGCCCTGACCGATTTCGGCTATGCCATGGGCATGTTCGGCGTCCACGATCTCGCCGGCAACGATGTCGGCTACAAGATGCGTAAGGCGGCGGTCGCGTCGCGTCCCAACGACCGGCGCTATTCCGACATCATCACGAAGCTGTGCGATATGGGCCGGCTCGGCCAGAAGACCGGCAAGGGCTGGTACAAATACGAGCCGGGGAGCCGCACGCCGATCCCCGATCCCGAAATCGAGGCGATCATCATCGAGGAATCGCGGCTGAAGGGCATCACCCGCCGGCCGATCAGCGATGAGGAGATCGTCAAGCGCTGCGTCTATGGCCCGATCAACGAGGGCGCGGTGCTCTTGGAAAAAGGCATCGCGCTGCGCCCCTCCGATATCGACACCGTCTATGTCACGGGGTACGGTTTCCCGTCCTGGCGCGGCGGTCCGATGTTCTATGCCGATACCGTGGGCTTGGGGAGCGTGCTTGACGACATCAAGCGCTTCCATGAGCGCGACGGCTTCTATTGGCAACCGGCGCCGCTCCTGGAGCAACTGGTCCGCGAGGGCAAGACCTTCGCCGACTATCAGGCCGGGAGGTGACGATGGAGCTTGCCTTTACGCCGCAGGAGCAGGAATTCCGCGCCGAGGTCCGCGCGTTCCTGAAAGAGAAACTGCCGCCCGAGCTCGCCCGCAACGTCGCCGAAGGCAAGATCGCCACCCGTGACGGCATGATGCGCTGGCACCGCATCCTTTATGAGAAGGGCTGGATCGCGCCGGCCTGGCCCAAGGAACATGGCGGTGCCGACTGGTCGGTGATCCAGCGCCATATCTATGATGAGGAGGCGGCGCTTGCCGGCGCGCCGGTGGTGGCGCCGTTCGGCCTCGTCATGTGCGGCCCGGTCATCATGAAATTCGGGACGCAGAAGCAGAAGGATTATTTCCTTCCCCGCATCCTCTCGGGCGAGCATGTCTGGTGCCAGGGCTATTCAGAGCCGGGATCGGGCTCCGACCTCGCCTCCTTGAAGATGCGGGCGGTGCAAGAGGGCGAGCAATACCGCGTCAACGGCCAGAAGACCTGGACCAGCATGGCGCGCTGGGCCGACTGGATCTTCTGCCTTGTCCGCACCGACACCAACGTCAAGAAGCAGGAAGGGATTTCCTTCCTCCTCATCGACATGAAGACGCCGGGCATCCGCGTCAGGCCCATCGTCACCATGGATGGCGGCGCCGAGATCAACGAGACCTTCTTTGACGATGTCATGGTGCCGGTCGAGAACCGCGTCGGCGAGGAGAACAAGGGCTGGACCTATGCCAAATATCTCCTCGGCAATGAGCGCACGAGCATCGGTCAGGTCGGCGGCTCGAAGCGCGAATTGCGCAAGTTGAAGGACATCGCCAAGGCAGAGGAGATGGACCAGGATCGCCGCTTTCGCGACAAGGTGGCGTTGTTGGAGATCGACCTCATGGCCCTGGAGCTCATGAATCTTCGCATGATCGCGAGCCTCAAGGACGGCCGCGGCCCCGGCACCGAGGCCTCGATCCTCAAAATCAAGGGCTCGGAGATTCAACAGCGCCTCACCGAATTGACGTTCGAGGCGCTGGGACCGCTCGCTTTGCCGTTCCAGCGCGAGGCGATGGAGGAAGGCTGGAACGGCGAGATCGTCGGCCCCGATTACGCGCCGCCGGTCGCGCCCAAATACTTCAACATGCGCAAGACCACGATCTATGGCGGCTCCAACGAGATTCAGAAGAACATTCTGGCGAAGGCGATGCTGCGATTGTGATGATTTGGTCGCGACGCTCAATCCGTCGACACCAATGCCTTCAAATGGTCGGCAGTCGTCGCCCACAACTTGATCCAAAAGGTGCCCAGCAAGGATTCCTTCCGCCTCCGCCGCAAAGTCGCCGCCTGGGATGACGACTTTCTCGCAAGCCCTCATCGCCGCCTGAGGCCTTCACCCGATTCCGCCATGTTGCGAGAGATATTCGGCGACGGCCAGGGCCTGTGCCACCACGATCATCTTGGCGGTCGCGGCGGGATTGTCACCGCCGCGCATTTCCTCGCGCGCCTGTTCGGGTGACGGGAAGGCTTCGACCTGGCGACGCAGATAGGCAAGGTCGATCATGCGACGCACGCGGTCCACTTGTTGATAGTGGTCGATCCGCGACATGAACTCCTCCTTGCTGTCCGCGAAATCGAGGAGACGGCCCGGAAACGGCATGTACTTCTGGTGCCGCAAGCGCACGCGTTCCGGCAATATTTCAATCGTGGCATCGCGGAAGGGACGGCGGCGATAGCCATCGCGCAGGCAGAGTTCGCTTGGAAGGGACAGGGCGAATTCGACGACGCGGCGGTCGAGCAATGGAAACGCAAAGGCAAGGCCGTGGCGCGCGCCGGTTTGCGCCCAGACTTCCGCGCGTTCGGAGATATGAGGGCTGGTCATCAGACGCCAGCGATTCTCTCGTCCGTCGGGCACCATCTCGAGCCCTTTGTCGCCCGTGGCGGCGAGCCGGCGGCGCATATCGGCCGACAAGGTTCGGTCGAACGAATGCCGAAGACTCGGGCCCTTGCCGGCGATCCGCTTGGCGAGACCGATCGCGGCATCCGGCATCAAATAGGCGGCGATTTCGCCATAGAGAATTCGCGGCGTCGACCAGCCCCGCACGCGCCGCAGCGCGGCGATTTCGCCTGCCAGCTTGCCCCACCGGCCGCGCAGAAACAGCTCGGCGAAGGTTCCCCTGCCGTTGAAGGTCGCGCCTTCGTCGCCGCCCCAGCCCGATAGGATCAGGCCGACGCCCTGTTCCTCGGCACGCGCGCACACCGCATTCTCCGGCTCCTCTGCGCCGAGCCGCGCCATCTTGTCGGGATCGACCGGCTCGCCCGACGCGGGCCGGGCCGCCGGCGGGCGGATCGGCGTCCAGTCGATGTCGCCCTCCTGGTCGAGGACGGCTTGGACGAAGTCGGTCTCGTCTTCCAGCGTGATGTCGTTGCGCGGCCGATCGAGGAACGAATAGGCGTGCAACGAACGCCCATCCTCGCGAAGCCGCCGCGCCGCCAGCACCGCGATGGCCGAGGAATCGAGGCCGCCGCTCAAATGCGCGCCGGTCTCGCCGCCGCGCGGCAGGCGGCAGGCGACGGCCTGATCCACCAGCCGGCGCAATTCGCGCGCCGCCTCCTCGGGCGAGCAACGCGCCGTGCCCAGTTTGGCGCGATCGAGTTGCCAATAGCGATCGAGCGAGACGCCGTCGCGCGACACTTCCATGACGTGCGCCGGCGGCAGCCGTTTGATCCCCGCGATCAGGCTGTCATCGGCGCGGAACGCATGCACCAGACGGCGCGCCACCGCTTCCTCATCGACAATCTTGGGCACGATGCCGCCGCCGTGTAGAGCGGCCGGGAATGAGGCGAAGGCGAACAGCCTTCCCGGCTGGTAGACATAGGCGAAGGGGCGGATGCCGAACGCGTCGCGGCCGCAGATGAGTTTCTGACCGGCCCGATCCCAACACGCAAAAGCGAAGTCGCCGAGCGCGCGATCTAGGCCCTGAGGCCCGAATTTCCGGAGATGGGCAAGAAGTAAGGCGTCCTCGCTGGCGTCGACGGCGACGCCGACGGCGCGCCGCAAGTCCGCGGGTTCGTCGAGGCGCACATCGGCGGCCATGATGGTCGCGCCTTGCTCCGGCAAAGGCACGGCGGGTGCGCCCCGCGCGGCGAAATCGATGACGGCCAAGCCAACCGGCCCGTCACGCCACAGCGTGAGGGAGGGTCGCAGCCGCGGCACCTCCATCTGCGCCGCCATGCGCCGCAAGAGCGCCTCGCTCGCGGTCGCGCCATCGAGATGAAACAGGCCGCAGATCAGGCGCATGCGGGCCTAGACATACTGGCTGACCAGGCGCGAGAAGGCGGTGTGGCCGAGCGGCCCGTCGAGCATTTGATGAAACAGCGCGCCCCAGCCGGAATTGGTTTCGAGCAGGATCGGACCGTCCATTGTCAGCGCGACATCCCAACCGAGGAACGCGAAGCGCGGAAACGCCGCCGCATGCGCCCGGCACACCAGATCGATGCTCTCGCGCCAGAACGGGAGAACGATGCCGACAATGGGCGCGCCGGTGTCGGGGTGATCGGCGATCGGCTCGCCGCCGTGAAGCTCGGCCTGGCGAATGCGTCCCTTGGCCAGATCGATGCTGCAACAGATGGCGGCGATGGAGGTCGTCCTCGGCCCGTGGGGTAATCCCAGCATCGCGGTGACGAACTCCGTGGCGCCAGCCTCGTTCATGCCGGTCACGATGCGCAAGCTGGCCAGCGCGCCATTGGAGACGCGCGCAATGTCGGGATGGTTGTCGATGAACGGTTGCACCAGACAATCCTCCTTGCGAAAGGCATCGCCAAGGTTGCCGGCGCGAATCGCGTGCCCGTCTTTGTCGCGATAGACATCTGCGTCCTTGATCCATTTGGCGCCGCCAGCGCCGCCCTTGAGGCGCAGCGATTTGGTCCACAGCACCGGCGCCTCGGGCACGAACGGCGCGGCGGGATAAGTCTGGCGGCCGTTATCGAACACGGCGAGCGTCGGCACATGGGGAAAACCGTGCGTCGCGCAGATTTCGGCGAAACGATCCTTGTCCTGGACGTCGCGATTGTCGGCGCCGCGCCGCGCGTTCAGCGCCGCGAGGCCCGGCAGATCGTTCCAATAGACATACTGATGCATGTCCCGGCGCCGCGCCGGCTCCTCGAAATGATAGAGCACGTATTCGAGCGGCGGGATGCTGTAACGCAGCGCCAGCCGATACATGTCGACGAATTGCCGCCAACCATAGGTGCGGCCGCGCGCACGCGCATCCCGGCAGGTCCGCAGCGCCGTGGTGAGCGCGCCGATCGGCCAGCCGAGCGCCATGGCGGTATTGGTGAAGACGCGCACCCGGTCATGTCGTGCGAATCGGGTTCGCCGCGCCACGGCGCGAAAGCGGGCGACCGGCGTCGGATAAGGCCCCCATGAAAACGGAAAGCCGTATTGCCCCAGCGCGAGGTACTTGCCGAAGCGGCGCCGAACGAAGCCGCGGCGCGGCGCTTCGGCCGGGAGCGTCGGCGCGTGCGATCCCTTCGCCGCCGCCCGATCTAGCACCGCCATGTTCATTCGCCCCGCAGCTCCAACCAAGCGTACTATCGTCCGCGCGCGAACCCGAAGTCAAATCGCCCGCGACCGCGCAGTGTCGTTACGCCCGCCTTTGCCCCGCTCGGCCCGTGACGAACGCGGCGCGAGGGATGGCCAGATTCCACACCACGCACAGGTTGACATCGTGGGTTTTGCTGGGGCACCCTTCCGACCGGGACCCTCTTTTACCGTGACGTGTATCACATGTATGATGAGGATTGTTTTCATGGCCCGCTCATTGCCCTCTGCTTTCCCCCCATCTCCACGCCGAAAACCGCAGATTTCCCCAAACGGCCCTACACGGCCCCCCGCTTGTCGCTTCCTATGGCGGCGGCCAATGCCCGGTCCGGGAAACTCAATTTGACAAATGAGCTCAATACCTCCCTTCTGCTCACGCTCGGCCCGACGTCTTGACCCCTCCGCTCGGCCCCTTCCATCGAGCAACGCGAGTTGACCGGACGTTTATGGGTTGGCCAACGGTATGCGGACACTCGCGTGAGGTATGAGGACGGCATCAATCGGTAGATTCGCGATCCCGAGGTTTGTCGTCCGCAGTCCTGCTCTTGCCGCCCGCATCCTGCATCGCCTGTCAATTCGCCCCCGTCGCCCCAAGCCTGTCGCACTATCCAGGGAATTCCGGGGACATAATGGTTATCTCGATTGGAACTCCTCTTTCGGACGCGATGAATTAAGTATTATGTCCCCGGAAGTAAATCCCCGGAAGTACCGGAAATACCGACCAGCCGCTCGGATGTGCTCAAGAGAAACGGTTCTACTACGAATAATGAGGATTATTCTTGCCCCCCTCGCGCCCGCCGCACCCCACCGCGCCATGTTCCCCTCCGAGACGCCGCCGGCCGTACGCCCCACCAGTCGTCCGCCAAGCCCGTTTCGCCGGCGGGACTGACGGGAAACCAACCCATGCAGAAGAATCGTTCGATCCGGGGTTCGGCCCGGATAGCTGACCCGGCCTCCCGTGTCCCCACATGCCCCTCGGGCAGCCCGGACGTTTATGGCTTGGCCAACGGTATGCGGACACTCGCGTGAGGTATGAGGACGGCATCAATCGGTAGTAGGTCGAGTGCCATCGACTCTCCGTTGACCCTGCGACAGAGTGTCGTCCATATTGCTGCCGTAGAACAAGCCTAACTGATCAGGGGCGCAAGAATCGGCCGGACTGGACGCCAATTTCTCGCTACGCCAACCGGCCCCCCCGATATGCTTGCCATGTCTGTCTCATGTTATTGCAATAAGGATGACTCATGGTCGGTCACCCCCCTAAACTCCCGGTTCTTCACGACGATCCTTCGAGATCTGTCCCACGGTCTGCGCGCCGACCTTACACCGCGCCCGTACTCACCACGACGTCCCCCCGCCACACATCCTCAAGCAAGCGATACATACCTTTCGAGACTTCATTGGCTTATCCCTCACCGGGTGGCCCACCCAGCTAACATGTCTTTCCTGAGACTCGCACATGAATTCTGGGGACATAATACATATCTCTAATGCGTATCTCGTGGTACGCCTCTTTCGAAAGCTTCCCGCCGGCCATACAAGCCCCCCTGTCTTGCCATCGCGACACGCCTGCCGTCCTCGGGTAAGCTTCATTATTCGATTGAGTCATCTGTCCCCCCGTTTTCCGCCCCCGAGTTGATCCCGTCACCTCCTTGATGGGTTCCGCCCGAAGTAGCCGCAAGCTGCCCGCGCGTTTATGGATCGGCCGACGGTGCGCGCGCACGGGCGTGGGGGGTGAGGACGGCGCGAGTCGCGATCGTAAGGTTTGTCGTCCGCAGTCCTGCTCTCACCCACCTCATCCAGTGCCGCACTAAATATATGCTTGATTCTCCCATACCCGCCGAGATATGCCGGGTTGGTAGCGCCAGCTGAGGGGCGGATAGATGCTGATATCGATGGACACGACGCTGAGCCGCGATGGCGAGATGCTGTACGCGCCGGTGGGCACGGAAGAAGCAGTGATGCTGAGCGTCAAGGCGGGGAGTTATTACGGCCTCAATGCGGTGGCGCGGCGCATTTGGGAGCTGCTGGAGGCGCCGAACACCTTGCCCGCGTTGCGGGACGTGATCTGCGCCGAGTTCGAGGTCGATGTCGAAACCTGTGAAGCCGACCTCCTGAAGTTCGTCCGCGAATTGATGGACAATGGGCTGGTCCATGGCGCTCAAGCGTAAGCTCAAGACTTTTCTCGGCAAAAGTGGTGCCGAGCGGCGGATGATCTGCGAAGCCATCCTCATGCTCGCGGGGGCGCGAATTATCGTGTTGACGGTGCCGTTCCGCTTCCAGGCGAAGTGGCTTGAGCGCGCCCCGGACGGCCAGGGCGCAGCAGATACCGCGCTTGTCGCGCGCGTGCGTAGGGCCGTGACAACAGCGGCGCGCAACGTGCCGTGGAACGCGGTGTGCCTGCCGCAGGCCCTCGCCGCCAAGGCGATGCTGGCACGGCGCGGCCAGGGCTCGGCGTTCCATCTCGGCGCGACGTTCGATCAGAACGGCAAGCTCATTGCCCATGCCTGGCTCGAATGCCGCGGTGAGATCGTTACCGGTGCGGCAGGAATACGCGGCATGTCGCATCTTGTGCGGTTCGGCTGACGGCCGATGCACGGTTATTTCATCAGCGGCCTGCATGTTTCTTCCGAGATGGCATTGCCCGGCGCGATCCCGGAAACCGCGCGGACGACCGAAGGCGACGTGTCGATCCATCGCGGGCCGGTGCCGTCGGCGTTGGAAGACGCGACCGCAAGCGGCCCGACCTGGGAGATGGCGGGCGACATCTTCCTGTTGCGCGTCCCCCGACTCGCCCGCTTTCGGATCACGGCGGGACGCGAGATCATCGTTGAGACCGAGCCGGGCATCACCGATCATGACGCGGCCGGTTTCGTGCTCGGCACCGCCTTCGGCATTCTGCTTCATCAGCGCGGCGCGCTCGTGCTCCACGGCGCGGCGGTGGCGAAAGACGGCCGGGCGATCGCGATTTGCGGTGCCTCCGGCGCGGGCAAATCGACGCTTGCCGCGGCGCTGTGCCGCGAGGGTCATGCCTTCGTCACCGATGATATTTGCGTCGTCGAATTGGATTCGCACCGGCAACCGGTCGTCCTCCCCGACGGGCGGCAGTTGAAGCTTTGGCAGCAATCGATCGCCGGGCTCGATCTGGCGGACCGGCGGGGCGAGGCGGTCCGCGAATCGTTCGAGAAATACTATATCGGCCCGTTCGCTTCGACCGCCGCCGAGCCGCCGCGGCTCTCGGCAATCTATATCCTGCGCGAGGCCCGGCCGCCGCTGAAACCCGGGATTGAAGCGCTTGCTCTCCCGGATGCCGTCGCCGCCCTTGACTATCAGGCTTATCGCCCTGGCCTGCGCGCCCGGATCGGGGACCGGCCGCAGATGCTCATGCAAGCGGCCGCCATGCTCGGCCATGCCGAGGTGTTCACGCTGACCCGGCCGCGCGATTTTGCGCGAATCGGTGAGACCGTGGCGTCCTTGCGCGCGCATTGGGATGCGCTTGACCGATGAGTGCGGCCGGCGGCATCGTCTGGCTCGCCTCGTTCCCGAAATCCGGCAATACCTGGTTTCGGATTTTCCTGGCCAATCTGGCAGCGGGGGACAAGGGCCCGGCCGACATCAACGATCTCGACGAGAAGGGCGGCATCGCCAGCAGCCGTTACGAGTTCGAGGCCGCGACCCTGCTCGATTCGGGCCTCCTGTCTCACGACGACATCGATTGTTTGCGGCCACAAATCTATCGGGCGATCGCGGCCGAGGCGCCCGAACAGCGCTGGATCAAGGCGCATGATGCCTACACCTTGAACC
>JBOHLV010000208.1:0-17956 GCA_050729815.1 Allostellaceae bacterium
ATCCGTGCCAATTCCTCACGCTCGCTTTCGGCAAGCACCAATTCTCTCTCCTGAGGTCTGCCAATGCGCGCCATGATCCGCTCCTTCCACCAAGCGAATCATGAATCCCTTCGCATCCTATGTAAACTTATTTGTGGGACAGGACACTAGTACGTCTCCGCGAGAGTCGCGAAGGCTTGAGCGCTGTGGGCCAACATGACCTCGGGGGAAACCCCGTCGGTTTCCATTCTGGCGAGATCAACACTCGTCTCGACCACCATTCGTACTCGCTCGAAGCGGCGGCGCATGAAGACCACGAGCGCTTCTGTCACACTTGCCGCCGCGGTTAGCGTCTCAGCCAGCACGACCGCGTCCTCGATCGCCATGCCGCCACCCGCGGACATATGCGCTGTCGTGGCGTGCGCCGCGTCGCCAATCAGAACGATCCGCCCGCGGTGCCAGGGCGGCGGCACCATCAGCCACTCGAACGGCCGATGGATCATCGCAAGATCGGCTGTGAGGCGAGCCCGTAACGCGCGCATCCCGGGCTCAGCGAATACCGACAGCTGTTCGAGCACCAGCGCTCGCGCTGCTTCCTGATCGACATAATCCGGCGCATCGCGTCCAAACACAGTGATCGCGTAAACCAATTTTTGGTGTGGCAGGGGATAGCTCAAAAGCTTGCCCCAAGGGGCAAAATAAATGCCCGCGAGCGCCGGGATTGGTTCGCCCGGGGTCATCCAACGTACGTTACATTGCCCGGCATAGACGGGTTGGATAGCGTCGCCGAAAATGAGCGCCCGCACCGTCGAACGGATGCCGTCGGCCCCGACGACGAGATCGTAGCGGCCGTCCGTGCCGTCCGTGAAGCGCGCCGTGACCCCGGTTGTGTCTTGATCGAGGGCTTTGATCCCCACCCCGACCCGAACGCGAGCGCCATACGAAGCAGCGCAACTAAGCAAGATCCGGGACAGAACGGGGCGATACAAGCCGATAGCCTTCATTCCCGTTGGGGCCAGGCCGACGGCTGTGTCGTCGGCAGGTCTTGCCGAATTTCGCAGATCGGAACTGCTCCGGCCGGAACCTTGTGGCAGCGGATCAATAATGCCCTCGGCGGCACAGAGCGTCCGTGCGCCGATACTATCCAGCGCGTCGAGTGCGCGGCCGGTGATCGTAATAGCTGCGCCGAGCGCGTCCCCCGCTAGCTCAATCACCTCGCAATCTACGTTGCGCTGCGCCAGCGCCGCAGCCGCGGTCAGCCCGGCAACGCCACCGCCGACGATGAGAATTTTGGTCACACAGGGCATCGACCTCACCCTCCTGGCACTCGGGCCGCGTTGAGATAAGTAGAAGTGAAGGACTACTTAGGAAGATAGGCCGGATCGGTGGTGTCGCCGCAGCCCAAGTTCATGTTCCGACCGTCATAACTGAGACCCTTTTCTGTTAGCGCCATGCGCACCTTCTGGGCGCAAACCGGCACGTCGTTGTGATAGAGCGTGAGTGTCATATCGACCTCGCTAATGCGCGGGTGTCTCGTCCGATGGTTGGTACGTCGCTTGCACTGCGGGCCGTGCCATCACGCGGTCGTACCATGCCTTGATACGTGGATGGCCGGGTATCAATTCCGGCCGCATGAGATTGAAAGCGAAAACGTAGGGTAGGATCGCGATGTCGGCGAGCGTGTATTGCCCGCCGGCAAGGTGGGGGCCATCGGCGAGCGCCGTCTCGGTGCGTTCGAAAACATAATCCATGCGGCCATAGGCCTCGTCGAACTCCTTCTTCGTGAACCCCTCGCCCTTCAACGCCCGAAGCTTGAGTCGGTGGTCGACCAGCGGAGTTTCCCTCACTACCTGCTCGAATTCCGACTCGCTCATGGCCTTCAGGTGCGCTGTCTTGGTCCGTGCCCAGATCGGTACACGCGTCGCGGGAAGCGCGTATTCGTCTGCCATCTTGCAAAAAACGCGCATCCTGGCGCGCGTCAAGGGATCGGAGGGCCGGAGTGGTACCTCCGGGAACACCTCATCGACATATTCGTTGATGACGCCGGACTCGATCACGACTTTACCGTCGTGGACGAGCGTGGGCACGAGGCCGTTTGGATTGAGTTTCAGATATTCGGGCGTGTGATGCTCAAACTTGTCGAGCCGAATGTAATGGCTTTTATAGGGAAGCCCCTTTTCCTTGAGACAAAGCCGTGACTTCCTGGAGCAAGTGGTAAGGCCGGCGTGATAAAGCTCGAGCATTCGTATCTCCTTCTTTATTGCGGTGCCGGAGCGCATACACTGATGTCCGCGCCTTATTTGTGCGCAACGCTTGACGATAGCAGATCCGGGTGGACACCGACATCCTGCCCAAGGAGGGGACTGGCCGAACAACGGCTGCACTGCTTTCGGCGATCAAAAGTGCGGAAGCGGAGATTCACCTCGGCTTACCATCGTCTCGGTCTCCTTGTCGAGGGACGTCGGGGGATGCAGAACAAACGCCAATTACAGCTGGCTGAATTTCGCTAGACCGTACAAAATCGCTTTGCTCGTTGTCCGTTCATGCGCCGTGATGATCGCAATGGAAGCGCGCCATCGCCGCGAACAGGTCATTGACCGAAAGGGGCTCCTCTTCGCGGGCGAAATCACGATAGCAGGCCCGCACATTGACGACGATGCGCTCGGGATCGATCCAATCCGAGAACGCCGCGAGCGAAATATCGCGCGCCGCCGCCTCGAAATTCATGCCGGCGTTATAGCGTTTGCGCGATTCATCGCCGACATAGGCGAAATACTCGCGCAGCCGGCGGATGCCGTGCTTGTCGGTGATGGGCCCGTGGCCGGGCACCACGGTCTCGAGATCCCAACCAAGCATTCGGTCGCAGGCTTCGATCCAATTATCGACCGGACCGGCCCAGATGATGGGATGGCCTTCGATGAACAAAATATCGCCGGCATAGGCAACGCGGTCTTGCGGCACATAGACGACCAGATCGCCGCGCGTATGCGCTGGCCCGAATTGATGCAGCTGGATTTCCTTGGCGCCGACGGCGAGCGTCGTCTCGCCCGTGAATGTTCGGGTCGGCAGCGTCGGTTCGATACCGCCGCGGTCGAACCGATCGGCGCCCATGATTTCGTTGAAAAAGGCCAGCGCCTCGCCCGTGAAGGGCAGGCCACGATGTTTCGACTGCTCCGTCATTTCGTCGCGGCACGCGGTCGTCGAAATGATTTGCGCGCCGGGAACGAGTTGGTTGCCGTTGGTGTGATCGGGGTTGGAATGGGTATTCACCAACGTGCCGATCCGCGCGGCCGTCGGTGTCGCGCGTTTCATGGCATCGAGCATTTCGCGGGTCAGCCGCAAATCCATGAGCGTATCGACAAGAAGGGACTGGTCGCCGTCGACGATGAGGCCGGCGTTGCTATAGCCCCAGCCGCCATCCGGCTGAAGATAGGCGAAGCAGCCATTGCCGAGAACGTGCAGACCCTTGGTGAATTGCCATTGGCTCATCGCGGTGCCCCGATGGCGAGCTCGATCCGACCCGCGCAGATGCCGAAGCCGATATCGACCGCGCCGTCGCGATGGGCGCGCCCGGCGAAAGACACGTCATCCCCATCTTCGAGCCAGTTGCGGGTCTCGCCATTTGGCAGCTTGAGCGGCGTCTCTCCGCGGTTGTTGATCTCGGCGAGGCACGCTTTCGAATCGTCTTCCGGACCCGACACCGTGCCGCTGGCGATGAGGTCGCCAGGATCCAAATTGCAGCCGTTGCTGGCGTGATGGGCCAGCATTTGCGCCATGGTCCAAAACATGTGTTTGAAATTCGCCCGCACGATCCGGGCCGGCGCATTGCCGTCGGCCCGCATGCGAGGTGTCAGCAGCGCTGCGGTAAGTTCGATGTCGAGCCCGCCTTCCTCGCGATTGGACGAGGAATCGAGATAGGCCGGCGGCTGTCTGTCCTCTTTGGCGCGCGCCGCCGGAACCCGGAACGGCGCCAACGCCTCGGCGGTCACGACCCAGGGCGAAATGCTGGTAAGAAAGCTCTTGCCAAGAAATGGACCCAATGCGCTTTCAAAGAACTGGATGCCGCGCGCCGACCAGTCATTGACGAGGCAATAGCCGAAGATGTGCTGTTCGGCCTCAATCATCGGAATCGGTTCGCCGAGCGCATTGCCAGGGCCGACGAAGGCCCCGAATTCGAGTTCGAAGTCCATTGACGGTTCCGGCCCAAATGTTGGCTCGGCGCCCGCGGGCCCGAATTGACCCGGCGGCCGGGGGACCGGCGTGCCGCTCGGCCGGATCGAGCTGGCGCGGCCGTTATAGGCCACGGGAATCTGCTCGAAGACCGGGCGCGGCTTGCCGCCGCCCATGCGCCGCGTGTGATAGATCGAACAGGAAAAATCGCTGAACGCGCCGATTTGCGCCGGCAGGTGCATGGTCGCATCACCCATCGGCGCCAGAACCTGAGAGGCAAGCTGGCGCGCGCGATCGGATTCCGCGCCACCCGCCATCAGCAACTCCGAGAGACGCGCCCGCAGCGCCGCGGAATGGCGACGACCCAACGCCATCAGCGGGTTGAGCGCCGACCCGGATGCGGCCTCGGCCGCCGCCGCGGCTATCCCAGAGAACACGCCAAGTCGCAAACCGGCGGCGAGATCGAAAATCTGGTCGCCGATCGCGACGCCGCCTCGCGCCGGTTCACCCGTTCGCGAAAACACGCCAAACGGAAGATTTTGGATCGGGAAATCGGTGCCCGCCCGGTTTGCCGCCTCGACCCAGCTGCGTCGGTTCGGATCGTGCGTCTCGTCGAGCTGCGTCATCGGGTAAACCTCTTCAAAGGGCGGCGTTCGCGGCCGGCGGCAGGCCCAGTGCAACGGCGCCGTAGGTCATGGCGGGAGCATCCCAGGTCGCGACGAGATGAGACGATACGGCATGAAGATCGCGCACCGCCCGCTGCACCGGGTGGTCGTCGAAGAGGCCCCGCGCGCCTTCGGCCGAAAACAGCAACTCGACGGCGCGCTTCGCGAGTACCAGCGAATAGGCCTGGTCGCGGCGGCTGCGCGCGCGATGCTCAAGGCTCAGCGTTTCCCCGGCGAATATCTTGTCCATAGTCTCGCGCACCGATCGTTTATAGAGCAGGTCCGCGGCATCGATCAGCGCCGACGCTTCCGCGATCCGCATCTGCACGCCGGGCATCATGGCCATCGGCGCGCCGTCCGGCAAGCGGCGCTCCTTCATCTCGGCAATGAAGGCCTCGAGCCCGCCGCGCGCGATGCCCGCACCGGGCGAGGCAATGAAAAACGGAAAGAAGGACATCATCGGCGCGCGGTAGAGCGGGCTTTGATGGACCTTGCCCCCCGGCGCGGTACCGGCGCCGGTGGCGCTCCAGGCGATGGTGCGATGCGCCGGGACGAACACGTCCTTCGCAACGACGCTCTTGCTGCCGGTGCCACGCAGGCCCATGACATGCCAATCGTCGATCACGGTCATTTCGGCGCGCGGCACCAGGGTGAAGATCAGGTCGGGGATGGGTGGATCGATGCTGCGCATATCGGCGACCGCGCCGAGCATCAGCCATTGCGCGCAATCGACACCGCTGCAATAGGACCATTTGCCCGACAATCGATAGCCGCCATCGGCGAGTTCGGCCTTGCCGGATGGGGCGAAGCTGGACGCCATCAGCGCGTCGGGATCGGCCCAGAACTCGCGTTGCGCTTCCTCGGGGAAGAACGCGGCAAGCGCGTCGTGGCAGGCCAAGATCACCCAAACCCACGCGGCGGAGCCGTCGCCGCGCGCCAGCTCGAAAGTCACTTCCATCGCGTCATCGATGCGCACTTCGGGTCCGCCGAACTTCGCCGGTTTGAGCAATCCCATCAGGCCCGCTTCGCGGAAATCGCGGAGCGTTCGTTCCGGCAAGCGTCGTAACTTCTCCGTCTCGATCGCCCGTTCCCGCAATGTCGGCACGAGTGCCCGCGCGCGCTCGACGATGTCATCCCGCGTATAGGAAAATCTCGCCACTTCAAGCCTCCGGGCCGGTCTCGGCGATGCATTGATTGCGCTGCATCCCGAGTCCGTCGATTGCCGCCTCCATGACATCGCCGGGGCGAAGGAAGCGGTTGTAATGGGCGCCGTTGCCGGCCGGAGATCCGGTGCAAATGAGATCGCCGGGCCAAAGCTGGACATGCGCCGAAAGATATTCGATGAGCCGCGCCACGCCGTAGATCATGTCGGCACTCGATTCATCTTGCATCACGTCGCCGTTGAGCTTCAGCGTCAGGCGCAGCGTCTGCGGATCGCGCACGAACGCCGCCGGCACGAGATAAGGCCCGAACGGGAGGAACCCCGGCTGGGATTTGCCGCGGAGCCAGTCGAAGCGCATTTCCTTGTGATTGATCCGGTCGCGCGCCGTGACATCGTTCACCACGGCATAGCCGGCGACATGATCGAGCGCCACGGTGCGGCTGACATGGCGCGCGGGACGGCCGATCACAACGCCTAACTCCAATTCCCAATCGGGCCGGCTCACGCCTTCGGGCAACGGCACCGAATCATAGGCACCGACAATCGACGATACCGCCTTGATAAAGACGAACGGCTCTCCGCTCGCCGCGCGCACATCCATGGTCTTCTCGGCCTCGGCGCGTCGCTCGGCCTCACTGAGGCCGGGCCGGTCGGCGACGCCAGATTGCGACATGATGAGATCGATCACATGGTTGCGATAATTCATCCCGGCGCAATAGACGTTGCGCGGCAGATCGACCGGTGGATGGATACGCAAGGCGTCGATCGGCGCGGATCGGGCGCGGAGGTCGGCCGAACGCTGCCCGGCGCGAAAATCGTCGGCGAGCCGGCGCAGGACCGGAAGCGACGCATCCCAATGCTGCACGAGCTGCAACACGGATTCGCCGCCGGCGGAAATGACGCGGCCGTCAATCACCAACCCGGCAAAGGGCGCGGCGCCGGCGATCGAAAATGTGCCGAGGGCGAAATCTGCGAGATCGGGGTTGGCGGTCATACCGTCATTCTCTCCTCCATCGGAAGAGACGATAACCAGCGTGGTCGGGTCCTGACCAATAGATTGTTGCGATATGAACTATTGTCCGCACCGATGCCAGGTTCCGACTTCACAGTTTTCGGGCAATCTCGACGAATATCGAGCGTAACCAGCGATGGGACGGCGTGCTGGAATGGCGCGGGTTCCAATAGATGCTTTCGTGAATGTCCGGCATCGGATAGGGCGGCTCGATGATCCGGACGTCCGCCGCCTCCCGGACGCGCTCCGCGAGGCGCCGGTGGATGACGGTGATGAGACGCGTGCCGCGAAGCAGGAACGGGGCCGTGAGAAAGCTGGCCGTCGTCGCGGCGATGTGGCGGCGTATCTGCAAGTGGGACAGGTACAGATCGGCCACCGAGTGGCCGTCGCGCTCCGGCAGCTCATAGCAAAGATGCGGGAGGGCGCAAAATTCGCCCTCGGTCATTTGCTCGCCAAGATCGGGGTGTTTCGTCCACGCGGCACAGACCCAGCGGTCCATGAACAATAGCTCACCGGGGCTGTTGGTTTCGATTTCGGAGGGCATGATGACGAAATCGACCCGATCGTCATTCAAGAGTTCGAGCGATCGCCCATCGAGCTGCGAGAATTTGAGGGTAATGCCGGGTGCCTCACGCGCGAGCTGATCGAGCAGCGCCGGCATCAGCAGAAAGGCGGCATAGTCCGAGGCCGCGATCGTGAAGGAGCGCCGCTCGCGGGCCGCCGAAAAGGACCGCCGGTTATCGACCATATCCTCGATACGCTCGATGCATTGCCGCAGCGGCACGGACAATTCCTGCGCCAGCGGCGTCAACTCAAGATTGCGGCCGACGCGTACCAGAAGATCGTCATGGAAGAGGTCGCGCAGCCGCCCCAGCGTGCCGCTCATCGCGGGCTGGCTGAGGCCGATCCGCTGTCCGGCGCGGGTCACGTTGCACTCACTCAGCAGCGCGTCGAGCGCGACCAGAAGATTGAGATCGAACCGTGCCAGATTCAACGCTTCCTCCCCCTGTGCTTGGCGATTTTCTTGGCAGATTATCACGAATCCCGGCCGCGAAAGCCCCTATCCATCGAAGCGATGGTTGGTATCGAAACTCGTGATTTTCCGCGGCAGTAGCGACGCGATAGACTTCCCCGCAAGGACGAGGACAGAGCCATGAGCAATCCACGCGTCACCAAGCTTCGCTACATCGGTCTCGCCGGACCGGAATTCGCGACGGAGCGTCGGTTTCTGAAAGAGCCGTGGGGTCTCGATGAGGTCGCTGCCGATGGCGAACTCGCCTACTTCCGGGCCGAAGGCTCGGCGGAGCCGTTCGTCACCCGCTGGCGCGGCGCGGCGAAGCGCAGCCTCGATGTCATCGGGTTTGCCGCGGAGAGCCGGACCGCCGTCGATGCCCTCGCGCAGCAACTGACGCGCGCCGAGGTCAAGTTGGTCTCGGAACCGAAGCGGCTGGACAGCCCGGGCGGCGGCTATGGCTTTCGCTGTTTCGATCTCGATGGGCATGTCCTGGAAATATCGAGCGACGTGGAGCCGGGACCGGCGCGGCAACTCAATCGCGGCGAAAGCATTCCGGCGCAATTGTCGCATGTCGTGTTGCACGCGCCCGACATCCAGAAGACCGTCGCCTTCTATGAACGGCATCTCGGCTTCAAGGTGAGCGACTGGCTCGGCGATTTCATGTGTTTCCTGCGGTGCAACGAGGTGCATCACAGCATCGCCTTCATCCCCGGGCCGCCTTGTCTCAACCATGTCGCCTACGAGATGCGCGATCTCGACGAGATGATGCGGGGCGCGGGGCGTCTCCTCAAGGCCAAGATGCCGCTGAAATGGGGGCCAGGCCGACACACCGCCGGCAACAACACCTTCTCCTATTTCCTCGACCCGGCAGGCAATACGGTGGAGTACACGGCGGAAGTCGACCGCGTCGATGACGCCACCTGGCAGCCGACCGTCTACCCGCCAGGCTTCGAAATCACCGATCAGTGGGGCACCTCGGTCCTGTCCGACGGCCCGCAGGGCATGGGAAAACCGGCGCCCGACCCGGCGCTGTGGCAGGTGCCGCCGGTCTGATCGACGCCGCCCGCTACAAGCCAAGCTAACGTCCGGGTCGAAACCGGGCTCGACCATACACCGCCGTCCTCCTCGATGGACAATCCGGCGAGGACGATGCTACCTTGGCCCGCAATCAAGAAATGCCTCATGGTCGGCATCGACGTCGAGCCGTGCGGTGCGACATGAAGCTGCCGGGGGGAGAAAGGCTTGCTCAGCAACAGCCAGGGTGTTAGGCGCTCTGGCCAGGATCGCGGCCGGGGTGACGACCTCCGCCTGCCATAGCCTTTGCTTGGAATAGCGGTGGACTGCAATGGCCTTTGTGACAATTCTGCTCGACGGGGTCGCTTACGGAATGATCCTGTTCATTATCTCAGTCGGCCTTACCGTCACCATGGGGCTGATGCGCGTCGTCAATCTCGCCCATGGCGCATTCGCCATGATAGGCGGCTACCTGGCAGCGATGATGATCGAGCGGGGCATGTCGTTCTTTGCCGCCGCGGCGCTGGCGTCGCTGGCGGTGGGCGGGCTCGGAATCATCGCCGAACTGGCGCTCTATCGCCCGCTTTATCGCCGCGGCGAACTGGCCCAGGCCCTGATGACGTTCGGCCTCACCTTTGTCGTGATCGCGGCGCTCACATCGCTGTTTGGCGCCAACGTCAAGAACGTTCCCGCGCCGTCCTTTCTCACCGGGCTCACCAATATTGGTTATACCGACTATCCGACCTATCGGCTGTTTCTGATCGGGGTCGGTGCGGCGATGGCGCTCGTGCTGTGGCTCGTCATCGACGGGACGCTCTACGGGGCACGGCTGCGGGCCGCCGTCGACAACCCGCGCATGGCCCGCGCCATCGGCATGAATGTCGGCCTGCTCTTCACCAGCACCTTTGCCGCGGGGTGTGCGCTCGCCGGGTTCGGTGGCGTCATCGGCGCCGACATGCTGCCGGTGGAACCGTACTATGCCCTGCGCTACCTCGTGACCTTCCTCCTCTTGGTCGCGGTCGGCGGCATTGGCAATTTCAAGGGCTCGTTCGTCGCGGCGATGGCAATCGGCATCGTCGATACGGTGGGCAAGTTCGTGGTGCCCGAATCTGCCGCTTATCTCGTCTATGGGCTGGTGATCGTGCTGTTGCTGTGGCGACCTCACGGCCTCCTGCCGGCAAAATCGGCGCCATGACGGCACGGCCTGAGCTTAGAGGATCGGCGCTCGCCCGGCTGAACCTCGGCAAAGGCCGCTATGGCTGGCTGTGGCACGTTCTGCCCTGGGGTATCGCCTTCGGCACCTTTTTTTTCGCCGGCGCCTATATGAGCCTTGGCACGGCCGCGCTCGAGATGATCCTCTTCACCCTCTCGATCGATCTCGCGCTCGGCTATGCCGGCATCATCACCTTCGGCCAAGCGGCATTTTTTGGCCTCGGCGCCTATGCCACGGGGTTGTTTTCGATCCATGTCGCACCCGATCCGCTGATTGGGCTCCTCTTCGGCACCGCCGTGGCGGCGCTGTTCGGCCTCGTCACGGGGATGCTGATCTTGCATACCGAGGGTGTGACCCTGATGATGCTGACGCTCGCGATTGCCTCCATGTTGGCGGCGTTCGGTTCGCAGGCCGCATGGTTCACGGGCGGCGATAACGGGCTCCAAGGCATGCAGGTGGCGCCGCTCTTCGGCGTCTTCCCGTTCGATCTCTGGGGCCATACCGGCTACCTCTATGCCTTGGGCGTTCTGTTCTTATGGTTTATCGCGGCGTGGCGGATCGTGCGCTCGCCCTTTGGCCGCTCGCTCGATGGCATCCGGCAGAGCCCCCGCCGCATGCGGGCAATCGGCACGCCAGTTTGGTGGCGGCTCGTTGCGGTCTACAGCCTCTCGGCGGCGATGGCAGGCACCGCCGGCGCCCTGAAGGCGCAGACGAACCAGTTCGTTGGGCTCGATTCGCTCAGCCTCCTCGTCTCCGGCACGGCATTGGTGATGCTGATTCTGGGCGGGACGCGGCGGCTCTATGGCGCCTTTGTCGGCGCTGCCTTCTATGTCGTGGTGCAGAACATGGCGGCGCAAGTCGATCCGTTCCGCTGGATGTTCGTCATCGGCGGACTCCTCGTGGTGATGGTTCTGTTCCTCGAAGGCGGGCTCATGAGCCTTGCCGATTGGGCTCGGGACGGCCTCGCGCGGCTCTGGCCCGGGGCGGCACCCAAGTGACGGAGCCGGTTCTGGCGGTGCGGGGGCTGTCGAAGCGCTTCGGCGCGCTCCAGGTGGCGCAGGCGATCGACCTCGAACTGACGCCCGGCGCGCGGCGCGGCCTTATTGGCCCGAACGGCGCCGGCAAGACCAGTTTCGTCAATCTGCTGACGGGGATGCTCCAGGCCGATCGGGGTGCGATCCTCCTCGCCGGCCGCGACATCACGCATGAAAAGCCCGAGCGGCGCGTCCATCTCGGCCTCGCCCGTACGCATCAGATCAACACCCTGTTGTCAGAATTCAATCTTCGCGACAATGTCGCTGTCGCAATCGCCGAACGTGATCATGTTGCTTGGCGCCTCATTCGTTACACCGATATCTGGCGCCGTTGCCGCGAGGAAGCGGACAGCCAGCTTGCCGCGCTCGGCATTGGCGAACTCGCCGATCGCACGGTCGCGGGCCTTGCCTATGGTCAGCAGCGGCTCCTCGAAATCGCCATTGCGCTCGCCTTGAAGCCCAGGGTGCTGCTCCTTGACGAGCCGGCGGCTGGCGTCCCTACGGTCGAGGCGCACGCGATCCACGACGTGCTGGATCGCCTGCCGCCCGAGATCGCAATCCTGATGATCGAGCACGATATGGATCTCGTCTTCCGCTTCGCGCGGGAGATCACCGTCCTGGTGCAAGGCCGAGTGCTCATCACCGACACACCTAAACGGATCGCCGCGGACCCTGACGTGCGTGCCGTCTATTTGGGCCGGGGCACGGTGTGAGCGAGGGGCTCACGGTTGAGTCGCTGGTCGCGGGCTATGGCGCGACGGTCGTGCTGGAGGAGATTTCCTTCACCATTCCCGCCGGCGGCACGCTCGCGGTCCTGGGGCGCAACGGCGTCGGCAAGACCACCCTGCTCGCGACCCTTATGGGATTCACCGACCGGCATGGCGGCTCCATCCGCTTCGCGGGCCGCGCCATCGAGCAGATGGCGCCCCATCGACGCAACCGGCTCGGCCTTGGTTACGTACCGCAGGAGCGGGAGATTTTCCCCTCGCTTTCGGTCGAGGAAAATCTGCGCGTTGCGGCGCGGCGCCAGGGCTGGAGCCTCGATGCCGTTTATGGCCTGTTTCCATCCCTGCAAGCCCGGCGACACAATGCCGGCAATCGCCTTTCCGGTGGCGAGCAGCAGATGCTGGCGATGGGACGGGCGCTGGTTGGCGCGCCGAAGCTCCTTCTACTCGACGAGCCGACCGAGGGCCTCGCGCCGATCGTGGTCGAGGCGCTGGCCGAGGCCGTCGCCCGCATCCGCGATGAGACCGGCCTTGCCGTCATCTTGGTCGAGCAGCGGGTCGATCTTGCGCTCGCCTTCGCCCGCGACGCCATCGTTCTCGATCGTGGCCGCATCGTCTGGCGCGGCACGGCGCAGGCCCTACAACAGGACGAAGTGCTGAAGCAACGCCTGCTTGGCGCCGCGGTTTAGCCGGCGATTTGGAAGACGGATTCGAGACAGCGGAAAACGTTCTGTCGCGCAGTCCATCGAAGGAATGCACGCCGCGCCAAGCGAGGGTATCGGCTTGGCAAATGGACGAGGCAGGGTTAGGTTCGGCCGATGCAGGCGACCTTGGCATCGAAAAAATGCGCCGTCGTCTTAGGGGAGAAATTTAATGAAGCGGATTATTGGACTTGTGGCGCTCACGCTGATTCTCGCCGGTGCTGGATCGGCCCGGGTGGAAGCGAAAACGGTGAAGGTCGGGCTCATCATGCCGTTTTCGGGAGAGTTCGCCGAATGGGGCGCCGAAACCAAGGGCGGCGTAGAGGTCTATCAGCATCTTCATGGCGATAGCGTCAATGGCAACAAAATCGAGGTGCTCTATCGCGATGAGGGCGGCATCAATCCGTCGCGGTCAAGGCAGCTCACGACCGAGTTGATCCTGCGCGATCACGTCAAATTCCTGACCGGCTATGTGTTCAGTCCCGACGCACTGGCGATAGCCGACATCATCACCCAGGCCAAAGTGCCGACCATCATCACGAATGCGGCCACCGGCTTCATCACCCGCAAATCACCCTATTTCACGCGGGTGAGCTTTACCCTCCAGCAGGAGTCGGCGCCGCTCGGCACGTGGGCGGCGACTCATGGCATCAAGACGGTAGATGCCGTCATCGCAAATTACGTCGCTGGCGAGGATTCACTCCACGGCTTCAGCAAGACGTTCGAGGCGCATGGCGGCAAGATACTGCAAGTCATCAAATACCCCGTCACTGTCGCGGACATCTCACCCTTTTACGAGCGCGTGCTTCAGGACAAACCCAACGCGGTCTTCATCTTCGGCACCGGAGGGGCGAACACGAAGATCATGGTTGGCGCCTGGGCGCAACGACTGAAACCTGCCGGAATCCGCTTCATCGGCCCGCTGCAGCTCCAGGAGACGGACCTGCCCGGGATCGGCGATGGCGCGATCGGCGTGATTCAGACAGCGCATTACGTGGCACATGTGGGTACACCGCAGAACAAATCTCTGTGGGCCGAATGGATGAAGCTCTACGGCAAGAACCCGTCATCGGTGCCCAACATGGCCACGGTTTCCGCCTATGATGCGATGGATCTCGTCTATCGGGCGGTGGCGAAGTTCGGTCCCAACATCACCGGCGACCAGGCCATCAATTTCTATAAAGGCATGAAGGTAAACAGCCCGCGGGGTACCTTCACCATCGACCCGAAGACCCGCGATATCGTGCAGAACATCTATGTGGCAAAGACCGAGAAGGTCCATGGCAAGCTTGAGAACGTCGTCATCGATACCTTCAAGAATGTGAAGGATCCATGGAAGGAAGAGCACCCGATCAAATAAATGATCGGCGGACCGGGGCACGGGTGAGGAGCGGACCATGGCGATGCTGATCACGAACGCTGCCGTCTTCGACGGGACCGGTGCCCCGGCATTTCCCGCTGACGTACTGATCGAGGGCAATCGCATCAAGAAGGTGGCGCGGGGCGAGCGGATCGATGCCGGCGGCGCCGATGTGATTGACGGCAAAGCCGCGACGCTGATCCCCGGCCTCGTCGATGCCCACGCGCACCTTGGCTTTGGGTCATCGGTCGGCCGCGTCCTGCGGGGGCATGACCGAACCCCGGAGCAGATGCTTCTCATCACGGCACACACCGCCAAGATCATGCTCGACCATGGCTTCACCAGCATCTATTCGGGAGGCTCGCACAGCGCACGTGCGGAGACGGCGTTGCGCGATGAAATCAATGCCGGATGGCTGCCCGGCCCGCGGATTCGCGCCTGCTCGTTCGAGCGGGATGACGGTGCAAGGTCGCGCGGGGCGAAGTATGCCGGAATCGCGCACCGGCCGCCTGACGTCGAAGGCGTAAGGCACTTCGTCGATGACATGGCTGCGATCGGGGTCGACTCGGTCAAGTTTGTCGTCACGGGCGACAATAGCATCGTGCCGGGCACCTCGCTCACCCTGCTATTTCACGATGTCGAACTGGCGGCGGCGGCGGACTCGGCGCGGAGGGCTGGCGTATGGCTCAATGCCCATGCCCATTCCGCCGAGGCGATCAAGATGACGCTCCGAAACGATTTCCGGGTGATCTATCATTGCACCTGGCCGGACGAGGAAGCGCTCGACCTGCTTGAGGAGAAGAAGCGCAACATCTTCGTGGCACCGACCGTCGGCCTCAATTGGACCAATATCCATGCCGACCCGAGCTATGCCGAGCGGGACGGCGGCGCGGCACTCCGGGAGCAGAAGGAGAAGCTCCAGCATTTGTCGGAACTGGTGCCGATGCTGCACAAACGCGGCATCCGTCTCCTGCCGGGCGGCGATTACGGCTTTCCGACCAGCCCGATCGGCAGGAACGCCCATGACATCGAACTCTTCGTTACCCTCCTCGGCTACAGCACGGCCGAGGCCCTCAGCGCGGCGACCCGGCTCGGCGGCGAGATCATGGACATGGGTGACGAGCTGGGGATGATCAAGCCGGGCTATCTCGCCGATCTGTTGCTGGTCGATGGCGATCCTTTGCAGGAGATCGCCCTGCTCCAGGACCCCGATCGGCTGCTGATGATCATGAAGGACGGCAAGTGTCATAAGTTGCCGGGGCCGCGCGCGATCACCGCCGCCTCGCGATAAAACGGGTCCCGAAGCCGCAAGGCGGACCGGACGCAAGGGGAGCGAGATGCGAAAGGAAGACAACGAGTTGCTGTGGCGGGTCGGGCCGGAGACACCGATGGGACAGGTGTTTCGGCACTATTGGACGCCCATCGCGCTCGCGAGCCAGGTGGATAGGCCGGACAGCGATCCGGTGCGCGCGCGCTTCTGCGGTGAGAATTACGTCCTGTTCCGCGACACCGAGGGGAAGCTCGGCCTCTTCGATGAACTCTGTCCCCACCGCGGCGCGTCGCTCGCGCTGGCACGGGTCGAGGAATGCGGGATTCGCTGCATCTATCACGGCTGGAAATTCGCGGTGGACGGGCGGTTACTCGATTCGCCGAATCATCCGAACCCCGCCTATCGGGCGAAATTCCGCGCACAAACCTATCCGTGCCATGAGGCCGGCGGCCTCATCTGGGGCTATTTCGGTCCGCGCGACACGGTGCCGCCGTTGCCAGATTTCGCATTCCTCGAAGCGCCGGCGACCCATCGCAACATCGAACGCATCGACCTTCATTGCAACTATCTGCAACTTCTCGAAGGCGGGATGGACAGCTCGCACGTCGGCATCCTGCATTCCGATCAGGCGCGGCCAGGCTGGCAGCGGAACAGCTTCACACCGAACCTCGATCGGCTCAATCCCGGCGCGCTCGCCGTTGACGACAATGCGCCGACTCTTTCAATCGAAACCACGGATTTCGGCTTTCATTACGCCGCCATCCGCAAGGCGGCAAATGGCGGACAGAGCGTCCGGATCGTGCCCTTTATTCTTCCCTCGGCCCGCATCATTCCTGCTCAAGCGCGCATCGCCACCATATTCGAGGTGCCGCTCGATGACGAGAACACCTCGACCTACATTATCGTCCACGGCAACGCGCCTTATGCGCGCGCGCATCACCGCTCGCTAAGCGGGATCGGCGACCCCAATCTCTATTCCGAGCGCGACTTCAAATGGCGTGGCACATGGCAGAATCGGTTCGGCCAGGACCGCGCCACCATGAAGGAACGGTGGGGCGGGTTTGCCGGCTTAGAGCAGGAGGATGCCGCCGTCTCGCTTTCCATGGGCCCGATCTTCGACCGGACGCGCGAACATCTGGTGCCGACCGACGCGGCCGTGGTTCATACACGCCGGCTGCTGCTCTCCCTCGCGCATGCCGTCACGGCGGGAAAAGCGCCGCCCCGGCTGCCCGCGCTGGCGCTGATCAGCGGCGCGGCCGATACCGAACTTGCGCCCGGTGCCGCATGGCAGGATCTCGTTCCTCATCACGGCGCGCGCCGCGACGATCTCCTCGCGGCGGCAGTAGAATGGCCGGAAAATGACGGCGATTCGATAGACCGAGTCCGCCCGGGCATTGGCGGAGAATAATCGGTACGGCAGAGGTACGCGATCGGCACTCCGGCGACCGGAGCCTGTCGTTCCCTGATTTTTGGCTTCACACCGTTTCAAGCCGGCCGGCGCTAACGCCAAGGCGGCTCGGCGTCATATCCTGCCAGCGCGCCCCTTGATCGATGACGGTGTCGACCAGGGCCGCAACCTGCCTGTAGTCGCCGATCGTCACGCCAATCGGGTCTCCACCCGCCTCGACGCGACGCACGGATTCGAGCAACCGGCGACGCAGAAAGACAACCGCCTGATCCGCTGCGACCAGACATTCCTTGGATCGATCGACGATCGCCCCCATCGAAACCGAAACGACCGCATCTTCGACTTCAATGCCGCTGAAACCAGTCCAGTTCTCCTGCATCCGCGTCCGGTTCTGGTTCATATCATTGTCCCAGCTCGCCCGGAACTCGCAATCCTTCTCGCTCCAAAACCGCGCGTCATCGACGCCGAGAATACGGAGGATGTTGGCGCGGTCCACCGGCTTTGGCCCATGGCAGACGAGGAACGTGCTGGTCCGATCATCGTTCTGCGGCACCTCAAACACATAGAACTGGAAAGCGGGCGCCGGAATGATTCGACCGGTCGGAAATATCACCGGCGTGACCCGGACGCTGTGCGTCTCGGTGCCATCGGGTCGTGGGGGCCCCTGTCGTCTGGCAGCATAATGATAGCCGTAATCGGTCGCTTCCAGCTCGAGTTCGGGGGCGTTGTCGGAAGATGCCAGAGCGCCGGGATTGTAATCCTCATCGGGAGGCGCAAAGGTATCGGTGAGCCAACCGGGATTCGCGCAATCGCTGTGAAGGATGCCGACATGCGAGCTGTCGGTGCCGCCCTCATAGAGCTGCAAATAGTTCGCGCCGACATTGAAGCGCAGCGCCACCCGATTATCGTCGGGGCCATCCATAAACGCGTAGCGCTGGAACGGCGGCTCCTTGTCCGCTGGACCTATATAGACCCAGACGAGGCCGCCGGCCTCTCGCACCGGATAGGCTGGCGCCTTGCGGCTCTGGCGGAACCGCGCGTCACAATGATTGGGGGTTTCCTGGATCGTCCCGTCCACGCCATATTTCCAGCCGTGATATAGGCAGCGTATTCCGTTCTTTTCGACACGGCCCAGGGCCAAAGAGGCGCGACGATGCATGCAGAATTCGTCGAGCACTCCCACCCGGCCGCCGGTATCGCGAAACGCGACGAACTGTTCGCCGAGCAG
>JBOHLV010000209.1:0-3823 GCA_050729815.1 Allostellaceae bacterium
GAAACGATCCCTTCGATCGCCGCGACAACATTGCCGCTGGTGCCGCCTATCTCAGCGAGCTGCTGGATCGCTGCGGCCGATCGGGGATGTTTGACGCCTACAATGCCGGGCCGCGACGCTATCAACAGCACCTGGCGACCGGGCGCCCCTTGCCATCCGAGACGCAAGCCTATGTCGAAACCGTGGCACGCCTGCTGCACCGTCCAGTGCCGACTCACCGCATCTTCGCCGTCGCCGCCGCGCCATCCTGGACCGGTGCGGCGGTGTTTCCACGTCACGACGACGGCGTGCCCGACAGATTGTTTATCGTATCTCGCGGCCCTTCGAATCCACCGCCGATCGGCATCTCGACGGCGAATTGGGCGCGTCTCGTACCGCAATCGGGGGGGCTCTTCGTGCGGCTATCGGCCGGGCAGTCCCCGTCATGAGCCGCGTCGGGCGCGGGTGGGCTCTGGCGGGCGGTCGGACAAATTTGGGTGTGGCGCTGGGGGAGCGGCAGCGACCAAACGAGGGACGGCAAGGGAAAAGGCCGGCCCTCGGCGCGGCCCAAGTGGTTGGTTGGATTGGACAATTCGTCAACGCCATCAACCCTCCATGCTGGCGCTTCCTGCAATTCTTCGAACGAATTCAATCGTCCGAGCGCCGCCTGGCCAAACCACCCCGGGGCTTTACCCCATGACGGCACGCGATGACGATCTTCGCGTCCGGCCGGGACGGACCCAGCATGGCAACCGTGGCGCCAGGCGGCAGAAGACCTTCGTCGGCGAGGTGATGCGGGCCGCGAAGAAGGCCGGGCATGTCGGCAACAGCTTCCGATCGAGCCAGGGCCGGAGCCGGTCACGGTTCGGCCGCGGGCGGCGCGCGGCGGTGTCGATCCGCTTGCGCTCGAATGCCCGGCGGGTGGTAACGAAGGCGCGGGTGGTGCGCCACCACGGCGCGCGGTTCCGATCGGCGCCGCTGCCCAAGCACATCGCCTATCTGCAGCGCGATGGCGTCACCAAGGATGGCAAGAATGCCCGGATGTTCGATGCCGCTTCGGACGAGGCGGACCAGCGCGCCTTTGCCGAGCGTTGCCGGGACGACCGGCATCATTTCCGGTTTATTGTGTCGCCGGAAGACGCGGCTGAGATCAGCGACCTCAAAACATTCGCCCGCGAACTGATGATGGATGTCGAGAAGGACCTCGCCACCAGGCTCGATTGGATCGCGGTCGATCACTGGAACACGGACAATCCGCATATCCATGTCCTCATTCGTGGACGCGCCGACGATGGCCAGGACCTCGTCATCAGCCGCGACTATATCAGCCGAGGGCTCCGCGACCGCGCCGCCGAGCGCGTCACCTTGGAGCTCGGGCCACGGAGCGAGCGCGAAATACGCACAACGCTGGAGCGGGAGGTGGCGGCGGAACGCTGGACCAGCCTCGACCGGGCGCTGCGCGACATCTCGGACGAATGCGGCGGGGTCGCCGATCTCCGGCCCGGCCCCGAGGCCGAAGCGCCGGACCTCCGGCGGCTCCTCCTCGGCCGCGCCGGCAAGCTCGAACGGCTCGGCCTGGCGGACCCGGCGGGGCCCGCCTGCTGGACGCTGAAGCCGGGAGTCGAACAGACGCTCCGGCAGCTCGGCATCCGCGGCGACATCATCAAGACCATGCATCAGGCCATGAGCGCCAGCGGACGCGAGCCCGATGTGAGCGCCTTCGCCCTCCATGGCGACGAACCCTCAGATCCGGTGTTGGGGCGCCTCGTCGCGCGTGGCCTCGACGACGAGCTCAAAGGCACCGCCTATGCGATCGTCGCTGGCATCGACGGGTGCACGCACCATGTGCGCTTCAGCGATCTCGAAGTGACCGGCGACGCCCCGCCAGGGTCCGTGGTTGAGGTCCGCGCCTATGACGACGCTGACGGGCACCGCCGCCTGTCGCTCGCCACCCGCTCGGACCTCACGATCGAGGCACAGGTCACGGCGTCGGGCGCAACTTGGCTCGACCGCCAGCTCCTCGCCAAGGATTCGCCGCTCAGCGGTAGCGGCTTCGGCGCCGAGGTAAAGGAAGCGATGGACGCCCGTGTCGATCACCTGGTCGAGGAAGGCCTGGCGCGTCGGCAAGGCCAGCGTGTCGTCTATGCCCGCGACCTTCTCGCCACCCTACGGCGGCGTGAATTGGCGGAGACCGCGGCCAAGCTCGCGGCCGAGACCGGGCTCGCCTATCGGCCTATCACGGACGGCGAGCCCGTTTCCGGTGCTTACCGTCAACGGTTGACGCTCGCTTCGGGCCGTTTCGCCATGATCGATGACGGGCTCGGCTTCCAGCTCGTGCCCTGGCGGCCGGCCTTGGAGAAGGAGCTGGGACGTGAGGTTCATGGCCTCGTCGGGCCGCGCGGCATCGTCGAGTGGAGTTTGGGTCGCAAACGCGGGCTGGGCCTATAGGCGATGCAACGCGCAGCGCAGATGATGAAAGCAGGCTGCCTTTGCGCAGGTGGTACGCCGCTCGCCACGTTCATCGATGGCCTTGCGGCGCCTGAGTTCGATGAGCCTGAATACCGTGACGCCGGGTTGATCGCATAACGCGGATCTGAAACGGCTCGCGAGCCGGGTTCCGAATCGGCCGATTTACGCGCCGCCGCATCCTGCCGCCCGCCGCGGATTAGTCAAAGCTTGCGATCGGAGGATCGGGCCGCTGATCATATTTTCCGTGAATGCGACCAAGATTCTTTGGGGACAGACCGTCGGCGTCGGCGCTGTCGTCCTTGCCTTTCTCTGGGCGGCGACCGAATGGACGGCGTGGCGCCTAGCCTTCCAGCCCCAGCTTGGCCATCCCTGGTTCGAATTGCTCGGATGGCCGATCTATCGTCCGCCCGCCTTCTTCTGGTGGTGGTTCGCCTACGACGCCTACGCGCATCATATTTTCGTGGTGGGCGGATTCATCGCGGCCGCCGGCGGAATCGCCGCCGTCATCGTCGCGGTCGCGATGTCGGTGTGGCGCGCCCGCGACGTGAAGAACGTCACCACCTACGGATCGGCGCGATGGGCCGAGCGGCCGCAGATCAGGAGGGCCGGCCTTCTCCGCCCCGATGGCGTCCTGCTCGGCCGCTGGCACGGCACCTATCTGCGCCATAACGGTCCCGAGCACGTGCTGTGCTTCGCCCCTACCCGTTCCGGAAAAGGGGTCGGGCTGGTGGTGCCGACGCTGCTGACCTGGCCGGGTTCGGCCATCGTCCATGACATCAAGGGGGAGAATTGGGGCCTCACCGCCGGGTGGCGGGCCCGCTTCGGGCGGGTGCTGCTGTTCGACCCCACCAATCCCGATAGCGCCGCCTATAACCCCTTGGCAGAGGTCCGTCGCGGCGAGCAGGAGGTACGCGATGTCCAGAATATCGCCGACGTGCTGGTCGACCCCGAAGGCGCCCTGGAGCGGCGGAATCATTGGGAGAAGACGAGTCACTCGCTACTGGTCGGCACCATCCTGCACGTGCTCTACGCCGAGCCGGACAAGACCCTCGCCGGAGTCGCCAACTTCCTCTCCGATCCGCGCCGTCCCATCGAGAAGACGCTGATAGCGATGATGACCGCCCCGCATCTCGGACCGAAGGGCGTGCACCCGGTCGTCGCGAGCGCGGCGCGCGAACTCCGCAACAAGAGCGAGAATGAGCGAAGCGGGGTGCTTTCGACCGCGATGTCGTTTCTCGGCCTCTACCGTGATCCCGTCATCGCCGCCGTCACGAGCCGCTGCGACTGGCGTATCGCCGATCTGGTCGAGGGGAGGCATCCGACGTCCCTCTATCTCGTGGTGCCGCCGTCCGATATCAGCCGCACCAAGCCGCTG
>JBOHLV010000210.1:0-4697 GCA_050729815.1 Allostellaceae bacterium
GGCTTGGCGCGCGCCAAGCCGGACCATCGCCGCCACCGTCGCCGCCATGATATCGCCGAGGGCGCCGCGCCAGCCGGCATGGCAGGCGCCGATCACGCCGGCATCGGCATCGGCGAACAGCACCGGAACGCAATCGGCGGTGAGGATGCCGAGGGCGAGACCCTTAAGGCGCGTCACCATGGCGTCGGCCTCAGGCCGGTTGTCGCGCGGCCAGGGTTCGTCGACAGTGACGATCCGGGTACCGTGAACCTGATTGCTGGTGACGAGCCGCGTCGCCTCGACCCCGAGCGAGGCCGCGGCACGCGCCCGGTTTAGGGCGATGTTGGCGGGATCATCGCCCGAGCCCCAGCCGCAATTGAGCGAGGCATAGAAGCCGGTGCTGACGCCGCCCTGGCGGGTGAAGAAGCCATGGGCGATCCCCGGCACCGCCAGGCTTTCGAGCGTCAGCATCACGCCGCCTCGGCGAACCCGGCGAGCGGCGGCAGGGCAGGATCGGCGATCGCGATCGCCTTGAAGAGGCTGCCCATCGCGGTCGGATCGACGAGCCGGCGATAGCCGGCGGCGACCAGCCGCGCCTGGTGCGCGTCGGCCGCCGTTAAGAGCCGTTCGGCGCGGACATCGATGCCGAGCCGGCGCAGGAACCAGCCCTGCTCCACCGGCCCCTGGATTTGCGCGCCGGCGGCCGAAGCCTCGTTCGCGAAGGCGGTGAAATTGACATGGGCGGTGAGATCGGCCGCGCCAGGTGCCACGAGAACGTCATGTCGGCGATGGCTCTGGAGCGCCTGAAGCGTGTCGCCCGAGGCGCCGGCGACATAGCCGTAATCGATGAAGAGCGCGGCGCCGCCGGTCGCGGCAAAACGCGCGCCCAGATGCCGCGCCAGCGCCTGGGCCGCGGGCGCGGTTTCGACGATCGCGCCCGCCGCGGCATCGGGCAGCGCGATTTCGGCCGGCGCCGGGTCGGGGATGAAGGTGAATTGCGCACCGTCCGGGCCAAGGCCGATCCGCCGCTCGTGCCAGCCATCCTCGCCGCGGATGAATTGCCGGATCGGCAGCGCGTCGAGGAACTCGTTCGCGATGAGGATAAGCGGCCCCGGCGGCAACTCCTCGGCACGGTCGTGCCAGACCGGCGCCAGACCGCCGAGCGTCGCCATCGCCGCCTGCCGCATCCGGGGTGAAGTCTCGATAAGATGGAGCGCCGCCGCGGCGCCGAATGCCGGCACAAGACGGGCGGCGCGCAACGCGTCCTGCAACAACGTTCCACGCCCCGGCCCGAGCTCGGCCAGGATGAAGGGTGCGGGCGCGCCCATGCGCTGCCACAGATCGACCGCCCAGAGGCCCACGAGTTCGCCGAACATCTGGCTCACTTCGGGCGCGGTGACGAAATCGCCGCCGGCACCGGGCGGCTCAGCCGTCGCGTAATACTGCGCGCTCGCGGCCGCCATATAGTCGGCAAGCGGAATCGGGCCGCGATCGCGGATTCGCCGGGCGAGCACCGAGGCGATGTCGCTCACGCCTCGACCACCTGCTGGCGCCGGCACGCATAAAAGATGAGCCCGATCCCCGCGATCACCAGCGGCACCGACAGGATCTGGCCCATGGTGAAATATTCCAGCAGGAATCCCACTTGCCGGTCGGGTTGACGGAAGAATTCGCAAACGATGCGAAACGAGCCATAACCTAACAGAAACGCGCCGGTGATCGTCCCAGGATGCGCCCGAACGCCGGGCCGGCGTTGCAGGTAGAACAGAATCAGAAACAGGACGAGGCCTTCAAGAAAGGCTTCATAGAGTTCACTCGGATACCGCGGCTGGTGCAAGGGATCGTCGGGAAAATACATCGCCGTCCACGACAGCCATTTCGGCGCCACCCGGCCCCACAGCTCGTCATTGATGAAATTCGCGATTCGGCCGAGACACAGGCCGATCGGCACCGCGCAGGCGATGAGGTCCGCGAACCGCAACAGCTTCAGATGACGCTGGCGGCAGAACAGGATGATGGCGACGCACACCCCGATGGCGCCGCCATGGAACGACATGCCGCCATGCCATACCTCCACCATCTGCCAGGGATGCGCCTCGTAATAGGGGAAGTTGTAGAACAGCACATAGCCGATCCGGCCGCCGAGGACGACGCCGATCGTCGCCCATACCAGGAAATCGTCGATGTCGACGGCGGTCGCGACCGGCGTCCGCGCCGCGCCCCAGCGCTTGGCGAGGAGGTTGCAATACTGCCAGCCGAGGATCAGCCCGACGATATAGGCGAGCGCGTACCATCGGATCTCGAACGGCCCGACGGCGACCAGAACCGGATTGATGACGGGATAGGGGATGACGAACATCGAAAATCAGCGCGCGCGGACCATCGGATCGTCTTATAGGCGGTTCGCGTCCAGGATCAAAGGCGGATCAAGGCGATTCCCATGCGCCCCTATCCGTGCTAGCGCATGTCGCGCCATGGAACAGCCAAGGAGATTTCCATGCCGACGGAGAATCGCTTTTTCGAAGACCTCGCCAAGGTCGCGAACGGCGCCTGGGGCAGCCTCACGACCCTCGGCGGCGAGATGGAGGCCCGCATGCGCGACCAGATCGAGCGCATGCTGACGCGGATGGACGTGGTGCGGCGGGAGGAGTTCGACGCGGTGAAAGAGATGGCGGCGAAGGCCCGCGCCGAGCAGGAGGCGATGGCAACGCGGCTCGCCGCGCTCGAATCCGAGCTGGCGAGGCTGAAAGAGCCGTCCGAAGGCCCGCCGCCCACCGCCGGCGATAGCGGCCCGACCATCGGGTAGAACGGGAATTATTCGGCGGCTCGGGCATTTCCCCTCTTGCGCCGATTCGCGACGCTTGGCAGGCTAGATTTGGTCGATCGTGCGGGAGGCTCTACCAAATATCGCGATACGGCTGATTAAGTAGCGGCATGGGGAGGGGGATAATGACCTCTTTGTCGATGGTGAACTGGCATAGCGCGGCAAATCCCATCGATCTGGCGGAGGAGATCGTGCTCGCCAATCAATGGGCGCATGATCGCGCCAGCAACGACGAGCTTGTGGTCGAGATCAGCGGCAAATGGTCCGACTACCGGCTCCTGTTCCTGTGGCAGCGCGAGATTGCGGCGCTGCATTTTTCCTGCAGCTTCGAGATGAAGGTGCCGAAGATGCGGCGTCCGGCGGTACTCGAATTGCTGGCGGGGATCAATGAGCGGCTGTGGCTTGGCCATTTCGACCTCGTCACCGACGATTACTCGCCGGCCTTTCGCCAGGGCGTCTTGCTGCGTGGCGCCGGCGGCGCCAGCGCCGAGCAGATCGAGGATCTGGTCGATATCGCCGTCACCGAATGCGAGCGCTTCTATCCCGCCTTTCAGCTCGTGGTGTGGGGCGGCAGGCCGTCGGAAGAGGCGATCGCCGCCGCCATGATCGACCCGGTCGGCGAGGCGTGAGTGCCGCCACCTCGATCCCCTCCCTGTTATTGATCGGGTGCGGCCGCATGGGCGGCGCGCTCTTGCGCGGCTGGCTCGATCGCGAACTTGCCGATTCTTATGTCGTGGTCGAGCCCCAGGCCGGGGCGCGGCCGGCGACCCTGTCCCCGCATGTCACCTTTCTCGATTCGGCCGATCGCCTCGCCCAAGGGTTTCGCCCCACCATCGCCGTGATCGCGGTGAAGCCGCAGGCGATGGCGCAAACCCTGCCCCAGTATCGCCGCCTCGCCGATGCCGGCACGCTCTTCCTCTCGATCGCGGCGGGGCGGACGCTCGCCTTTCTGGCGGGGCCGCTCGGGCCCGATGCGGCGCTGATCCGCGCCATGCCCAACACCCCGGCATCGATCGGCCATGGCATCACCGTGCTGTGCGCCAATGCCCGGGTCGATGCCGCCGGCCGCGCCCGCGCCGACGCGCTTTTGAAAGCCGTCGGCGAAATCGCCTGGATCGAGGATGAAGGGTTGATGGATGCCGTCACCGCCGTCTCCGGCAGCGGCCCGGCCTATGTCTTCCTCCTGATCGAGTGCCTGACCAAGGCCGGGATCGCGGCCGGCCTGCCGGCGAACCTGGCCGAGCGCCTCGCCCGCGCCACCGTCGCCGGCTCCGGCGAACTAGCGCGCGTCTCGGGCGAGCCGGCGGCGCAATTGCGCGCAGCCGTCACCAGCCCCGGCGGCACCACCGAGGCCGCGCTCGACCTGCTGATGGCGCCCCGTGGCCTCGAGCCATTATTGAAGAAAGCCGTTCTTGCCGCCAAGAAACGGTCGAAGGAATTGGCGGGGTGATTTTGGTGACGGATTCAACTCCTGCTTAATCCGTCTTGCCCCGGCTTGGCCGGGGCATCCACGAATTTCGTTACCTCGCCGCCGAGGCAACTTGATCGTGGATGGCCGCCGTCGCGGGTCATGACGGCTGAAATAATTCGACGAGCGAGCGCGGCAGAAAACTCAGGGCGGATAAGCGAAGCGCAATATGCTGATCGGGATGGACCTCTTCGGCGGAAATACGCGGCGCGACGGCGCACGCAAACGACGGTATCGACCCCAAAATATCCTGGAACATCACCGAAAGAGCCAAAAATATCGCGCGAGTCTGGCCTCTTGACATAAAACGCTTTTTGCGTTATATGTCCCTGTCGCGGCTGCCTTTCGGCGTCGGGTGGCGAGGCGGCGGGGTAAACATTCATTCTGCCGAACGAAGCCAATTAATCGAGGCGAATCAACGAAAGG
>JBOHLV010000211.1:0-11166 GCA_050729815.1 Allostellaceae bacterium
GGCGGCGGCGCGCGAAGCGGCCGACGAGGCGCAGGCGGCGGCCGCGCGCGAGGAGGCATGGCTGCGCCATGTGCGCGACGAGATCGCGGCGCTCGACCCGAAACCGGGCGAGGAGACGGCGCTTGCGACCGAACGCGCGCTCCTCGGAAATCGCGAGCGCATTGCCGAGGTGGTTGAGGCCGCGCTCGCGGCGTTCTCTGCCGATGGCGGCCTCGGCGCGATCAATCATGCCGCCCGCGGGCTCGAACGGATTCGCGACAAGGCCGGCACCCGGCTCGATGCCGCGATCGCGGCGCTGGAGCGCACCGCGATCGAGGCCACGGAGGCGGCGGCGCAGCTCGAAGCGGCGGCCCGCGATCTCGGTCGCGACACATCGAGCCTCGAATCGGTGGAGGAGCGGCTCTTCGCGTTGCGCGCGCTCGCCCGCAAGCATGGCGTGCCGGTCGATGCCCTGGCCGATCTCGGCGCCGACGTCACGGCGAAGCTGGTCCTCATCGAGGATGGCGGCGCGGCGGTGACGCGGCTGCGCCGTGCCGAGGCCGAGGCCCGCGCCGGCTTCGAAGGCGCGAGCGAAAAGGTGAGCCAGAAGCGCCGCGCCGCCGCCCGTGCGCTCGATCGCGCGGTGATGAAGGAGCTGCCGCCGCTGAAGCTCGAAGCGGCACGGTTCGCGACCGCGCTTCTGCCGCTCGATGCCGCTTCGTGGGGCGAGCATGGCGCCGAGCGGGTGCGGTTCGAGGTCGCGACCAATGACGGTGCGCCACTCGGCCCGCTTGCCAAGGCTCTGTCGGGCGGCGAGCTTGCGCGCTTCATGCTGGCGCTGCGCCTCGTCCTGTCGCGCGCCATGCCAAGCTCGACCCTCGTCTTCGACGAGGTCGATAGCGGCATCGGCGGCGCCACCGCGGCCGCGGTGGGGGAGCGGCTGCGCCGGCTCGCGGCTGAGCGTCAGGTACTGGTGGTGACGCATTCGCCGCAGGTGGCGGCGCTCGGGGCACAGCATTGGCGCGTCGTGAAATCGGGCAAGGGCGTGCCGGTGACGCGTGTCGAGTTGCTGGACGCGACGGCGCGGCGCGAGGAGATCGCCCGCATGCTGTCGGGCTCGGCCGTCACCGCCGCGGCACGCGCCGCCGCCGACAGTTTGATGACGGGCGCGCGGGCATGACCGCGCATCATGAGGAAATACCGATCGAGGAGCTGAGCGAGGCCGCGGCGCGCGCCGAGCTGAAGCGTCTCGCCGAGATTATCCTCTATCACGACCGGCTCTATTATCAACAGGACGCGCCGGAGATTTCCGATGCCGATTACGACGCCCTGCGCCGTCGCAACGCGGCGATCGAGGTGCGTTTCCCCGATCTCGTCCGCGCCGACAGCCCCAGCCATCGCGTCGGCGCACCGCCGGCCACGGGCTTCGCCAAGGTCACCCATCGGAAACCAATGCTGTCGCTAAAAGATGCATTTAGCGACGAAGATGTCCGCGCTTTTTTTCAGCGCGTATGGAATTACCTTCGCTCCGAACGGAATCCTAATCCGTTCGAGTTTGAGGCAATAGAACTTGCCGCGGAGCCCAAGATTGATGGTCTTTCAGCCAGCCTGAGGTATGAACACGGCGCGCTGGTAAATGGCGCGACACGGGGCGACGGCGTCACCGGCGAGGACATTACCGCCAATGTTCGCACCATCCGCTCGATCCCGAAGAAGCTCCATGGCGATGGCTGGCCGGCGGTGTTCGAGGTGCGCGGCGAGATCTATATGGATCGCAAGGGATTCTTTGCCTTGAATGCCGAGCGCGAGAAGGCGGGCGAGTCGGTGTTCGCCAATCTGCGCAATTCGGCGGCAGGCTCGACGCGTCAACTCGACCCGAGGGTCACGGCAACGCGCCCGCTTCATTTTTTTGCGTATGCATGGGGCGAAACGAGCGATGAGTTTGCCCTGACTCACTTAGAGGCCCTCGAACGGCTTCACGATTGGGGCTTTACCAAGCTGGAATCGAAGCTGTGTATCGGCGTAAAGAATGCCGTAGAGATTTATCGCGACATGGCTTCGCGTCGCGCGGACCTGCCGTACGACATCGACGGCGTCGTCTACAAAGTGAACGACCTAAAGATGCAGGAGCGCCTGGGATTCGTTGGGCGCGAACCGCGTTGGGCGATCGCGCATAAATTCCCGGCCGAACAGGGCGAGACAAGGCTCGAAGAGATCGGCATCAGCGTCGGCCGCACCGGGCGCCTGACGCCGTTCGCGATCCTCGCGCCGATCACCATCGGCGGTGTCGTGGTGCGGCGCGCGACACTCCATAACGAGGACGAAATCGCGCGGAAGGACATCAGGATCGGCGACACCGTCATCGTACAGCGCGCGGGCGACGTCATCCCACAGGTGGTCGGCGTGGTGATGGAGCGCCGGCCCGCGCATACCCATCCTTTCGAGATGCCTGAGAAATGCCCGATCTGCCATTCCCTTGCCGTACGTGAGCCGGGCGAAGCGGCGCGACGCTGTACCGGCGGTCTCATCTGTCCAGCCCAGGCGGTGGAGCGGCTCATCCATTTCGCCTCGCGCGACGCCTTCGACATCGAGGGCCTCGGCGAAAAGAATGTCGCCGCCTTCTGGGAGGAGAAGCTGATCCGCGCGCCCGCCGACATCTTCCGCCTCGATTTCGCCAAGATCGCCGAGCGCGAAGGCTGGGGCGAGACGAGCGCCGGCAAGCTGCGCCGGGCGATCGAGGCGCGGCGGCAAATCGCGCTCGACCGCTTCATCTATGCCTTGGGCATTCCCCAGATCGGCCAGGTGACGGCGCGGCTCCTCGCCCGCCACTACCGGAGCTTCGATCGCTGGCGCGCGGCGATGATCGCGGCCAAGGATCATGATCGCGAGGGTGATTCGGGCGAGGCGTGGGCCGAGCTCACCAATATCGGCGGCATCGGCGAGGATACCGCGACCGACCTTGTCGGCTTCTTTGAGGAACGGCACAATCGCACCATCCTCGACGAGCTGACGCGCGAGGTAAGGGTCGCGGATTATGTCGGGGCCGCACCCGCCGCCTCGCCGCTTTCCGGCAAGATCATCGTTTTTACCGGGGCGCTCGACACCATGTCGCGGCCGGAGGCGAAGGCGCGCGCCGAGGCCCTCGGCGCCAATGTCGCGGGCAGCGTCTCGAAGAAGACCGATTTCGTCGTGATCGGCGCCGATTCCGGCGGCAAGGCGAAGAAGGCGGCGGAACTCGGCGTTACGATTTTGAGCGAGGCCGACTGGCTCAAATTGCTGGAGCGCCCGTGAAAAGCTCGTGCCAGATCTCGGCGCCGCCGCCATAGATCATGCGCACGGCGACGAAGGCGATGATGGCGAGCCCGATCGCGACGATCCAGCGATGGCGCGCAAGAAGCCGCACCAGCACGCTCGACGCCGCCCCCATCAGCGCCACCGACAGGACGAGGCCCACGACCAGCACCCAGACATGCTCGCGCGCCGCGCCCGCCACCGCCAGCACGTTGTCGAGCGACATCGAGACGTCGGCGATGACGATGTGAAAGATGGCGCGGACGAGGCTCCCCGTCGGCGCCGCCGCGGTGGTCGCGACCTCGCCCGCGCGCCATTCGCGATAGAGCTTCCACACCACCCACAGCAAGAGGATGCCGCCGGCCAGCGTGAGGCCGATGATCGCCAGGAGTTCGAGGGCGACGAGCGAGAGCGCGATGCGCAGCAACGCCGCGACGGCGATGCCGATCCAGATCGCCCGCCGGCGTAAGCCGGGCGGCAGGCTGGCGGCCGCGAGCCCGACCACCACCGCATTGTCGGCGGCCAGCGTCAGATCGATCAGGATGACCGACGCCAGCGCCCCGAGCGCGTTCCAATCGAACTCCGTCAGGATGGCCGCGCGCTATTTTTTGCAGAAACGATAATCATGGTCGTGCATGCGCGCCTGATGCTCGACATAGCGGCGGAAGCTGGACCCCGACAGCGTGTTGGCTACCGAGAGGAACCGGGTCGCGACCGCGCACACGTGAGTCATGTCCTGGGTGGCGGTACGCAACGCCTCTTCATTGGCGATATGGGTCATGAAACCGTCGAGCCGCGCCTGCGCGTGCCGCCCGGCGATGCGGCGATAATGCCGCTTCAGGATTTCCTGAAAGGCGATGATCTGCCGTCGGTTGCGCAGGGCGAAGCGGCCATAGATATCGTTGCGGCAGGTGTCGCTCATCACCATCACCTCGGTGGTGTAGCGGATCGCCTGGTCGGCGACGGCTTCGGCATGGCGATAGCAGACCTTCGATCGCGCATTCGCCACCGTCATTCCCGATACCATCAGCAGGATTGCTCCCGCCACGGCAAGTCGCATGCGCTTCCTCCCTTCGATGAGAACTCGGGTTAGCACCTAAACCAGTGTTGCCCGGGGCGCAAGCCTCGGCGCCCGCATTCACCCCTCGCCGCCGGTCCGGTCGCTTGCGGCCGCCGCGCTCGCCCGCGCCGCGGCGCGCCGGCGAATTCGGTGATAGACGAACACGGCGATGAGGACCGCGGCAAATCCGCCCAGCATGACGAGGCTGAACCGCTCGGCATAATGGCCGAGCGCCTTGTGCGCCGCGCGCCCCGAAAGATAGCCCGCGCCGACGAACACGACCGCCCAGATGAACGCCGCGACGAGGTTGAGCAAGAGGAAGCGCAGCCAGCCGACGCCGCTGATACCGATGGCGAAGGACGAGAAGTTGCGCACGCCATAGATGAAGCGGAACGACAGGATGAACCAGGTGTCATAGCGCCGCACGAAGTCCAGCACCTTGTCGACGCGCGCGCGCCACGAGGGGCGCCGCGACAGGAGGGCAAGGCCAAAGCGCCGGCCGATCCAGAAATAGCTCTGGTCGCCGGCGAAGCTGCCGAGCCAGGCGGCAAGCAGGATGAGCGGCAGCGACAACAGCCCCTCTGCCGCGGCGAAGCCCGCGAACAGCACGAAGGACTCGCCCTCGACGAAGGTCCAGGCGAAGGTCACGAGATAGGGCCAGGCCCCATGGCCCGTCAGCAACTCATGCACATTCATCAATCGTGATTCCGCTACCCCTCCTGGGATTCTAGACGCTGGAACCGAGTCGGGTCGAGAACAGAATGCCGGAGGCCTTGGCCTCGGCGCCCTCTGGTGTATGCTGCGCGAAGACCCGTCGCTTCACGAGAAAATCATGAGCAAGCTTCCTCTGTCCCGCTTCAAGGTGATCGATCTGACGCGGGTGCGCGCCGGCCCGACCTGCGCGCGGCAGCTCGCCGATTGGGGCGCCGATGTGGTCAAAGTCGAGGCGACCGGTGGCGACGATCAGCTCGGCGGCGGTCGCGACAGCTCCGATTTCCAAAATCTCCATCGCAACAAACGCGATATCGCGCTCAACCTGAAGCATCCCGAAGGGGTCGCGATCCTGAAGCGCCTCGTCGGCCGCGCGGACGTCCTGGTCGAGAATTACCGCGCCGACGTCAAATTCCGCCTCGGCATCGATTACGAGACGCTGCGCAAGGTCAATCCCCGCCTTGTCTATGCCAGCATCTCGGGCTTCGGTCAGTCGGGGCCGTATCGCGACCGCCCCGGCTTCGACCAGATCGCGCAAGGCCTGGGTGGGCTGATGTCGATCACCGGCCTGCCTGGCCAGGGGCCGGTGCGGGTCGGCATTCCGGTCGCCGATCTCACCGCCGGCATCTTCGCCGCGATGGGCATCCTGGTGGCGCTCCTCGAGCGCGAGGTGTCGGGCGAGGGGCAGTGGGTCGAATCCTCGCTCCTCGCGGCACAGGTCGCGATGTTGGATTTTCAGGCGGCGCGCTGGCTCATCGGCCACGAAATCCCACCCCAGGCCGGCAACAACCATCCGACCGGGATCCCAACGGGCGTCTTCAAGACCAAGGACGGCGCCATCAACATCGCGAGTTCCGGGAACGAGATCTATCGCCGGCTCTGCGATGCCTTGGGGACGCCCGAACTGTTCTCCGATCCGGAATTCGCGACCGGCCCCGCGCGGTCGAAGAACCGCGACAAGCTCAATGCCTTGATCGAGAAGGTCACGCGCACCAAAAGCTCGGCCGAATGGGTCGCGCTCTTGAATGAGGCGAGTGTGCCGGCGGGCCCGATCAACAACATCGCCGAGGTGTTCGCCGATCCGCAGGTGAAGCATCTGAAGATGGCGCGCGGCGTCGATAGCAAGAAGCGCGGCCATTACGAGGTCGTCGGCCAGGCCGTCAGCCTCAGCCGCACGCCCTGGGAACTGCGCCTTCCGACGCCCGAACATGGCGAGCATACCGACGAAGTCCTGGGCGAGGCGGATTATGGCGCCGACGAGATCGCCCAATTCCGCCGCGACGGCGTCATCGAATAAGGTCAAATCGCGATGACGGCACCTCATCGCGATTTGATCATGGTCGCGACCGCGACCGCGCGCCTCCTGGCGCGGAAGCCAGGCGCGCGGAAGCGCGCGCCGGCGGACTGAGGCCAACGGATTGAAGAGGAGGAAGAGATGATTCAATCACCGACCGAAAAACTGATCGCGGCGAAGGACGGCGCCATCGGCTGGCTTACCTTCAACAATCCGGCGCGGCGCAACGCGCTGTCGATCGATATGTGGGAAGGCATCCCGGTGGTGATGGCGCAGTTCGAGGCCGATCCCGAAATTCGCGTCATCGTGCTGCGCGGCACGCGGGAGGCGAAGGCGTTCATCTCCGGCGCCGACATTTCGGAGTTCGAAAAGCGCCGCGCGACCAACCGCGACGCCGCCGGCTATAGCGAGACCTCGGCCAATGCCTTCGGCGCGGTCGAGCATGCGAGAAAGCCGACCATCGCCATGATCGAGGGCTATTGTTTGGGCGGCGGCCTTGCCTTCGCCATGAGTTGCGACATACGGCTCGCCGGCGAAGGGTCGCGCTTCTCGATCCCGGCGGCAAAGCTCGGCCTCGGCTATGGCTGGCCCGGTGTCAAGAAGCTGATCGACCTCACCAACCCCGCCTATGCCAAGGAGATTTTCCTCACCGCGCGCCAGTTCAACGCCGCCGAGGCGCATCAGATGGGCCTTCTCAATCGTGTCATGCCGGAGGCCGAACTCGAAGCCTATACCAGAAATTACTGTGCCCTTATCGCGGACAACGCGCCCTTGACCATCGCCGCGATCCGCGCGGCGGCGGAGGAAATCGGCCGCACCGACGGCGAAATCGATACCAAACGCCTCGACGCCATGGTCGCTTCCTGCTTCGATTCGGTGGATTACAAGGAAGGCCGCAACGCTTTTCTGGAAAAGCGCAAACCCCAATTCAAAGGACGGTGACGCCCTCTTTTCACCACGCCGCGATCCCAGGGCAACCGGCGTTGGAACACCAGGATCGGCGCTAAATCCGGCCCGTCGTCGGCAGGCCGAAATGGGCACGGGCGAAATTGATCGCGGCGCTGTCGGATTGATGAGCGAGATGGCCGCGAATGACGCCAAGATTGCGCCACGACCGGCCCAGCATCGCATCCTTCCTGGCGCTCGAGGTGCCGGCGGTGCGGAACATGATGTCGACCGCCTCATAGGCCAGATGGATACATTGCTGCTCCACCATCTGGAGCCGCCGCTCCCACGCCACATCGAAGGTGCTGGCGCGCGACAATTCCATATAGAGCTCGCCGACCCGGATCATCGCGGCGTGGGCGGTGTCGATCAGCGCCTGGCAGCGGCCAAAATTATGCTGGTACTCGCCCATCTCGGCATTGTGGGCGAAGGGCGGGAAGCGCGATTTGCGCGATTTCAGGATCTCCTCATAGAGATCGAGCGCGCCATAGGCCGCACCCACCACCACGGCGGTCGATTCCGCGATGAGGAACGGCGTGGTGCGGCCCCGATACATCGGATTGTCGATGACCGCCCAGCCCGGCCGGTCGTTGATGAGCGCGCCCTTGCCGTCGGTGAAGGGCATGGTGCGCTGGGCGGGCACGAATATCTCGTCGATTACGATACGCTTCGAGCCGGTTCCTTGCATGCCGATCATCTGCCAATTGTCGATGATTGTGTAATCCTTGCGGTCGATGCAGATAAGGAGGCTCCCGCCGTCCGCCGCGTCGGTGACCCGGCAGCCGCCGATGAAATGGGTGGCGACGTCGCAGCCCGAAACATAGTCCCAGGCACCCTTGACCTGAAAGCCGCCGGGCACCGGCACCGCGACGCCGGAGGGCGGCGGCACGCCGGGCGCGCGAAACTCGCCGTCCGCGCCATAGCTCTCGGCTTGCCCCGCGATTGGAAAGCCGGCGAAGAGATGGGCGTGCCCGGCGGTGAGAGCCACAACCCAGGCGCTTTCAAGGCAGCCGCGTCCCAGTTCCGCCATGACCCGCATGAAGGTCGGTACGTCGAACTCATAGCCGCCGAACAGCCGTGGCTGCACCGCACGATAGAAACCGGCGGCGATGAAGCGCTGGTTCATCTCGTCCGAGACCCGGCCCGCCGCCTCGAGCGCCGCCTGGCCCTCGCGCAACAGCGGGCGCAGCGCCACGGCGCGGGCGATCATCTCCCCGGGTGTCAGATCGGGCTCCGGCGGCGCGATCGGGGCGATATCGGCGCGGCCCGCGACGGCTTCTTTCTTGCTTGTCACGAACGAATCCTCCAATTGTCAAATATGATATACCAATCGCGACGGGATCGAGGCGAGCGGTTCGTGGCAAGAGACCTCTTTTGGAATTGGTTCGCGGCGGCGCATCGTTGCACGGCGCAGGCGAAGCTCTTTTGTTGCCAGCCTGAAATCCCTGTGATAGAAACCGCCCGCGCTTTCCGGCGCGCGCGGGCGCACGGGGCTTTTTGTGTGGGAGCCCCTTCCGGGAGTTGCGACGTTTCATGCCTTTCGACGGCATTTGGTATCGCCTTCCGGGGGCGAGGGGCTGAAATCGTGACCGTGGCTTGAGGTAGGGGATCCGTTCTTCGTGGCATCCGAAGCGACAGGCGTATCAGGCCTAGCCGAGCGCTATGCGAGGGCGCTGTTCGATCTTGCCGACGAAGGTCGCGCGCTCGACGCCGTGGCGGCTGACCTTGGATCGCTGTCGGCGATGCTCGGCGCCAGCCCCGATCTGAAGCGCATGATCCGCAGCCCGGTGCTCGACCGCTTGAGCCAGGGCCGGGCGATCGCCGCGCTCGCCGACACGGCGCGGCTAACACCCCTCACCCATAATTTCCTCGGATTGTTGGCGCGCAACCGGCGCCTCTTCGCGCTGCCGGAGATGATTGCGGCGTTCCTCGCCGATCTCGCCCGGCGCCGCGGGGAAGTGATGGCGGAGGTGATTTCGGCCGCGCCCTTGACGCCGGCACAAGGGGCCGCGCTCGCCGAGGCGCTGCGCCAAAGCGCCGGCGCCAAGCTCACCATCCAATCCCACGTCGATCCGAGCCTCCTGGGCGGCCTTGTGGTGCGTATCGGCTCGCGCATGATCGATGCCTCGCTGAAGAGCAAGCTCAACCGGTTGCAGCTTGCGATGAAAGGGTAAGAAATGGAAATCCGGGCGGCGGAAATCTCCGCCATCTTGAAGCAGCAGATCGCCGATTTCGGCACCGAGGCGGATATCGCCGACGTCGGCCAGGTGCTGTCGGTCGGCGACGGCATCGCCCGCATCTATGGCCTCGACAAGGTCGAGGCTGGCGAGATGGTCGAATTCGCCGACGGCACCAAGGGTATGGCCCTGAACCTTGAAACCGACAATGTCGGTGTCGTGATCTTCGGCGACGATACCGGCATCCGCGAAGGTGACACGGTAAAGCGTACCGGCGCCATCGTTGACGTGCCGGTGGGCCGCGGGCTTTTGGGCCGCGTGGTCGATGCCCTGGGCAACCCGATCGACGGCAAGGGGCCGCTTACCGACGTCACCCGCACCCGGGTCGAGGTCAAGGCGCCCGGCATCATCCCGCGCAAATCGGTCTCGGAGCCGGTGCAGACCGGCTTGAAGGCGATCGATGCGCTGGTGCCGATCGGCCGCGGCCAGCGTGAACTGATCATCGGCGACCGCCAGACCGGGAAAACCGCCGTCGCGATCGACACCTTCCTCAACCAGAAGGCGATCAACGCGGGCGATGACGAGGCCAGCAAGCTCTATTGCATCTATGTCGCCGTGGGACAGAAGCGCTCGACCGTGGCGCAGATCGTAAAGACGCTTCAGGATTACGGCGCCATGGATTATTCGATCGTGGTCGCCGCCACGGCGTCGGAGCCGGCGCCCTTGCAATTCATTGCCCCCTATGCCGGCTGTGCCATGGGTGAATTTTTCCGCGACCACGGCATGCATGCGGTCATCGTCTATGACGATCTCTCGAAGCAGGCGGTCGCCTATCGCCAGATGTCGCTCCTCTTGCGCCGGCCACCGGGCCGCGAGGCCTATCCGGGCGACGTGTTCTATCTTCACTCGCGGCTCTTGGAGCGCGCCGCCAAGATGAACCAGGAATATGGTTCGGGGTCGCTCACCGCGCTGCCGATCATCGAGACCCAGGCCGGCGACATCGCCGCCTATATCCCGACCAACGTGATCTCCATCACCGACGGCCAGATCTTCCTCGAGACCGAGCTGTTCTATCGCGGCATCCGCCCGGCGATCAATGTCGGCGCCTCGGTCAGCCGTGTCGGCTCGGCGGCACAGATCAAGGCGATGAAGCAGGTCGCTGGCCGCATCAAGCTCGAACTCGCGCAATATCGCGAGATGGCGGCGTTTTCACAATTCGCCTCTGATCTCGACGCGGCGACGCAACGCTTGCTCGCGCGCGGCGCGCGGCTGACGGAATTGTTGAAGCAGCCGCAATTCACACCGGTACCGGTCGAGGAGCAGGTGGTGGCGATCTTCGCCGGCACCCGCGGCTATCTCGACAAGATCGAGGTCGGCGCGGTAACCCGCTATGAGCGCGCGATGCTGTCGGATTTGCGCGCCAAGGCGCCGCAAATCCTCGCCGATATTCGCGACAAGCGCGAGCTGACCCAGGATACCGACAAGGCGCTCGCCGCCTTTCTCGACGATTTCACCAAAATTTTCGTGTGAGCTAGCGCGGATTCCATGGCCACCCTCAAGGAACTGCGCAACCGCATCCGCTCCATCCGCTCGACGCAGAAGATTACGTCGGCGCAAAAGATGGTGGCGGCCTCGCGCCTCCGTCGGGCGCAGGAACAAGCCGAGGCTGTGCACCCCTATGCCCAGCGCATGGAGCGCATGCTGGGCTC
>JBOHLV010000212.1:0-11758 GCA_050729815.1 Allostellaceae bacterium
GATTTCCTTACCACGACGCGGCAACTTGGCAACATCATCACCAATCCGCCTTACAATTGTGCCGAGGGCTTCGTAGCGACTGGCATTCGCCAAGCCCAAAGGAAATTCGCTCTCTTGCTGCGGCTTGCTTTTTTGGAAGGCGCCAATAGGGCAAATACAATTTTTCATCGCCGACCGCCTAGCCGAGTGTGGGTATTTAGCGAACGGATTACGTTCTATCCAAAGGGGGCGCAAATCGCAGGGAGCGGCACAACTGCGTATGCGTGGTTCGTATGGGATAGAGATCACGATGGACCTACGGAACTTGCGTGGTTCAAACCAGGATACAAGCGTCGCTACGGATAAAGTCCCTTGCTCTTTAAGTGCGCGAGACCCTTTTCGGTCACACGGATTCCGTCGGCTGTTTTGATTGCGTATCCCAAACTGAAAATGCTTCGCGATGTTGGCTTATGCGACCCTGTGGCATTACCGATGATTTGTTGCCACATGCACTCATTTTTGCGTGTATGCGACGGTAGCAAATCTGCCTCAGTGAGCTCGCGGTATTTCGGGACTTCCGCCTTTATGTCGCTCGTGCTAGCTGCATGGCCCGGGAAATTCGCCGCAATTTGCAATACCAATAGCCGAGCTTCCGGTTCCCTTAACTTGCCAAGTTCGCCCGCCATCGATCATGCTCCCGTAAAGCGGTACGCGATCGTATTTGGAATACTACCAGAAGGCGAGTCCGATTGGATCATCCTTAATTTCGTCGCTCTCCCATCATGATTCAGACATTGCTGGAAGTCCGCGATAGCCATCCGCGGGGCTCGCTTTTTTTGGTTTTTTTTGGGGTAAAACCCGGTTTTTCGCGGCTTTTTCGATCCGTTTTGGATGCTTTTTTGGCTCCTCCGCGATCCGGCGATGGACCCGCGGGTCAAGCCCGCGGGTGACGGACAAGGGATGAGGAGATGATGGGACGATAGAAGCTCGGCGAATGCGGCGCTAACGGACGGCGGCGCGGACCTTGCCGAAATGTCGGGCGAGGAGGATGCCCATGAGCAGCACGCCCGCGCCGATCGCGATCCAGCCGGTCCAGGCATTGGCGCCGGCGGGATCGAAGAACCGGAGGAGGATGAAGCCGGCGGCGAGATTGGCGAAACCCCAGAGGAGGTTCACGAGCGGCGAGGATTCGCCGACACCGGGCGGTGACGCGAACGGCGATTGAAAAGGGTTGCCGCTGATGCCCTGGACGAAATGCGGCACGCCGTTCGCCAGCAGCAATCCCGCAACGAACTGAAGCAAATAGAAATACCAGGGCATTCGCGGTCTCCCATGGGATGAGGCCCGACGCGGCGGGCGGGGATTTGGATCGCGGCTCGACGCCGGCCGGATTTTCGCTTAACGATAAGGCCATGCGCGATTTTCACCAGCCCCGCCGCTCGGCCGCCATCGCCACGGAGGCGATGGCCGCGACCTCCCACCCGCTTGCGACGCTGACCGCGATCGAGATTTTGAAGGCGGGCGGCAATGCCATCGATGCCGCGATCGCGGCAGTTGCCGTGCTTGGCGTGGTCGAGCCGCAATCGACCGGGATCGGCGGTGATTGTTTCGTCCTCTACGCGCCGAAGGCGGGCGTTCCGATCGCGCTAAACGGCTCCGGCCGGGCACCGCGGAAGGCCGAGGTCGCCTGGTATGCCGAGCGCGGCCTCAAGGAGATCGATTCCGAATCGCCCCATGCCGTCACGGTGCCGGGCGCGGTCGATGCCTGGTGCCGCCTTCATCAGGATCACGGCACCAAGCCGCTCGACGAGCTATTGGCGCCGGCGGCGCGCTATGCCGAGGCGGGCGTGCCGATCACGCCGCGCGTCGCCCATGATTTCGCCGGTCTCGCGGGCAAGATCGCGCGTGACGAATTCGCGGCGAAGGTGTTCCTGCGCGACGGTCGCTTGCCGCGCCAGGGCGAAATCCTGAAACAGCCGGCGCTGGCGGCGACGCTGCGGCGGATCGGGCGGCAAGGTCGCGATGCCTTCTATGAAGGCAAGGCCGCCGAAGAGATGGTGACGCGGCTCCAGGCGCGGGGCGGGCTTCACACGCTCGACGATTTCGCCGAGCAACGGTCCGAATATGTGACGCCGATCTCGACCGCCTATGCCGGCCATCGCGTCTATGAGTGCCCGCCCAATGGCCAGGGCCTCGCCGCGCTGATGATCCTCAACATCCTAAGCGGCTATGATTTCGGATCGGAGAGGTTCGCCGAGGCGGACCGGATTCATCTTCTCGCCGAGGCCACCAAAGCCGCTTATGCCGCGCGCGATGCCTATTTTGCTGATCCGGCGCAAGTCGAGGTGCCGGTCGAGCGGCTGCTCTCGGCCGCTTATGCCGAAGAGGTGCGCCGCGGGATAGATATGCGCCGCGCCGGCGCGCCCGTTCTGCTCGATGGCGCGGAGCACAAGGACACGGTCTATCTCACTGTCGTCGATCGTGACTTGAACGCCGTATCGTTTATCAATTCGCTGTTCCATGGCTTCGGCAGCGGCATCTTCGCGCCGGAAAGCGGCGTCATGCTGCATTGCCGCGGCGCCATGTTCCGCACCGCGCCGGGCCATCCCAACGCGATCGCGCCGGGCAAGCGCCCGCTCCATACCATCATTCCCGCCATGCTGACGGATGGCGAGCGCGCGGTGATGCCGTTCGGCGTGATGGGCGGCAATTATCAGGCCTGCGGCCACGCCCATTTGCTTACACAGCATCTGACGCTGGGGCGCGATCCACAGGCGGCGCTCGATGCACCGCGCAGCTTCGCCTATGGCGGCACGCTGGAGCTCGAAACCACGATTGCGGACGATGTCGCGGCCGATCTTGCCCGGCGCGGTCATGCCGTCGTCCGGGCCGAGGTGCCGCATGGCGGCGGTCAGGCGATCCGCATCGATCATGAGAAAGGCGTGCTGATCGGCGGTTCCGATCCGCGCAAAGACGGCTGCGCCCTGGGCTATTAGCGCCCGCCCGTCAAGACCACTGGCGCAATTCGATGTGATAGCCGTTGGGGTCGGCGATCTCCGCCCGGGCATAGCGCTCGTGAAACAGCGGTCCCCAAACGGGTTCGATGCCCTTGGTCTGGAGGAACGCGAGCGTCTCCTTCATATCGTCGACTTCGAGCGCGATGAGATTGTAGCCAAGATGGATACCGGTCGGCGCGGGGGCGACCTCCGCGCCGTCGTAGGTGATGAGTTCAACGGTTGTCCCGCCGAGCTCGAGGTAGACGAGATCGAGCGCCATGCCCCCGCCGGCCGATCCGACGCGATCGCGCGCCCTTACCCGGAAGCCGAGGATTTCGGTATAGAACTGGACCGTGCGCTCAGGCTGATCCGTTACGAGTTCGACATGGTCTATCCGCTTGAACATGAATCTTCCCTCGGGCTGAGCCGTGATCGGCGAGATTAGCCAGGCCGAAACCTCCTCGCAAGTCGGTGATGAGCCAGCCAATGTTCGCCGGTGCACGGCTTGCCTCGGCGGCGGAAAAAGTCCCATATATGGCGGGGAAACAGTCTTGATGGATTCGCATGACAGATGAAGGCGGCCAGGATCGGCCCCCCGCCTACGAACCCACCTTGCGCGCGATCCCGATGCCCAAGGACGCCAACCAGAGTGGCGATATCTTCGGCGGATGGGTGTTGTCGCAGATGGACATCGCCGGCGGCATCGTCGCGGCGCGGCGGGTCAAGGGCCGGTGCGCCACCGTGGCGATCACCGCGATGTCGTTCCACCAGCCGATTTTCGTCGGCGACGAGGTGAGCTGCTATGCCGAGGTGATGCGCGTCGGCCGCACTTCGCTGACGGTGAAGATCGAGAGCTGGGCGCGGCGCTGGGGCGAAAACCGGCCAATCAAGGTGACGGAGGGTCTCTTCACCTTTGTCGCACTTGGTCCCGATCGCAGGCCGCGCCCGGTGCCGCCCGAAGAATGAGCTCGATCGATATTGCCGAGGCGCGGTGGCCCGCCGACCGCGAAACGGTACTAGGGCTGTTCCGCGCCTATCTCGATGAGCTTGATGTCGATCTGAGTTTTCAGGACGTCGCCGCGGAATTGTCCTCGCTGCCCGGGAAATATGCGCGGCCTAAAGGGCTGGTGCTGCTGGCCAGATCGGGGCAGGGCGAGGCGATCGGCTGCGTCGCCTATCGCCCCCTCGATGCGGGGATTTGCGAGATGAAGCGCCTCTATATCGCTCCCGAATGGCGCGGCCACGGCGTCGGGCGGCTCATTTGCGAGCGCCTTCTGGTCGAGGCCCGGGAGGCCGGTTATCGGCGCATGCTCTTGGACACCGGCGACTGGCTCCGGCCCGCGCTCACCCTCTATCGCGGGCTTGGTTTTCTGCCGATCCTGGCCTATTACCACAATCCGCTGCCGGGGACGGTCTATCTGGCACGGGATATTTGATCCCACCCAAGCCGACCTTAGGTTGGCATCAGCTCCATTAGGGCGCGTTCCGTCACCGGCGCTGTTGGGGCGTCCATCGGCAGTATGATGCGCACCTGGCGGCCGCCATCGGGGGTGGCGCTCACATCCAAATCGCCAGCGCTGGTGCGCACCAGACTTTGGACCAGCGCAAGATGGAGTGCGGTGCGGCTGACATGGGGATTGGTCATTGCCGCATCGGTCGTCGAATAGGACTGGGTGTCGGCAACGCGATCGCGCAGATCGTCCGGCAGATCCTCGCTCAACCAGGGCGCGCCCTCATGCACGATGTCGATGGTGCATCGCCCGTTCGCCGCCGCGCTCTCGATAGTGACGAGGCCGGCGCCGCGGGGGCCGGCCATCGCGGCGCGGACCCCATGCAACAGGATCTGCTTCATGAGCCGCGAGTCCGCGACGATTCGAGCGTCGCCGTCGAGCTGGACATGAAGCTCACGGCCGTCTCGTTCCGCCTCGAGATGCAGAAGCGCGAGAACGGCTTCGACCTCACCCGCCAACGAAAGGTCTTGGCGTTCGATGTCGAGCGTGTCGGCTTCAGCTTGCGAGAGGTCGAGCACGGTTTGCAAGGCACTCAACAGCTCGCCGCCGCTTGATCCGATGTCACCGGCGTATTCCTTATAGGTGGGTTTGCCGATCGGGCCGAGCGCCTCGTTCGACATCATCTCGGCAAAGCCGATGATGTGATTGAGCGGCGTGCGGAACTCATGGCTCAACCCGGACAGCAGCCGGAAGCGCTCGCGCTTTTCCCGCGTCGCCTCGCTCGCCCGCGAATTGGCGGCGTCGATGGCGGCGTCGAGACGGGTAACCCCCTCCTGGATGCTGGCCATCAGGACGCCGACCTCATCCTTCAGCGTCGTCGGCAGGCTCGGCACGGTCTTGGCGCCGAGATAGGCGCTGATCGAGTGCGATGCGACGGCAACCGGCTTCAAGAGGGCGTAGAGGCAGGCAAGAGTCGCCGCGGTGCCGATCAGGGTCGCCGCCAGCATTGCCGCCAATACCGTCCAGATCTTCGCCATCGGCAGCCCGGTGCCGAGCAGAATCCAGATTACCGTGCCGATCATCGGGAGATGAACCCCGACGAAACTGATGGTGAGTATCTTGCCAAGATAACTTCTTGGCCAGCCCAGTCGATTGAGGAGCAGATAGAAGCGCATGCCCGTCCCCTAGTTGGTCGTGGGCAATGTTAGAGGGCGGAGGTTGCGCAAAAGTTAACCCTATGCCTGCCGGTTCGCGCCGCGACCGCCCGGGATGAGATCTGGCGGTATCGAGGGGCGAGAGCATGCTTGAGGGGAGCCGCGGGACGGCTCTATTGTCCGGCAATGGATTTTCTTGATCTCGACGCCTTGCGGGGCGCCGCCGTCGCCACCGATCCTTTCCCCTATCTCATCGTGCCCGGCTTTGTGCCGGCGGCGGCGCGGGCGGCGCTGTCGGTCGATTATCCGCGTATCGACAAGCCCGGCAGCTTTCCCGCCGGCAGCCTCCCGATTGGGCCGGCATTCGGCGATTTCCTCGGCGCACTGGAAAGCGACGACTTCCGCGACACGATCGCCGCGAAGCTCGGCATCGATCTTGCCGGCCGGCCAACCATGGTGACGGTGCGTGGCCAGGCCGGCCCGCGCGACGGCAACATCCATTGCGACAGCAAATCGAAGCTGGTGACGGTGCTGATCTATCTCAACGACGCCTGGGAGGCGCCGGGCGGGCGGCTGCGGCTGTTGCGCTCGGCGGACGATCTCGACGATATGGTGGCGGAGGTGCCGCCGGATGCCGGCACGCTGCTGGCTTTCCGGGTAACGCCGAACTCCTGGCATGGCCACGCGCCGGCGCGCGGCCCGCGCCGCGTCGTCCAGTTCAACTGGGTCACCGACGAGGATGTCGTGCGCCGTGAGCAGGCGCGGCACGGCCTCTCGGCCCGGGTAAAGCGGTTGCTCGACTTCGCGCGATAGCGAGGCTCTGGCCGAAGCGTCATTTTCCTATGCTGACCATCACCGATCTCACCTATCGGATTGCCGGGCGCACCTTGCTGGATGGCGCCAACGCGCGGATTCCCGATGGCTGGAAAGTCGGCCTCGTCGGCCGCAACGGCGCCGGCAAATCGACCTTGCTGCACATGATCGAGGGGTGGCTTGAGCCTGATGGCGGCACCATCGAAACATCGCCGGGGCATCGCATCGGCATCGTGGCGCAGGAAGCGCCGGGCGGCGATGCGACGCCGATCGAAACCGTGCTGAGCGCCGACGCCGATCGGACGCGGCTCCTGGCCGAAGCCGAGGGGGCGCGCGACGATGCGGCGCGACTTGCGGCGATTCACGACCACCTCGTCGCGATCGGCGCGCAGGCGGCGCCGGCGCGGGCCGCGGCGATTCTGGCCGGGCTCGGTTTTGACGAGGCGATGCAGCGCCGCCCGCTGCAAAGCTTTTCGGGCGGCTGGCGGATGCGCGTCGCGCTGTCGGCGGCGTTGTTCGGCAAGCCAGAGTTGTTGCTACTCGACGAGCCGACCAACCATCTCGACCTCGAAGCGACGGCGTGGCTTGAGGATTACCTGAAGACCTATCCGGCGACCCTCGTCATCGTGTCGCATGATCGCCGGCTCCTCAACGCCGTCCCGGATCACATCCTTCATCTCGATCAGGCGAAGCTGACGCTCTATAGCGGCGGCTATGACGCGTTCGCGGAACGGCGTGCCGCGCGCATCGCGCAAAGCAAGGCCGAGGCGGCGAAGCAGGAAGCGCGGCGCCAGCATCTTCAGGCGTTCGTCGATCGCTTTCGCGCCAAGGCGACCAAGGCGCGCCAGGCGCAAAGCCGGCTCAAGATGCTGTCCAAGATGGCGCCGGTCGCGGTGATCGCGGATGATCCGGAGATGCGGTTCGACTTCCCGCCGCCCGCGGAATCGCGCCCGCCGCTCATCACCTACGACCATGTCGCCGTCGGTTATGAACCCGGCAAGCCAGTGCTGTGGGGTATCGATCTCCGGCTCGATCCCGACGACCGGATCGCGATCCTCGGCGCCAACGGCAATGGAAAATCGACGCTGGCGAAGCTGCTGGCGGGACGGCTCGCCCCCGAAACCGGGCATCAGCATCGCGCGCCGAAGCTCGGCATCGGCTATTTCGCGCAGCATCAGATCGAGGACATGGTCCCCGACGAAACGCCCTATGACCATCTGGCGCATCTGATGCCGAGGGCGGCGCCCGAGGCGGTGCGGGCGCGGCTCGGGCGCTTTGGCTTCGGGCAGGAGAAGGCGTTCGTACCGGTGAAGGACCTTTCGGGCGGCGAGCGGGCGCGACTCAATTTCGCCCTCATCACCTATAACGCGCCAGCGCTTCTGATCCTCGACGAGCCGACCAACCATCTCGATATCGACAGCCGCGAGGCGCTGGCCGTGGCGATCAACGATTTCGCCGGCGGAGTGGTGCTGATCAGCCATGATTGGCATCTTCTGGAACTCACCGCCGATCGGCTGTGGCTGGTCGCGGGCGGCCGGGTCTTGCCCTTCGAGGGCGATCTTGAGGCATATCGCGAAGCCATGTTGGGCGCGCGGAAGGCGCCGACTTCGCGCGCGAAGCCGAAATCCGCGGCAAGCGCATCCGTCGACCGCAAGCGTCTTGAGGCGCTGCGCCGTGCCGCCCGCGCGGCCGAGGCGCAGATCAAGGCGCTGACGGCGGAACAGCAAGTGATCGAGCAACGGCTGGTGCGGGCCGATCTTCCCGCAGCCGAGCGAACCCAACTGATGCAGCGGCATGGCGAGCTCGGGCCGCTCCTCGGCAAGGCGGAGAAGGATTGGCTCGCGGCCGCCGAAGCCGAGGAGGCGGCGCGGCTCGAGTCGCGCGCGGCGGTTGGGTGATGTCGCCTGACGCCCTGCCTGACGCCCTGCCTGACGCCGTGCCTGACGCCGTGCCTAATGCCCTGCCTAATGCCCGGGCCTCGATCGAGCGCCAACTTTACAGCGCCTCGCCCCTCGGGCTTATATGTCGGTCATGCTGACCAACGACATCCGCGCCGCGTTCCTCGATTATTTTGCGCACAACGGCCATACAATGGTGCCGTCGTCGCCGCTGGTGCCGCGCAACGACCCGACCCTGCTGTTCACCAACGCCGGCATGGTTCAGTTCAAGAACGTCTTCACCGGCGCCGAGAAGCGGCCCTATTCCCGCGCCGCCTCGTCGCAGAAATGCGTCCGCGCCGGCGGCAAGCATAACGATCTCGAAAATGTCGGCTATACCGCCCGGCATCACACGTTTTTCGAGATGCTGGGCAATTTCTCCTTCGGCGATTATTTCAAGGATGTCGCGATCGAATTCGCCTGGAATCTCCTCACCAAGGAACTCGGCCTGCCGGCGGCGCGCCTGACCGCGACCGTCTATGCCGAGGACGAGGACGCCGCCAAATTGTGGCGCAAGATTTCGGGGTTGCCCGAGAGCCGCATCATCCGCATCGCGACATCGGACAATTTCTGGGCGATGGGCGAGACCGGGCCGTGTGGTCCGTGCTCCGAAATCTTCTATGACCATGGCGATAAGATTCCGGGCGGCCCGCCGGGCAGTGCCGCGGCCGATGGCGACCGTTTCGTCGAGATCTGGAACCTCGTCTTCATGCAATATGAGCAGGTGGGGCCGGGCGACCGTCACGATCTGCCGCGGCCGTCGATCGACACCGGCATGGGGCTTGAGCGCATCGCCGCGGTGCTTGAGGGTAAAGAGGACAATTACGACACCGACATTTTCCGCGCCCTCATCCTCGCCTCGGCGGAGGCGTCGGGCGTGCCGCCGGACGGGCCGCAGGCGGTATCGCATCGCGTCATCGCCGATCATTTGCGCGCCGCGTCGTTCCTCATCGCCGACGGCGTGCTGCCGGCGAAGGAGGGCAGGGGCTATGTCCTGCGCCGCATCATGCGCCGCGCCATGCGCCATGCCCATATGCTGGGCGCGCGCGAACCCTTGATGTGGCGGCTCGTGCCAGCGCTCGTTCGCCAGATGGGCGCCGCCTTTCCGGAACTGGTGCGGGCCGAGCCGTTGATTACCGAGACTCTCAAGCTCGAAGAGACCGGGTTCAAGCAGACGCTGGAGCGCGGCCTAAGGCTCCTCGACGAGGAGGATGGGCGGCTCAAACCCGGTGCCGCGTTTCCCGGCGAGGTCGCCTTCAAGCTTTACGACACTTATGGCTTCCCGCTCGACCTGACCCAGGATGTGTTGCGCGGTCGCGGTCGCGGCGTCGAGGTCGATGTCTTCGACACGGCGATGCAGAAACAGCGTGCCGAGGCGCGCCGGCACTGGGTCGGCTCCGGGGAAGCCGCGACCGGCGATCTCTGGCTGCAACTGCGCGACCAGCTCGGCGCGTCGGAGTTTCTCGGCTACGACAGCCATAATGCCGAGGGCGTGGTGCAGGCCATCCTCTTCGAGGGCAAGCCCGTTGATCGGATCGAGGCCGGCGCGGCGGCCGCGATCATCGTCAACCAGACGCCGTTTTATGGCGAATCGGGCGGTCAGATGGGCGATACCGGCGCGATGTTCAGCGCCGACGGCGCGCAGTTCGCGGTCGCGGACGCCCAGAAGGAAGCAGGCGATCTCATCGTTCATCTCGGCACGCTGAAACATGGCGGCCTTCGGGTTGGCGACACGGTCTCGCTCAGGGTTGCCGATACGCGGCGACGGCAATTGCGCGCCAACCATTCGGTGACGCATCTCCTGCATCAGGCGCTTCGCCAGCGGCTTGGCGGGCATGTCACGCAAAAGGGCTCGCTCGTCGCGCCCGACCGGATGCGGTTCGATTTCAGCCACCCGCGCCCCTTGGGCCATGACGATGTGATCGCGATCGAGAACGCCGTCAACGACCGCATCCGCCAGAATGGCGAGGTGACGACGCGGCTCATGACGCCGCAGAACGCGATCGAGGCCGGGGCGATGGCGCTCTTCGGCGAAAAATACGGCGATGAGGTGCGGGTCGTCGCGATGGGCGAGGACACCGACGAGCACGATGAGGCCCGCCATTATTCGGTCGAACTATGCGGCGGCACGCATGTCGCGCGCACCGGCGATATCGGCCTCTTCAAGATCGTGTCGGAAAGCTCGCTGGCATCGGGCGTGCGGCGCATCGAGGCACTGACCGGCGTCGCCGCGGAAGCCTATGTCGATCGCGAGGAGGCGCTGCTCCGCGAGGCGGCGAGCGCCTTGAAGACGGCACCGGCGGAGCTGCCCGCGCGGGTCGCGAGCCTCGTCGAAGAGCGCCGCAAGTTGGAACGGGAGCTTGCCGAGGCACGGCGTGCGCTCGCGGCCGGCGGCGGCACGAAATCCGCGGCCGCGACGAAAGAGGTGAACGGCGTCAAGTTCGCCGGTCGGGTGGTTGCGAATCTGCCGGCCAAAGAGTTGAAGAGTCTCGCCGACGAGATGAAGCGCGAGATCGGCTCCGGCATCGTCGCTTTGGTGGCGACGGCGGACGGCAAGGCGTCGCTCGTGGTCGGCGTTACGGAAGACCTGACGCGGCGGTTCAACGCGGTGGACCTTGTGAAGCTCGGCGCCGCGGCCTTGGGCGGCAAGGGCGGCGGCGGCCGCCCCGACCTGGCGCAGGCCGGCGGTCCCGATGCCGGCCAGGCCGAAGCCGCGCTCCAAGCGGTCGAAACTGCCATCGCCGAGCAGGCGCGGGCGGCGTAAATTTTTGGATTTATATATTTGATTCCCATGGGCGCCCAGTCTTCCGAACGCGAAAGCTCCACGCAATAAAAGCGACAAGTGTGAGAGGCCACCATATGATGCCTGCCCATTTATCAGCCTCAACGTAAAAATCACGCGAGGCCGTTTTGATCGATCCGACGTTAACGGCAGCGCGGTTTTGGCGTGATGTCGGGAATGATGTCCTCCTGGGTGGCATCGGCGCCGAAATCGTGTTGGATATCCTCTGGCCAGAGAAACGGAGAGAACGGCTAAAGAAAATCGTCATCGTCCTTGTCGGTCTCGTGGTAATCGGCGGAATCTGGCTGGAACGGACATCTGGGGATCGTGTCGATAATTTGTCTAATGATATACAGGAGGCACAGCGATCAAAAATCATCTCTTTAGACGAACGCCTAGCGGCTCGTCGCATTACTGATAGGCAGGAAGCAGAATTAACAAAAGATATGCGTCCGTTCTCAGGACAAGTATTTATTCCATTTGGGTATTTTGAAGATAAAGAGTCATGGGATATTATTAATCAAATCGCCCAAGCATTGATAGCGGCCAGATGGAAATATGTGCCATCTAATTCGGTGGCAATTGTAATTGCTCAACCGGTGTCGAACAGCGGCCGGCGGGCGAGTGTGTCGGCGATGGCGAGGAA
>JBOHLV010000213.1:0-4583 GCA_050729815.1 Allostellaceae bacterium
GCAATAATGTCTCCCGTTGCGAGGATTCATAGGGCGGCCTGCCGCATTGCACAAGCGCAACGGGTTAATGTCGGTTAATGGATTCAGCGGTCTTGGCGCCGGGCGGCGCCTTTTGCCATACTCCCCTACCGAGTGAAGCGAGCGAGGCGAGCATGCGCATAGCGATCATCGCGGCCGGCCAGATGGGCACCGGCATTGGCCAGCGGCTCAGTGAGCGCGGCGCCCAAGTCACGACGTCGCTAAAGGGCCGCAGCGCCGCAAGCGAAGAGCGGGCGCGATCCGCCGGCATGACTGCGATCGACAACGACGACGCCCTCGTCGCGAGTGCCGATCTCCTGCTCTCGATCCTGCCGCCGGCGGAGGCGGTACCGTTGGCGGCGCGGCTGGCGCCGGCGCTGGCGAACGTCCGGCCCGGTTTCGTCTATGTCGATTGCAACGCCGTCGCGCCGGAGACGGTGCACGAGGTCGGCAGGCTCGTGACCGGCGCCGGCGCGCGCTTTGCCGATATCGGGATCATCGGCGGGCCGCCCCGCGCCGACGGCTATTCGCCGCATCTTTATGCCTCCGGCGAGGCGGCGTCGGCGCTTATGGGCTTACGCGATTTCGGCCTCGATCTGCGCCCGCTCGAAGGCGGCATCGGCGCCGCCTCGGCGTTGAAACTGTCTTATGCCGCCCTGACCAAAGGGCTCTCGGCGATCGCGATCGCGGTGGCGCGCGGCGCCGATCTCGGCAACTGCGCCGCCGCGCTCCGCGCCGAATTCGCGGAATCGCAGCCCCTGCTCTTCCAATGGCTGCAACGCCAGATCCCCGGCATCTATCCGAAGGCCTATCGCTGGGTCGGTGAAATGGAGGAGATCGCCGGCTTTCTCGGCAACAATCCCGGCGCCGAGATGTTCCATGGCGCCGCAAGCGGCTATCGCGCCATCGCCGAGCGCTGGGAGGCCAAGGACGAGGCAGGCCTAGGCTTTCTCGCCGATCTGTTCCGCCGCTAGCCGGCGCGGCGCCCAGCCTCTTTCATGGGCGAAATGGAGGAGCGCGAGGCCCAACAGCCCGAAGGTGACGAGCCAGCCGAGCGGCACCCCCACTTTGTCGCCGATGCCGCGGCATAAAAGTGCGATCGGCCACATCATGAGGATGATCGTCTTCTCCCAAGGAAAATAGCCATCCCGCCGGGCCGCGCGCGCGAGCCAGCCGATCGCCAGCGTCGCCGGCAGAAGGTCATAGAACAGGATCACCGGCATCGCGATCATGGTCGCGGCAATGAGGGTCGCGGCCCGGATCGCAAGCGGCGCGCCGCGATACCACACGATCGCCGTCACCGCGGCCGCGCCCACGGCGGCGAGCGCCTGAACGGCGAGGCCGAGCGCGATCCCGCCGCCCAGAAGCCGCACCGCGCCGAAGAGATTGACGAGGTGATAGAACCGCACCCGCCCGGTCTCGAACACCGCCTCCGCCAGCGCCATGTTGCCGAAGAACGCCTCCCAAGTGTGCCAGCCGAGGAGGAGCAGCGAGAGAAGCGCGAGCACGATGCCGGTCACGGCGGCGGCGATCAGCGCCGTCCAATATCGTCCCGCGATCAGCGCCACCGGCACCAGAAGGAGGAAATGCGGCTTATAGCAAAGACACGCGAAGAGGATGCCGGCGAGCACCGGCTTCCGGTCGAGCGCGAGGATCGCGCCGCCGAAAAGGGCCGCCGTCAGGAAACTGTCCTGACCCAGCGCGACGGTGAAGAACGCCGCCGGAAAGGAGAGCAGCGCCAGCATCAGCACGTCATCCTTGACGGTACTTCGCAACACCCAAAGGAACCCAAGCCCCGTCACCACGACGAAGGCGAGATAGGAGAGGGTGAAGGGCAACAGCGCGAGGATTGCGCAAATGAGCTCATAGACCGGCGGATAATAGAAGCCGAAATAGGGGATCCGCGGATCGCCATAGATCTGCTTTTCGGTCTTCTCATGGATTGTCGGGTTATAGACATCGGCCGGCACGCCGCGATCGACCAGCGTCCCCGCGGCATAGAAGCTCATAAAATCGAGCGAGGTCGGCGGATTGATCGGCAGATAGAGGTCGTAGGTCCGCCCCGCCCAGAAAAACAGCGCCAGGACCTCGACCGCCAGCACGACAATGGCATAGCCGCGCACCCGGTCGCGGCCTAGCCAACGGCTCCAGCGCACCGCGCCGATGAGGGTATCGCCAGTGATCATGCGCGTCTCATCTCCCATTCGTTGCGGGCCCTGATCGAGGCAAGCGCGAGCAGCGCGATGGTGGCGACCGGCCCGATCGGGATCGCATAGGCGATACCCATGCCGCGCGACAGGATCGGCACCACCCAGATGATCCCAAGCAGGATTTTCTCCCACGGCAGGAAGCCGGTACGCCGGGCATCGTGAAGCAGCCAGGCGATCGCGATCGCGGCCGGCAAGAGGTCATAGAACAGGATCACCGGCGGCGCGAACAGCGACGCCGCGATCAGCACCAGCGCCCGCACCGGCAGGCTCTGCCGCCGCGCCCAGACCAATCCCGTCAGCACCGCCGCCATGACGGCCGCGACCCCCTGAAGCGCATAGGCATAGGGCGCGGCGATGCCGGCGAGGCGCGCCGCCGCGAACAGGCTGACAAGGCCGGCGAACCCGACCCGGCCCGAGGTGAAGGAGTGCGCCGCCGCCTGCGCCTCATGCAAGAAGGCGATCCAGGTCCCGTCCCCGAACCACAGGAACGAGATCAGGATCATGGCGAGGCCGGAAAACGCCATCGCGGCGAAGGCGCGCCAATGCCGCCCGGCCAGAAGCGCGATCGGCACCATCAGGGCGAGATGCGGCTTATAGGCGAGAAGGCCGAATAGGAGACCGGCCAGCACCGGCCGCCGGTCGATGAAATAGGTTCCGGCGCCGAACAGGCCCGCGGTCAACAGCGCGTTCTGGCCGATCCCGACCGTCGCCGCCGCCGCGGGAAAGGACAGGAACGCGATGACGAGCGCCCAATCCTTCAAGATCGCCTTGAGGCTCGCGACGAACACCGCCCCGGTCGCCACGATCCACACCGCGAAGCCGGCAAGATACCACGGGATCAGCGCGACGATGCCGCAGATGACGAGAAAGGTCGGCGGATAGAAGAAGAAATAGGCGTAAGGCAGGCTCTCGGAGCCGAACACCAGCCGCTCCATCGCGCGGTGATAGACCGGATCATAGGCAAGCGCCGGGGTGCCGAGATCGGCGAGCCGTCCGGCCGAGAAGAAGCTGATGAAATCGGTCGAGCTCGGCTTCGCCAGATGGATATAGAGCCCATAGGTGCCGGCGGCGATGGCGATGACCGCAAGGATCTCGACGATCAGCAGGGCGCGGCCCCAGCCGATCACCCGCGCCCGGTCGAGCCAGGGCGCGCGGCGGAACGTGTCGAGGACGCTGTGCGGGATCGGGGCGACGCCGGTGGTCATCGCGGCACCGCCGCTTGCTCGTCCCAGGGCGGCGGCGCACGATGCCAAGCCTTGACGAGGACGCCCGGCCAGTTGACCGGCAACGCCGCCACCTTCGTGGTGCAGCCGCCGGCTCGGTGCCAGAGGCAGAGCCGCATATGCGCATCGCCCGAGGCATCGGTGTCCCCGGCAAAACAGCGCGTGCGTTCATACCCGGTCAGCCGCCGGAACCGCGCACGGGCGAGGACATAATCGACGGCCCTGGCATCGGCGTCGAAGGTCGCGGGGCGAAGCTGCACCAGCGGCACTTGCGGGGGCAGCCAGCTCATGCCCGGCGTTACCGTCCAGCGCACGCCGAGGAGGCCGAGCCCGCACGCGCCCCGATGGTCGGCGACATTGCGGAACGCCTCGATCTGCGCGCGCTCGCGGGTCCAGGGGATGCTGAAGATCGCCGATCGGGCGATGCTGTAGGAAAGACCGCACCACAGGAGGATCGCCGCGCCGACGAGCGCGGGCGTTGCCGCCTTGAGCCGCGGTATGGCATCGCGCAGCAATGCGATGAGGTCGGACGTGCCAACTCCCGACAATATGATGACCAGGACAATCGCCGGATAAATGAAGCGATATTCCTTATGCGGGATGAAAGAGAGAACCGCGATCATGGCGATGGCCACGGCGGCGAGGAGCGGCAGGCGCCGGGCGCCGACGGCCGCGGTGCCGATCACGGCCACAAATCCCACCGGCCCCCAGATGTCGAGCGGCAGCACCAGATAGGTATAAAACGGCTCTTTTCCGGCCTCGGCACTGACCCCGAGCGCAAGATTGACCCAGACATTGATAAATATGGACTTGAACGGCACGCCGAGCGTCGCCCAATCGAGCAGCCCCAGCACCAGCACCGGGATCGACGCCCCGGCAATGAGCGCGAGCCAGCGCTTGCCGCTGCCGCGCCAGCCGCAGATGCCGGCCGCCGCCACCAGCAACGCTGGCCCCAACTGAAAGCGCAAGACGAAGGTCAGGCCAAGCACCCCGCCGACCAGCCATAGCCGTTGGCGCGACAGGCGTGTGCCATCGCCCGGCAGGCCGAGATACAGCGCCACCGCCAGAACATCGGCGGCCACCACCCCATCCAAGGTATGGCCCGACATATAGACGAGATCGATCCATGAGG
>JBOHLV010000214.1:0-5922 GCA_050729815.1 Allostellaceae bacterium
CGAATTAAGAGTGTGGTGCCAATTAGCGCGGCCGTAAGCATTAGGGCTAAAAAGACCGGCTCCGCATGCCAGACGCTGGCAATGCCGAAAATCTGAATCAGATTGGCGATCAATTCTGACGAGCCAATCAGGAAGTTGGTGTGCCGTAATGCAATTTGTGCCGGGGTCAAATTGGCATTGAACTGGGATAGGAACGTCGGCAGCCATAACATCCAAATGCCCAATAAAAGCAGTTGGGAAATGGCCCAATTTGACAACCACCGTATATTTGATCGCAGTCGAGGCAGGACGTCAATCAGGACCGCGACATTCATACCCAACAGGAAAAAGCCGGCTGGGTCCTGGGCCAACATTGCAAAACCGCCGCCGCCTACGAGGGCGGCCCAACCAAGGTCCGTCCGAAGTGGACGAAGAGTTCGAGTGCGAAGCGTGCTGAAGAGGCTCTGGCCGATCCAATCCCGGCGCGTGACTGGAGAGCAATATACCTCGATGAATCCCCAGAATGCGAATGACAGCAGCGATGTCTGAACGGCATAGGGGCGCGCTTTCTGCGCCCAATCTACAACCAGAGGGGAGAGTACGAATAATAATGCCGCGACAGTGGCTACGCGCCGGTCAAACAATCGGACAGCGGCGCCATAGAGGGGGAGAACCGCTAATACCAATGCCAATGCGGATAAAGCTCTTAGCGCAAAGGCCCCTTTTCCTATTTTGAGCCAAATGCCTAGAATAGCGTAATAAAGTGGTGGTTGTGTGTCCTGAGAAATGAAATTTGCTGCGTTGATTGGACCATTTCGAGATACAAAGAAACTGAATGCCTCATCATTCCAGAGCGATTTTTGCCCAAGGTGAAAAAACATCACAAGCGCGGCGAATATTATTATAACTGCTGGGACAAGGTGATGTTTGGAGAGCATGCTGGCGACTAATTTAGGGCTTCGATAGCTCAGTTCAGTAGGGAAAAGACCACCAGGGCTGCGCGCTAAATCTCCTCTGTTGCGACAGAGTGTCAACCTCTATTGAATAACCGGGTCTATGCCAGGTCACCGTGGTTACCGCAAACGGCCGGACAAATTGTACCCGGCCGTGACGACGCTGATGTGCGGTTGACTTACCCTGGATCGGCCCTTATGGTCCGCCCCTCTTTCGCCGGAACCTGTCACATGAAGATCGTCAACTCGCTCAAAACCTTGAAGAAACGCGACAAGAACTGCCGCATCGTCCGGCGCCGCGGTCGCGTCTATGTCATCAACAAGAGCAATCCGCGCTTCAAGGCCCGCCAGGGCTGAAGCCCGGTCCCCGTGCCGCGCGCGAAACCGTGCCTTTGGGCACGGTTTTTTGTTGTGGCACGCCCCGGCGACTCATGACATTGACGCGGCATGAGCGGTTTTGGGCCTGATGGACGGGTCAAGCGCGGATCGCGACTCGCGAACGCCGCGATCGACGGCGCCGGCTTGGCGTCCGAGCCGATCGGCGGTTCGGGCGCGGGGGCGGCGCTGCCGTCGCTGCGCCTTACGATCGAGCCGCCGCGGTCCGGTCATCTCGTCGGGTTCTGGCTGCCGGCGATCGCGCTCATGGCGATCGCTTGCATCGGTGCCGAGCGTTGGCAGCAATTTTTCGCGCTTCTGCCGGCCTCGGTTCGCGCCGCGCTCGCGCCGCCTGGTTTCGTCCCCAATCCGCTCGCGCGTTTCGAGGCGGCGTTCTTTCTCGCCGGCCTCGCCCTCCTCTTATGGCGCAACCGGGGGCTGATCGCCGACGTCCTTCGCACGTTGCAGCCCCAGGATGGGCGCCACGCGCTCTACGCGATCGCCGTTCTCGAACTCCTGTCCTTCGTGACCCGGCCTTCGAGCCTCGGCCTCGATTACCAATTGTTGTCGCTCGGTCCGTTCGGCCAGCATACCGGGGTCTTCAACCGGCGGATCCTCGATGTCGCGCTCGCTTACTATCTGCACCTCGGCGGCGCGTTCTTCATCCTGTTCCATTTCCTCACCGTGTTCGGGCTGCTGGCGATGACGCGCGCCTATCTGCGCCGTCTTGGCGCCGAGCCGAGTTTTCTCGTCTTTGTCAGCATCGCGAGTTCGGCCTTCATCATCTTCAACTTTCAGTATCCGGGCTATCCCGACCCGCTGGTTCTGATGCTGGTGCTGGCGGCGGTGCTGGCCGAAATCGACCTCGAAGGCCTGCTCTTCGTGATCGTGTTGGCACTCCTCGCGCATGAGGCGCTGGCGCTCGCCCTGTTCCTGCCACTGGCGCCGCTGGTGCCGCGCCGGGTATGGCCCGTCCTGGCGCTGCCGTTCGCGATTTACGGGCTGCTGTGGCTCACCGATTTCGGCTTCGATGTAGTCGCCGGCTGGACCGCGCAGGTGCATTATCAGGGACTTTCCGGGCCCAGCGCGTTTCTCAATCGGCCGTGGGTCGTTCTCTTCGGCCTCCTTGCCGCGAACAAGCTGCTCTGGGTGGTGATCGGCGGTCAGTTGGTCTTTGTCGCGCGGCGATGGGGAGCGGGCGCAGTTGCACGCCTCGCGGCGCCGCTTTCTGCCATGGCCGCGATCTCGATCCTCTCCTACGACAGCTCGCGGATGGGCGAGGTCGGGTTCCTGACCTTGCTGTGGGCGTGGAGCGGGTGGGCCGCGCGCCGGCCGCGGCACATCGTGCTCGCCGTCGCGGTTGCCAATCTGTTACTGCCCAGCGTCTATGTCAGTCCCTATTTTCGGCGCCCGTTCGGCGTGGTCTGGACGCCCGGGCTCTATTCCGTCTATGACGGCTTTGCCGCCAATACGGTGGCGACGAAATAGCGCATTTTGTTGTGGCGCCGGGCCCACGTGCCACAGAAGATAGGCGCGGAGGTTTGGCCATGTTGATGCCCGCACCCGATAAGGCGACCATCGCCCGGCGCCGCGAGATCGCGGCCGATTTGCGCCGCATCGTCGCTCCCGATGCCGTGATCGAGGGCGAGGAGGAGCGCCGCGTCTATGAGACGGACGGTCTCACCGCCTATCGGGAGGCGCCGCTTCTCGCGGTGCTGCCGGCGACCACGGCGGAAGTCGCCGCCATCCTGCGCTATTGCTTCCAGCGCCGGATCAAGGTGGTGCCGCGCGGCGCCGGCACCTCGCTTTCGGGCGGCGCGTTGCCGCTCGCCGACGGCATCATTCTCGGCATGGCGAAGTTCAGCCGCATCCGCGACATCGATCTTGCCAATCGCTGCGTCGTCGCCGAGCCGGGCGTCACCAATCTCGGCATTTCGACGGCGGTCAGCGATGCCGGCTTTTTCTATGCGCCCGACCCGTCGAGCCAGATCGCCTGTACCATCGGTGGCAACGTCGCGGAGAATTCGGGCGGCGTCCATTGCCTCAAATATGGCGTCACCACCAACAACGTGCTGGGGATCGAACTGGTGACGATCGAGGGCGAAATCCTGCGCCTTGGCGGCAAGGGTCTCGATGCCGGCGGTTATGATCTTCTCGGTGTGATGATCGGCTCCGAAGGATTGCTCGGCGTGGTAACGGAGGTGACGGTGCGCATCCTGCCGAAGCCGACGACGGCGCGCGCTCTCCTCATCGCCTTCCCGTCGAGTGAGGATGCCGGCGCTACGGTCGTCGCCATCATCGGCGCCGGTATCATTCCGGGCGGGATGGAGATGATGGATCGGCCCGCGATCCACGCCGCCGAGGATTTCGTCCATGCGGGCTATCCCTTGGATGCGGAGGCGCTGCTTATTGTCGAGCTCGACGGGCCGCCGGCGGAGGTCGAGCATTTGATCGCGCGGGTCGAGAGGGTCGCGAGGGACAATCGCGCGGCGTCGTGTCGCATCAGCAATTCGGAAGAGGAGCGCCTGCGTTTCTGGGCCGGACGCAAGGCGGCGTTTCCCGCCGTGGGCCGCATCTCGCCCGATTATTACTGCATGGACGGCACGATTCCACGGAAAGCCTTGCCCAAAGTCCTGCTGCGCATGACCGAGCTGTCGGCGCGCTTCGGCCTTCGCGTCGCCAATGTCTTCCATGCCGGCGACGGCAATCTTCATCCGCTGATCCTCTATAACGCGAACGCGCCGGGCGAATTGGAGCGTGCCGAGGAGATGGGTGCCGAAATCCTGAAGCTCTGTGTCGAGGTCGGCGGCGTCCTCACCGGCGAGCATGGCGTCGGCGTCGAGAAGCGCGACCTCATGCCGGCGATGTTCAACGCGACCGATCTCGACCAGCAGATGCGCTTGAAATGCGCCTTCGACAGCGAAGGGCTGCTCAATCCCGGCAAGGTGTTCCCGCAATTGCGCCGCTGTGCCGAGCTCGGCCGCATGCATATCCATCACGGGCAAATGGCGTTTCCCGATTTGCCGAGGTTTTGACCGTGAATTTTGACCCGCCAAGGCGCCAAGGCACCAAGAACGGCATCCGATGACCTTCTTGCGCCCCGGGGACGAGCAGGAACTGGCCGAGGTGATTGCGACCGCGGCGGCGCGTGGCGAAACATTGGAACTGGTCGCCGGCGGCAGCAAGCGCGGCCTCGGCCACCGGGTCGAAGCGGCGCAGACGCTCGACCTCTCGCGCTTTGCCGGTATCCGGCTTTACGAACCGGAAGAGCTGGTGCTGACCGCGGGCGCCGCGACGCCGCTCGCCGAGATTACGGAAGCGCTCGATGCGGCGCACCAGCATCTCGCCTTTGAGCCGCCGGATTGGGGCCGGCTCTGGGGCGGCAATGCTGCGCCGACGCTGGGCGGGCTCATTGCGACCAATCTCTCTGGGCCGCGGCGTCTCAAGGACGGTGCCGCCCGCGACCATCATCTAGGCTTTCGCGCCGTTAACGGCCTTGGCGAGGTCTTCAAATCCGGCGGCCGCGTCGTCAAGAACGTCACCGGCTATGATCTCTCGAAGCTGATGGCGGGGTCGTTCGGCACGCTCGCCGCCTTGACCGAGGTGACGGTGAAGGTTCTGCCGGCGCCGGAAGAGACGCGGACTCTGGTCTTACATGGTCTCGACGATCAGGCGGCGCTTGCCGCGATGACCGCCGCGTTGGCCGGTCCGTTCGAGGTCAGCGGCGCCGCCCATCTATCCACCGGTACCACGCCCGAGGGCGATCGCGCGATGACGCTCCTCCGGCTCGAGGGCCATGCGCCGTCGGTTGCGGCGCGGGCCGAGGCGCTGGCGCGATTGCTGACGAATCACGCGCCATGCGAGATTGCCGATGGTGCGGCCTCGCGGCGCTATTGGCACTTCGTCCGCGACGCCGAGGCGTTCATGGGTCGCGACGAAGCCGCGATCTGGCGCGTCTCGGTGCCGCCATCGGCCGGGCCGGCCGTGGTCGCGGCGCTGGCAGGGTCGACGGCGCTCACTCATTTCTATGATTGGGGCGGCGGCCTCGTCTGGCTTGCCATGCCCGGCGACGGCGATGGCGGTGCCACGGCGATCCGCGCGGCGCTGGCGGAGTCCGGCGGGCATGCCACGCTGATCCGCGGCAGCGAGGCGTTGCGCGCGTCGGTGCCGGTGTTCCAGCCCTTGCCGCCGGCGCTCGCGGCGCTGGCCTCCCGGATCAAGGCGAGCTTCGATCCCAAGGGAATTCTCAATCCGGGGCGGATGTATCGAGAGAGGCAAAAAGCTTCATGAGGATGTCATCCATTCCTTTATCGTCATGGCCTGCGAAGGCGGGCCACCCACGAATCAATCCCACGCGATCCGGAAAAATTCGTGGATGGCCCGGCCAAGCCGGGCCAAGACGAAAAAAGCCAAATAGCGACGTTCGCTAGAATGCAAACCAACTTCACCCTGGCGCAACTGGCCGATCTCGACATCGCAGAATCAGAAAAGATTTTGCGCGCCTGCGTCCATTGCGGCTTCTGCCTTGCCACTTGTCCGACCTATGTGCTCTTGGGCGACGAGCTCGACAGCCCGCGCGGCCGCATCTATCTCATCAAGAACCATCTCGAAGGCG
>JBOHLV010000215.1:0-8450 GCA_050729815.1 Allostellaceae bacterium
GCGCAAGGTTCCTTGCGCTCGACGATCCGCCTCCTCCCGAACCTGTCGTGGCAGGCCGATCTGCGCTATGTCGGACCGCTGCCGAACCCGGCGGTGCCGGGCTATGTCGAACTTAACACCAGCCTCGACTGGGCGGTGTCGAAGCGGGTCGAGATCGCGCTCTCGGGCTTCAACCTGTTGCACGCCCGCCATCTCGAATTCGCCGAACCGCCGCTCATCGACGAGGTCGGCCGCAGCTTCTATCTCGAAACGCGTGTGCGGTTCTGACCGGGCCGGGAGGATGACATGAATGATCTTGCCGTAATCGAGATTCTGCTGGTCGAGGACAATCCCGACGATGCGGAGATGACGATGCGCGCGCTGCGGCGGCGCAACCTCGCCAACGGCATCGAATGGGTGAAGGACGGCAGCGAGGCGATCGACTACATGTTCTGCCGCGGCGACTATGCGACGCGGACCAACGGCAATCCGAGGATCATCCTCCTCGACCTCAAAATGCCGAAGATGGACGGCATCGACGTGCTGCGCGCGCTCAAGGCCGATGCGAAGACCCGCGCGGTCCCGGTGGTGATGCTGACCTCGAGCAACGAGGAGGACGACATCGTGCGCAGCTATGACCTCGGCGTGAACAGCTATATCGTGAAGCCGGTCGATTTCGAGAAGTTCGTCGACGAGGTCTCGAAGCTCGGCATCTATTGGCTGGCGCTGAACCGCGCGCCCGGGGCGCCGTGATCCGCCGCGCCGGATGCCGGATGCTCGCCGCGGTTCTCTTGGCCGCGCTCGCGATGGCGATGATCGTGCCGCATTCGAAGGCAGCCGCCGGCGAATCGCTCGAAGTGGCGGTGAAGGCGGCCTATCTCTATCGCTTCGGCGATTTCGTCCGCTGGCCGCCAGCGACCTTCGCCAAAGCGGCGAGCGCCCTCAATCTCTGCGTCACCGGCAAGATGCCGCCCGCCCGGAGCTTCGGGGCCATTCTCGCGGGCAAGCATGTCGGCGGACGGCCGCTGGTGGTTCGGCGCCTTGCCACGGTGACGCGCGCCTCCGATTGCCAGATTCTCTATATCGCGGGCGCCGACCGACAGCGGATCGCCGCCATCCTTGCCGTGGTCGAGGGGGCCGGCGTGCTCACCGTCACCGATGTTCTCGACGCCGGCACCATGGCGAGCGTCATCTCCTTCGTCATCCAGGACGATCATGTCCGCTTCGCGATCAATGCCCGGGCGGCGGCACGGAACCGACTCGTCATCAGCTCGAAACTCCTGAGCCTCGCCCTCGCCGTGAGCGACCGCAAATGAGCGCGGGAGCGCCCTGATGCGTCTCCTCGCCGATATGCCGATCCGCTGGAAGCTGGTGGCGGTGACCCTGCTCACCGGCATCATCGCGCAATCCTTTGCCGGCGCGATCCTGGCGGCCTATGACAGCCACGAATTCCACCAGCGCAAGACGCGGGAGATTTCGGCCGAGGCCGCAATCCTGGCCGGCAGCGTGACGGCATCGCTGGCGTTCAGCGACAACCATGCCGCCGATGGTTATCTCGCCGCGCTGAAGGCCAATCCCGAGATCGCCGCCGCCGCCGTCTATGACGCGAAGGGCCGGTTGTTCGCCCGCTATTTGCGGCGGGATCGCGACGCGGCGCCGGTGCCCGCCGCCTCCGGTCCCATCGGCCAGTCGTTCCATGACAACCAGCTCGCCGTGGTGGTGCCGGTGATTCAGAACGGCGACCGGCTCGGTACCGTTTACTTGCGCGCCACGACCGCGCCGATGATCTGGCGGCTCTTCAGTTATATCGGCATCCTGCTCTTGGCGGCATTGGGATCGCTGGCAGTCGCCGTGCCGATCGCGCTCAGGCTCAACGCCGAGATCGCGAATCCGATCCGGCGCATTGCCGCCGCCGCGACGCGGATCGCAAAGGGCGATCTCATGACCGACCTAGCGGCGCCACCGCGACGCGACGAGATCGGCCGGCTCGCCGAGGCGTTCGTCCAAATGGTGGCGAGTTTGCGCGAAATGACCGGCGAGCTTGAGCAACGCGTCCGGCAACGCACGGCACAACTCGAGGTCGCCAACAAGGAGCTCGAAGCCTTCTCCTATTCCGTGTCGCACGATCTGCGCGCGCCGCTCCGGGCGATCGACGGGTTCGCGCGGATTCTGGAGGAGGATTATGCCGATCGTCTCGATGATGAGGGCCGGCGCCTGATGTCGGTGGTGCGCAACAACAGCCGCAAGATGGGCACGCTGATCGACGATCTGCTCGCCTTCTCGCGCATCGGGCGGCAGTCGATCCGCCGCGCGCCGATCGACATGACGGTGCTCGCCCAAGAGGCGTGGACGGAGATCAAGGACGACCATCTCGATTACGGCGCGACCTTCGTCCTCGACGCGCTGCCGCCGGCGGAAGGCGACCCGACGCTGTTGCGGCAGGTCTGGACCAATCTCCTCTCCAACGCGGCGAAATACAGCAGCCAGCAGGCGGCGCCGCGGATCGTCGTCGGCGCCGCGGAAATCGAGCGCGAAATCGTCTATCGCGTCGAGGATAACGGCGCCGGCTTCGACATGAAATATTACAGCAAGCTGTTCGGCGTGTTTCAGCGTCTGCATTCCGCCGCGCAATATCCCGGCACCGGCGTCGGCCTCGCGATCGTTCAACGCATCGGGCTGCGCCATGGCGGCCGCGTCTGGGGCGAGGGCGAGATCGGCCGCGGCGCCCGCTTCTATTTCAGCCTGCCCAAGCCCAAGCCGGAGCCGACACCGGAGCCGGAGCCGGAGTCGACATCGGAGTCGGAGACGGAGCCGGCACCTGACGCCATGCCTCAATCGCCCAACGCGGCGGCGATGCTGGAGCCAAGCTCGACCGGGTCATAAGGCTTCTGCAGAATGCGGATATCGGGATCGAGGCCGCCATGGCGCGACATCTCCTTGGCCGGGAAGCCCGAGGTGAGCAGGATCTTGAGTCCCGGCCGCCGGGTGCGCGCGATCGACGCGAGCTGATAGCCGGTCATGCCGTTCGGCATCGCGACATCGCTAAAGAGAAGCTCGATCTCCGGCGTCGCGTCGAGCGCCGCCAGCGCCGCGTTGCCGTCGGCGGCCGCGACGACGCGATGACCGAGGCCGCGGCACACGGCAACCAGATAGTCGCGCACCGCGCGATCGTCATCGACGACGAGGATCGTCGTCGTACGCCGCGCCCCGGCGATCGGTGCGCGCGTCGAAGACGTCGCCTCGCGCGGCGCCGAGCCCGTCGCGGGCAGGAGGATGTTGATCGCGGTGCCGCGTCCGGGCGCGCTGTCGATCGTCATCCGGCCGCCCGATTGCCGCACGAAGCCATAAACCATGCTGAGGCCGAGGCCGGTTCCCTTGCCGACTTCCTTGGTCGTGAAGAACGGTTCGACCGCGCGCGCCACGACCTCGGCCGGCATGCCGGTGCCGGTGTCCGCGACCCGAAGCAGCACGAAATCGCCCGGCTCCTCGATGACCTTGCGCGCGGCGACGGTGATGGCGCCGCCATCGGGCATCGCGTCACGGGCATTGATGACGAGGTTCAGCACCACCGTCGCCAGTTGGGCGGGATCGATCCGCACCCTCGGCAAGTCCGGCTCGGCGACCACATCGAGGGTGATGCCCGGCCCCAGCGGCTGGCGCAGCAACGAACGCGCATCGCCGAGATGGCGGCCGAGATCGATTTCTTCAACCTGGAGCGGCTGTTGCCGGGCGAAGGCCAAGAGGCGCCGGGTCAGCTCGGCGCCGCTGCGGCCGGCGCGATGGATGCTGGTGACGAGATCGAGCTTGTCGGCATCGTCCGCGACCTCCTCGGCAAGGAGGCCGCTATTGCCCAGGATCACGGTCAGGAGATTGTTGAAATCATGGGCGATGCCGCCAGTGAGCTGGCCGATCGCCTCCATCTTCAACGCCTGGTGAAGCTGGGCTTCGGTCTCCTTGCGGGGGCTGATATCGACCATGATGCCGGCGAGGATCGGCGCCCGGTTCGCCGGCGCGAAGCGGCGGGCGCGCACCCAAATCCAACGACTGACGCCGCCCTCGAGCCACATGACCCGACATTCGAGATCGAGCTCGGCGTCGGTGTCGCGGGCGCGCTCAAGCGCCGCTTCGACCCGCGCGCGGTCCTCCGGCGCGACTTGCGCCAGCGCCTCGCGATAACCCCAGCCGGCGGGCAAGTCGCGATGGCCGAAGAGGCGAAGACAGCGCGAGGACGGGCGGAACTGATCGGTGGCGAGCTCAATCTCCCATTCGCCGATCCCGGCCGATTCGAGGGCGAATTCGCGCATCTCCTCAAGCTCGCGCATCGCCGCCTCGGCGCGCCGCCGATTGCGCCGGGCCTCGGCTTCCTTGATCTCGCGGCTGATCGCCGGCACCAGCCGCGCGACATGCCCCTTCATCACATAATCCCGGGCGCCGGCGCGCATCGCCGCCACCGCCTCCTCCTCGCCGATGCCGCCGGAAAAGATGATAAAGGGCAGGTCGAGATCGCGGTCGCGCAGATTGGTCAAGGCGTCGAACGAGGTCATCCCCGGCATCGAATGATCGGAGACGACGACATCCCAGGCGTCTTCGTCGAGCGCGGCCGACATCGCGGCCAGACTCTCGACCCGCCGCATGATGACGGTGAACCCGGCGCGGCTGAGCTCGAGCCGCAGCAATTCGGCATCGTCGGGCGAATCCTCGATGACAAGAAGATGTAAAGGCATGTCTGACATGGCCATTCGATTCCCAAGATCTTTATCAATGCCGGGGATACTACTTATACACGAATTAAAAAGTTAATAATCGACCTAAGGTAGGTTAATGATATTAGAAAAAGCGAGCCTTGACCGGGACTCACGGCAGGGGCAGCCTGTGGCCCGCTTGCAACGGGCCGAGGAGCCGCGAAGTGACCGCACCGGTGTCGCCGCCCAACCACAGGGTCAGCCCCGCCGACCTGCGCCAACGCAAAGGCGGAACGCCGATCGTGTGCCTTACCGCCTACAGCACCGCAATGGCGCGGCTCATGGATGCCACGGTCGATCTCATCCTGGTTGGCGATTCCCTCGGCATGGTGGTCTATGGCTTCGATTCGACGGTGCCGGTGACGCTGGAGATGATGATCCGCCACGGCGCGGCGGTGGCGCGGGGCGCGCGGCACGCGGCGGTGATCCTCGATTTGCCGTTCGGCACCTATCAGGAATCGCCGACCCAGGCCTATCGCCACGCGGCACGGGCGGTGGCGAAGAGCGGCGTCGCCGGTGTCAAGATCGAAGGCGGCGAGGTGATGGCGCCGACCATCCGCTTTCTCGTCGAGCGCGGAATCCCGGTGCTGGCCCATATAGGGCTTCAGCCGCAGACCGCCAACACGGTGACGACCGGCGGCTTCAAAACGCAAGGGCGCAGCGAGGAGGATCAGGCGCGGATTCTGGCCGATGCCCGCGCCGTGGCCGCGGCCGGCGCCTTTGCCGTGGTAATCGAAGGGGTGACGGAAAGCCTCGCCCGCACCGTCACCGACGCGATCGCGATCCCGACCATCGGCATCGGCGCCTCCGCCCATTGCGACGGCCAGATTCTGGTCATCGACGACATTCTTGGCCTGTTCACCGAGTTCAAGCCGCGTTTCGTCAAGCGCTATGCCGAACTCGCGCCGCAGATCACGGCCGCGGTTGAAGCCTATGCCGAGGATGTCCGAGAGCGCCGTTTCCCCGGCCCGGAACATACCTATGGCGGAAAACCGTAACCGCCTGACCGCCATCATCAAGCGGGCCGCATAACCGAATATTAAGAAGGCGCCGCCACAATCGGCGGATGGCCAGACCATTTTCGATGCTTCTGGTGATTGTCTCGCTGATCGCCGTGACCGGGGCCGCCCCGGCCAGGACGATCACCGCACGCGTCGTTCGTGTGATCGACGGCGATACCATTGTGGTTCGTGCGGCCGATCATGTCGCATACCGGATCCGGCTCAGCGGCATCGACGCCCCCGAGTACAATCAGCGGTTCGGTCGTCGCGCCACGGAAAATCTGGCGCGCCTGGTCGCCGGTAAGGTCGTAACCCTCGACTGCGATGGCGAAGAAAGCTATGGCCGGCCGGTCTGCAAAATACTGTTGTCCAATGGCGAAGATGTCGATCTTGATCAGCTCAAAGCCGGCGCCGCCTGGGATTACAAACAATTTGACGACGAACAGACGCCACGGGATCGAAGGCTCTATGCTGCCGCTGAGGACACCGCGCATGAGGGACGAATCGGGCTTTGGACCGACCCCGATCCGAACCCGCCATGGGCGTTCCGGCACGATGTGACGGCAACCCTCTGTTTCGATGGATCGGATCGTCGGGTCGCGTGCGACGCGGATTATCATGGGGCAGTCCGCGGCAACCGGCGAACCTCCATTTACGAATGGCCCGGCTGCCCCTATTACAACGCGATCGCGTTCCACAATCGCGTGCCGTTTCGAGACGCCGCGGCTGCGGAGGCGGCAGGTTATCGCCCCGCGCGAAACTGTCCCTGAAAGACGGCTCTGACTTTAGGCCACCGGTAAACCCCGGTATCCGAGAACCGGCATCATCCGCCTCACATATCCGGAAAGGGCCACCAGCCGGGGCTGACGGTCGGGCCGCTGCTGGTCGGAGCATAGCCCTTGGTCTCCATGCAGGCCTTCAAGAGGCCCCGGGTGCGGTCGTTGTTCAGCGACGCATCGGCGGCCAGATGCGTGTCCGTCGATTGGGAATGCTGCCAGTTGCGCTGCATGCTGGCGGCAATATCGGTGTCGATATTGACGTCGGTCTGGATGTCGCGCTGGGTATTGGCGCGGCAATCGGCATAGGCGGAGCTGGTTTCATCGGGCGTCGCGCCGTGTTTCACCCAATCGGGCGCGCCGGTGCAGGAGGCGAGCATCGTCGCCAGCGCAAGCACCATCACCCCATATCCCGCCTTGCGCATGATCGTCCCCCTCCCTTCGGGTGCCGGAACGCCCGAGCCTAGAACCGGCCCTGTTGATAATCCGTCATCGCCTCGCGGATTTCCTGCGGCGAATTCATCACGAACGGGCCGTAGCGCACGATTTTTTCCTTGAGCGGCCGGCCCGCCACCAAGAGTAGCCGCGCCGCGCCGCCATCGGCCTTGAGCCGCACCGCGTTGCCGGCACCAAGAACGGCAAGGTCGCCATGGCCGAGCGGCTCGCCCGGCGAGCCCACCTGGACCCTACCCTCGAAGGGATAGAGAAAGGCGCTGTGGTCCGGCGGTAACGGCAACACCAACGATCCCTGATGCGACAGCGAAATATCGAGGAAGACGGGATCGGTCGCGATGCCGTGGATCGGTCCGGCCGCGCCCTCGACCGCGCCGGCGATCACCTTGATCCGGCCGCCGCCGATCGTGACCGTCGGAATCTCGGCGGGCGGAATCTCCTGATAGCGCGGCGCCGTCATCTTGTCCTTTGCCGGCAGATTGACCCAGAGCTGGAAGCCCCACATCAGGCCATTCTCCTGCTCCGGCATTTCCGAATGGACGATGCCGCGCCCCGCCGTCATCCATTGCACGCTGCCAGCGTCGAGCCGGCCCTCATGTCCCTTGTTGTCGCGATGGCGCATGCGCCCCGCCAGCATGTAGGTCACGGTTTCGAAGCCGCGATGGGGATGATCGGGGAAGCCGGCGATGTAATCGGCGGCTTCGTCCGAGCGGAATTCGTCGAGCATCAGAAACGGATCGACTTCGTCAAGCTGCGGTGTGCCGATGAGGCGATTGAGCCGGACGCCGGCGCCGTCGCTGACCGGCGTGCCGCGCACCCGCTGCGTCACCGGCCGATAGGTCAGAGTCTGTCCATCCATTTCCGTTGCTCCTCGGTCCTAGCTAGCCCTTTTGCGCCGCGCGACCGCGCACCAGCGCATCGGCGGTCTCGGCGACGAATTTGCCCTGGTAGCGGGCGATCGCCTTCTCGTTCTCGCTCACCGCCTTCGGCTGCTGCATGGTGCCGGCGACGATCGAGGCGCCATAGGGCGAGCCGCCGCTGATCTCGTCCATATTGTTCAGGCCCTGGGCGGCGAAGCCGATCGGCACGATGATCATGCCGAGATGCTGAAGGCAGGTCTGGAAGCTGAGGATCGCGGGGTCCTGGCCGCCATGCTGGGTGTTGGCGGAGCTGAAGACGCTCGCGACCTTGCCGATCATCGCGCCCGTGAACCAGAGCGAGCCGGTCTGGTCGAGGAAGTGCTTCATCGACGCCGCCATCATGCCATAGCGGGTCGCGGCGCCGAAGATCACCGCGTCATAGTCCTTCAATTCCTCGGGCGTCGCCTCGGGCGCGATATAGTCGGTCTTCTGGTGCCGCGCCTTCGCCTGTTCCTCGCTAAACAGCTCCGGTACGCGTTTCAGCGCGACCTCCACGCCGGCGACCGATTTGGCGCCTTCTGCCACCACCTGGGCCAGCGTCTCGACATGCCCGTAAGCCCCATAATACAGCACCAAAAC
>JBOHLV010000216.1:0-16238 GCA_050729815.1 Allostellaceae bacterium
ATGCCGGCCTGCATGACCGAGATCACCGTTTCGACCGCGCCGGCGAGATCCGGGAACTGGCAGGTCACGGCCGAGATCGCCTCGGGAATCCCGTGCAGACGAAGCTGGATTTCGGTGATGACGCCGAGCGTGCCCTCGGAGCCGATGAACAGACGCGTGAGATCGTAGCCGGTCGCCGATTTCCGGACCCGGCCGCCGGTTTGGATGAGCCGCCCGTCGGCGAGGACCACGGTGAGGCCGAGCACGTTCTCGCGGATGGTGCCGTAGCGGACGGCGGCGGTGCCGGAGGCGCGGGTCGCGCACATGCCGCCTATCGTGCATTCGCTTCCCGGATCGACGGGAAAGAAGAGCCCCTGGTCGTGGAGATGGGCATTGAGTTGCTGGCGGGTGACGCCGGCCTCGATGCGGCAATCCATGTCTGCCTGATTGATCGCGATAACGCGCTGCATGCGGGAGAGATCGAGGCTGAGGCCGCCGCGGACGGGCGTGACGTGGCCCTCGAGCGACGTGCCGGCGCCGAAGGGAACGACCGGGATGGCGTGCGCGTTGCAGAGCGCGAGGAGACGCGCCACCTCATCGGAGGTTTCAACGAAGGCAACGGCGTCAGGCAAGGAGCGCGGCTGGGTATCCTCGCCGTGGGCATGTTGCTCGCGAAGGCTCGTGTTCGTGCTCAGGCGCTCGCCGAGGATCGCGCGCGCGGAGCCGATCACCGTCTCGACCGGGCGGGCTGCTGTCTCGTCATTGGGCATGCTCTTTCCCCCAAGCGCGGCCGCGGCCGCGCGCCGCGCTGCTCACTGGCATGGCGCTAGCACCTATATGACGGCGGTGTGAAGGGAAGCGCGCATGCGGGCGATGGTCCTGAGGAGGCAGCGGGAGAGGCTCGCGGCGGAGACGCTCGACGATCCGGTGGCGGGGCCCGGCCAGGTTCTGGTCGAGGTGCATAGGTGCGGGGTCTGCCGGACGGACCTGCACGTCGTCGAGGGCGACCTTACGGAACCGAAGCTGCCACTCGTCCCCGGTCATGAGATAGTCGGGCGGGTTGCCGAAGTGGGGGCGGGCGTCGAGGCGTTCCACGCGGGCGATCGGGTGGGCGTGCCGTGGCTCGGGTTTACGTGCGGCAAGTGCGCGATGTGCCGGGCGGGCCGCGAAAATCTGTGCCCGTACGCGCGCTTCACCGGCTATCAGATCGACGGCGGATACGCCGAATTGTGCGCTGCAGACGCGCGCTACTGTTTCCCGATCCCGGAGGGTTATTCTGACGAAGCCGTGGCGCCGCTCCTGTGCGCGGGCCTGATCGGGTATCGCTCACTCAAGATGGCGGGGCCGGGGCGGCGATTAGGGCTCTACGGATTCGGGGCGGCGGCGCACATCATCGCCCAGGTCGCCAAATGGGAGGGGCGGAGCGTGTTCGCCTTCACGCGGCCGGGCGATGCGGCGAGCCAGGATTTCGCACGCGGCCTCGGCGCGGACTGGGCGGGCGGATCCGACGAGAAGCCGCCCGAGGATCTCGATGCAGCGATCATCTTCGCGCCCGTGGGTGGTCTCGTTCCGGCGGCGTTGGCGGCGAGCGCGATTGCTGCGACCGTGGTCTGTGCCGGTATCCACATGAGCGACATTCCGGCTTTTCCCTATGCTCTTCTCTGGCAGGAACGAATCCTGCGCTCGGTCGCCAATCTCACGCGCGCGGATGCCATGGAATTCCTACAGCTCGCACCAAACGTGCCGATCCGAACGGAAACGACACTTTATCCGCTGTTTGATGCTAATGATGCGCTTGCGGACCTTGCCGCCGGGCGGGTTCTGGGTGCGGCCGTGCTGGGTGTGCGATGAGCGCAGAGGCGAGAGCGCTTTTGCGAGCGGTGCCGGAGAGCTGAGCGTATGGATTTCAAGCGCGGACAACACGTTCATTTCTGGTACTTCATCGTCGCGTTTCTGGCGCTGCTCGCGATCGAACAATTTATCGGCAGCAAGCCGGAGACGGTGAAGACCGTCCCGTACAGTGAATTCCTGACTCTGCTCCAGAAGCACGAGGTCAAGGATCTGGTGGTCGGAGCGCACCAGATCACCGGGAAATTTACGACGGCCAAGCAAGGTGAGCCGGCGCAGTTCCAGACTCGCCGGGTTGAGCCTGTCCTTGCCAACCGGCTCGAGAAGGAGGGCGTATCCTTTGCGGGCGCGCCGCCGCCCGGCATCTTCGAGCGCGCGCTCGCCTGGATCATTCCAATCGTCGTTCTGGTGGTGATCTGGATGTTCCTGATCCGCCCGGCCGCGCGCGGCGGCATGGGCGGGATGGGAATGTTCTCGGTCGGGAAGAGCAAGGCGAAGATCTATGTCGAGACGGACGTCGGCGTGCGCTTCGCCGACGTCGCCGGAGTGGACGAAGCCAAGGCGGAGCTCGAGGAGATCGTGCATTTCCTCAAGAATCCGCGGCGCTATGGGCGGCTGGGCGCACGAGTTCCCAAGGGGGTGCTGCTGGTCGGCCCTCCCGGCACCGGCAAGACGCTGCTGGCGCGCGCGGTTGCCGGCGAGGCGCACGTGACGTTCTTCTCGATTTCCGGCTCCGAGTTTGTCGAGATGTTCGTTGGCGTCGGTGCGGCACGGGTGCGCGACCTGTTCAAGCAGGCGCGCGAGAAGGCACCGGCGATCCTGTTCATCGACGAGCTCGATGCGCTCGGCCGCGCGCGGTCGAGCTATGGGCCGAGCGGCGGCCACGACGAAAAAGAGCAGACGCTGAACCAGTTGCTCACGGAAATGGACGGTTTCGATCCTTCGATTGGCGTCGTGGTGCTGGCGGCGACCAACCGGCCGGAGATTCTCGATCCCGCATTGCTGCGTGCCGGGCGCTTCGACCGCCAGGTGCTGGTCGATCGGCCGGACCGTAAGGGCCGCGCCGATGTCGCCAAGATCTATCTGAAGAAAATCGAATTGGCGAAGGATGTGTCGCCCGACGAGATCGCCGCCCTCACGCCCGGCTTCACCGGCGCTGACATCGCCAATCTCATCAACGAGGCGGCGCTGGTCGCGACCCGGCACGGCGCCGACAACGTGACGATGGCCGATTTCACCGAGGCGGTGGAGCGCATCGTTGCCGGCCTTGAAAAGAGGAATCGGCTCCTCAATCCGCATGAGCGCGAGACCGTCGCCTATCACGAGATGGGGCATACGCTGGTGGCGCTGTCGCTGCCCGGCGCCGAGCCGGTGCATAAGGTCTCGATCATCCCGCGCGGCATCGGCGCCTTGGGCTATACCATCCAGCGGCCGACGGAAGACCGGTTCCTCATGACGCAACGGGAACTCGAAGACAAGATGGCGGTGCTCCTGGGCGGGCGCGCGGCCGAAAGCATCGTGTTCGACGAAATCTCGACCGGTGCCGCCGACGACCTCGCCAAGGCATCGGAGATCGCGCGCAGCATCGTGACGCAATACGGCATGGACCCGAAGCTCGGCAACGTCACCTATGAGAAACAGCGCTCGCATTTTATCGAGGGGCCGGGGGGCGAGCCCTGGGGCAAAGGCCGCAATTACAGCGAGGAAACCGCGCGCGAGATCGACATCGCAGTGCGCAATCTCGTTGGCCAAGCCTTCGCGAAGGCGATCGGCGTGCTGCACCAGCGCCGCACCGTGCTGGAACGCGGCGCCCAGGCGCTGCTCGTGAAGGAGACCCTCAACGAGAGCGAACTCGCGGCGCTCATCGCCGAGCCCGCGGCGAAGCCGGCGGTCGCGGCGGGCGCGAGCGGCGGCTGATCCGCGGCGGCGCTATCGCACCAGGAGGAGATCGCAGCGCGTGCCTTCGGCGAGCGCGACGAGCCGTTCGGCGTCGTCGCCGGCGCTCAAGACAAGCAGCGCCGGATCGAGTTCATCGAGCCGCGCCAGCAAATCCTCGATCGCGGCGGGCGCGGCCTCGAGGCGATAGAAGCGGCGGTGCTCGGCGGCGATGCGATCGGCCAATTGGCGAACCGCCGGATCTGGCGACAGGATGACGATGCCGTCGCGGGGGCCGGCGAGCGCGAAGGCGGAGGCGATGAGGCGCTCATGATCGGCATCTTCATGCGGCGCCACGATCACGGTGCCGTGGCCGCCAGCGCGGTGGCGCTTCAGGAGCACGGTATGGGCGGCGGCGAGCGCGATCGCCTGCCACGTCGAGCGCGGCCGCCATTCGCCCGAGACCGGCCGCGCCCCCGCATCGAGGATCAGCATGTCGTAGTCGAGTTCCTCGAACATCGCGACCGACGGCACCAGCCGCCGGGTCGCGAACGACCAGGCGAGGCGATGCCGCCGCGCCGCGGCCTCGAGCGCGGTGCGCATCATTTCGGCATAGGCGGGCAGCATCCGGCGCAGCGTCTCCGCCGCCGGCGCCTCGAATTCCGCCGGCGAGAAGCCGACATGGCGCACGATCTCGTCGAGTTCGGCGAGGCGATAGAGATTCTCATCCTCGACATAGAGGCCCGACAGCTCCGCACGCCATTCGGCCGCCAGCACCGCCGCCTCGCCGACCGCGCGGCGGAGATCGGCGCGGGCGTCGCAGGCGATCACCACGCGATGGAATTCAATCCTCGTCATGCGCTCTCTCCAGCCGGTGGCGCGGCCGGAAGCCGCGCGGCGGACGATAGGGCAAGGCCTGTCGGGCGAGCAAGGCGAGCCGGGCGGCGACGCGGCGGTTCACGGTGCCTTCGGGATAGTCGCCGGAAATGTCGGGCGTACCGGCCGGGACGCCGGTCAGTATCTCGATGCCCTGATCGATGGTCTCGATCGGGATGATGCGAAACGTACCGGCGCGCGCCGCCTCGACCACATCGGCGCGGAGCATCAAATGGCGCACGTTGGTCGCCGGAATGATGACGCCTTCCTCGCCCGAAGTGCCGCGCGCCGTGCAGACATCGAAATAGCCTTCGATCTTGTCGTTGACGCCGCCGATCGCCTGAATCCGGCCGAGCTGATCGACCGAGCCGGTGATGGCATAGCATTGTTTGATCGGCGTCTCCGACAGGGCCGAGAGCAGCGACAACAGCTCCGCAGCCGAGGCGCTGTCGCCATCCACCATGCCATAGGATTGCTCGAAGACGAGGCTCGCCGTCAGCGATAACGGGCCGCTGCGGCCGAAGCGGCCGCCGAGGAAGCCCGAAAGGATCAAGACGCCTTTCGAATGAATGGGGCCGCCGAGCGCGACTTCGCGCTCGATATCGATGAGCTCGCCGCGGCCGAACCGCACCTGCGCGGTGATCCGGGTCGGGTTGCCGAAGCTCATGTCGCCGAGGCTGAAGACGGAAAGGCCGTTAATCTGGCCGACGCGCGCGCCCGTGGTCTCGATGCGGATGGTGTTGCGGAGGATCTCTTCCTGATAGCGGCGGTAGATGCGGTCGGCGCGGCGGCGCCGGGCCGCGATCGCGGTCTCGATATCGGCGCGGCCGACGACGCCGCGACCGGCGGTGCCGGCACGATGATCGGCCTCCTGCATCAAATCGCTGACCTCGGCGATGCGCGTCGTCAGCTTGTCGCCATCGCCGCCCAGCCGCGCCGACTCCTCGACGAGGCGGGCAACGGCGCCCCGATCGAACGGGTGCAACCGCTCGCGCCGCGCGGTGCTGGCGATGACGCGGGCATAGAGCCCGGTCGCTTCGGGCGTGCGGTCGAGGCGATCATCGAATTCCGCCGCGACCTTGAACAATTCCTTGAAATCGGGATCGGAGTCGGAGAGGAGGTAATAGAGCATGGGCGGCCCGACCAACACCACCTTCACCTGAAGCGGGATCGGCTCGGGCTCGAGCGAGACGGTGCTTTGGAGGCTCAGCATCTGCTCCAGCGAGACGATGCGGATCTCGCCGGTGCGCAGCGCCTGCTTCAAGGCGTCCCAGCCGTAATTGGCGAGCAGCAGCCGGCGCGCATCGAGCACGAGGTAGCCGCCATTCGCCTTGTGGAGGGCGCCGGCGACGATCAGGTTGAAATCGGTGACGAGCGCGCCGAACCGCGCCATATGCTCGAACCGCCCGATCAGATTCTGATGCGTTGGCCGGTCCTCCGACACGATCGGCGCGCCGGTGACGCCCGAATTGTCGACGACGACATTGACCTCATAGCGGCGAAAGAGCGCGGATTCGCTTTCCGCCGCCATCGCCTGCGCGATGCCGGGCGGCGCGCCCGGCGGCGTCTCCGGCCGCTCGCCCGAAATGAAATCTTCGGCATGCTCCAGGAGGTCGTGGCGCACCGCATCGAGATAGGCCGCAACCTCCTTCAGATCGGCGAACGGCCGGCCAAGTTCGTTCAGAAGATCGGTGACGACGACGGCGGTGGTGTCGCGATTGAGCTTGCGGATCGCCTCGCGCAGCTCGCGCTCCCAGCCCGGCATCTGGCGCACGATGGCTTCGAGCTCGGTCTGGAGCCCGGCGATCTCGGTCTGGATGCGCTGGCGCTCTTCGGCGGGAAGCTTGTTGAAGGCGTCGGGGCGCAGCACTTCGCCGTTCTGTACGGGCGCCAGAGCGAGGCCGACCGGCGTGCGCAGAAGGCCGACGCTTTTGCTCTCGGCCTTGTGTTCGAGCGCGCCGAACGCCTCTTCCTGGCGCTTCTTCATTTGCTGCTCGATCACCTCGCGGCGGGCGCGAAATTCCTCGCGCTCGAACGCAGCGGGCAGCGCCACGCGCAATTCGGTGACGAGGCGCTTCATCGCCTCGCGCAGCGGGATCGCGCGCCCGGTCGGCAGCATCAGCCGGCGCGGCCGGCGCGGGTCCGCGAAATTGTTGACATAGCACCAGTCGGGCGGGGTCGGCTCGTCCTTGGCGCGCGCCTCGAGCAGTTGCCGGACCAGCGGCTCTTTGCCCGTGCCGGCGGGCCCGAAGGCGAAGACGTTGAAGCCATCGCGGCGCATGGCAATGCCGAACTCCACCGCCTCGACCGCGCGCTCCTGGCCGACAAGGCCCGGCAACGGCTCAAGATCATCAGTCGTCATGAAGTCGAGATCGCCAAATTCGGCCGGCCGCCGCATCACCTTGGGCGGCAGCGCCTCGCCCGCAACCCAGTCCGCGTCGACGGGGCCATCCCCCGTCGCGCCGATATTTTTCAAGGTACCGTTATCCGCCATGATCGTTTCGGCCTTCCTCCCGGTTTTCCTTAGGATGCGATGACATTGACCAGGACCTGGCGGCGGTCGCGGGTGACGATCTCCACGGCGCGCTTCAGGACGCCCGGCAACTCGGCCGGCGCCTCGACCCGGAAGCCGACGCCGCCCGAGGCCTCGACCAGCTTCTCGAACGCCGGGCTCGGCGACAGATCGGCCAAAATCTTGCCCTGCGCCCGCGCCGCCGCGCCGGCGCCATAGATGCCGAGGGTCGACAACTTCACCGCGTTCCAGATCGAATTGTTATAAATGACGACCAGCAGCGGCAGATCATGGGCGTGGGCGAGCCAGTGGCACACGGTCGGGTTCGCGAACATATAGGCGCCGTCGCCCAGGGTCGCGACCACGAGCCGGTCCGGCGCCGCGAGCTTGGCGCCGATCGCGGCGCCGAAACCCCAGCCGAGGCCGCCCGCCGGACTTACGGCAAAGAAGGTACCCGGATTCTCGCGTGCTCCCGCTTCGAGGCGGAAGGGATATTCGTTGACGATGATCGCGTCGGGGCCGACCGCCGCGGCGACGCAATGGCTGAACCAGGCGTAATTGATGCCCGGCGCCTGACCAGCCGCCGCCGTGTCGTCGGCGATGCGCTGGCGCCAGACGGCCGAGCGCGCGCGGAGTTCTCGCCGGCGCGTCTTCAGGGTCTTGCCGTCGCGCGGGAGGCGTGGTGCCAGCGCCTCCTCCAGGGCCGCGAGGGCGGCGCCGGGGCTCGCCGCGATGGCGAGGTCCGAGGGAAAGCTGCGCATCGGATAGCGCTGAAAGGTCGGGTCCTCCGCGATCTGCACCACGCGGGCGTCGGGCGAGGGTTGCTCGCGCGCCGGCACCCACGGCACCTCGGCATCGAGGACGATGATGAGATCGGCCTCACCAAGAAGCGGCGCCGACTGAAAGCCAAAATTCATCGGATGCGAATAGGGCAGGTTGACGTAGCGCGGGACGCTGTTGACCACCGGCACGGCGAAGCGCTCGGCGAAGCGGGCGAGCCGCTCGGCGGCATCGGGGTGACGGCCGGCCGCGGTGGTGATGATGAGTGGGTTTTCCGCCTGCTCATACCAGTCGGCGAGCATCGCGACCGCCTCGGGATCGGGATGCGGCGCCGCGGGGTAGGCGCGCGGCGGTGCATGCGGCACCTCGGCCGCGGCCGCCGCCAGCACTTCGCGCGGCAGCGACAGATAGACGGGGCCGCGCGGCTCCGTCATCGCGACTTCATAGGCGCGCGCCACCACCTCCTCGACCTGGTCGGGAAGGCGCAGCTCGTAATCCCATTTCACCACTTCACGCAGCATGCCGGCCTGGTCGTACATCTCCTGCGCCCAATGGATATAGGCGCTGCGCGCGCCCTTGATGCCGTGCTCGGTCCAGGGTGTGCGGCCTGCCATCAGGATCAAGGGCACGCTGTCGCGGCTGGCATCGATGAGCGCGTTCAAGGTGTTGGCGGTGCCGACATTGGTATGGACCATTACCGCCTGCGGCCGGCCCGTCACCATGTAATAGCCATGCGCCATGGCGACGGCGGCGTTCTCATGCGGCACGGCGAGCGGTTTCGGCACCGGCCCCCCGGTCTCGAAGGCGCGGCCGAAGCCTTCGATGATCGAGGGAAAATCGGTGCCGGCATTGGCGAAGAAATATTCGATGCCATGATCGTGGAGCGCCCGCAGCAGGCGGTCGGCGGCGTTGGGCGCGTTGCCTCCCGCCTCGGCGCGATCGGCCGAAGGAAAAGCGGCGGACGGGGTCGCGGACGATGACATGGCGGACGTTCCTCTCGATGGGCACCGAATGCTGGCGACGCTAGCACGGCGCTTTGCGGCACGGGAAGGCCTGGCTATCGCCGCGGCCGCGGTAGGAAGACGGCGACGCCGGGACCACCGCCGGTGACGCGATAAAGGCGATAGCGCACGATCGTCCGTCCCGCCTCGCGCCGCCGCGCGGTGCCGGCGGGCGCGATGCCATTCCAGCCCTGACGCGACGGCGCCGGGTCGCGGCCGGGACGCACCACGAGAAGGCCGACCCGGCCCGCTAGCCGCGCCTTCTTGAGGTTGAAATCGGCCCAGCGCGGCGCGATCCCGACCACCGGCACGCGGCGCGGCGACGCCAGCGCCAACTCGGCGGCGAGGCTGTATTTGTCGGCCGCGACGAAATCGGCGCCGGCGGCCTGGCGCGCGGCTTCGACCGCCGTCGCCAGCCCGGTCCATCCGCGCATCTGCATCGCGATGGGATCGTTCTTCGGCGGCACAGGAAATACCGTCACCGCCGCGGCAGCGTAGATCAACGCCGTCAGCGCGAGGCCGAGCGCGACGCCGGCGATGCCGAGCTTGCGCCACATGGGTCCAGAGAGGCCCGCCGCCACGATCGCCGCCGCGGGATAGACGATCGCGGGCCAGTTCGCCTGTACGCGATCGCCGAGCGCATGCTCGATCATGACGACGGCGGGGACGAGGGCAAGGCTCGCGACCAGCGCCGCGCCGTGATCGCCACGCCGCGCCCGGCGCCAGGCGAGGACGAGGCCCGCCACGCACAGGATGAAGAGGAGCGGCGAGGCGAGGCCGATCTGGCCGCCGATAAGCTCGCCCAGGAACTGGGCGGCGCGCGCCGGCCGCCAGGCGCCGACACGGCCGCCCTGCTTCACGAAGCTGACCCAGCCATGGTGCCAGTTCCACCACAGCACCGGCGAGAAGATGGCGGCGGCAAGCGCGGCGCCGAGATAGGGCGCCGGCCGGCGCAGCCAGCGGCGGCCGGCGGTCGCGAGCCACACCAGGGTTCCGATCACGAACAGGAGCCCGGTATATTTGCTCGCCATGTCGAGCCCGGCGAAGGCGCCGGCGGCGAGCCACCACCAGGCGGCGCCGCCGGTCGCGATCCGCGCCATCGCCCAGAGCCCGCCGCACCAGTAGAGGAGCAGCGGCGCGTCCGGCGTCATCACCGTCATCAGCACGCCGAAGATCGGCATGGCGTTGAGCAGGATCGCCGCGGCGAGCCCGGCGTTGCGGCCGGGCAGGACCCGCTCCGCCGCATCCCAGATCATGAGGGTCGCGAGGCACGCGGCGATCGGGCCGAGAAGGCGGATGCCGAACGCGGTATCGCCGGCGATGGCGGTGCCGGCGCGGATGAACAGCGCCACCATCGGTGGATGATCGAAGAAGCCCGGCGCGAGCGCGCGCGACCACACCCAGTAATAGGCTTCGTCCGGCGCCAGCGGTGCGGTCGCGGCAACCGCCAGCCGGATGAGGGTCAGTGCCAGGAGCGCCGCCAGGGGCCAACGACGCGGCGTCGCGGCGGCTTCCTTTGAAAATAAGACCAATTTGCGGTCCCGAGTCTAGGATGGCTCTAGCGGGAGTGGCTTGCCCGCGTCAATCCGCAAGGCCGCCCCTGGCGCGATGGGCCGAGAGTTCCTATCATGGAGGATATCGAACCCGGGGAGGAGGCGAGCCATGCCGCGCACGCGCAAATCGACGGCGAGAACGACCCAGGCGGCGTCCCGTGAGCGCCGCGACGGGCCCGAGGCCGATGCCGGCACCCGGCTGATCGAAGCCGCGTTTGAGTTGGCGGTACGCCAGCGCTGGCGGCACACCGGCATGGACGAGATCGCGCAAGCGGCGAAGCTGCCGCTGGGCGAGGCCTATGCCCAGTTTCGCACCAAGCCCTGTCTCCTCGCCGGCTTCACCCGCCGCATCGACGAGGCGGTGCTGGCCGGCGGCGAGCCCGAAGGCACGCCGCGCGACCGGCTGTTCGAGCTTTTGATGCGGCGATTCGACGCACTGAAGCCGCATCGCGCCGCGCTGAAGGCGATCATGCGCGACAGCATCGGCGAGCCGACCGCCCTTTTCGGGGTGCCGGTGATGCTGAATTCCATGGCCTGGATGCTGGAAGCGGCAGGCATTTCCGCCGAAGGCTGGCGCGGCCGGGCGCGGATTCTGGCGCTTGCCGCCGCCTATGGCACGGTGTTCCGCACCTTCCTCGATGACGACAGCGAGGATCTGTCCCGCACCATGGCCGCGCTCGACCGGCGGCTCGATATCCGCCCGTTCCGTCGGGGCGGTGAGGGCGCGACCGCCGCCGCTGCCTGACGTGATGCGGCGCTGCAAAAATTTTAGGCGGGAGTCTTGACCCGATCCTCACTCTGCGCCATATTCCGGTTATTGTGCAGTGCAACATAACGCTGTCATAGCCCCACACAGAGAGGATCACCAAGATGAACAATGGCAAGAGTTTCTTCGATACCGATGTCAGCAAGGCTTTTGCTGGCTTCGCGTTTCCGGGTTTCGATGTCGACAGCGTCATGGCCAGCCAGCGCAAGAATTTCGAGGCGCTGACCCAAGCCAACCAAGTCGCGGTCGAGGGTGTCCAGGCGCTGGCCAAGCGCCAGGTCGAGATCGTCAGCCAGGCGATCGAAGAGGCCTCGACGGCGCTGCGCGAGCTGAGTCAGCCCGGCGCGCCGGACGAGAAGCTCGCCAAGAACGCCGAGCTTGCCAAGGGTTCCTATGAGAAGGCGCTGGCGGCGACCCGCGAGTTCGGCGACCTCATCGCCAAGACCAATACCGAGGCCTTCGGCGTGCTGAACAGACGCTTCAGCGAGAGCTTCGAGGAATTCCGCGACCTCGCCACCAAGCGCGCCCTCAAGACCGCGTAAATCCGATCCGACATTACCCGGTTCGACAGGCCGCCCTCGCGCGGCCTGTTTTGTTGGCATCAGCGCGGTAGGTAGAGCCGCACGCGCAGGCCCCCTTGCGGCGAATCCTCAAGATAGAGATCGCCGCCATGGCCGCGGGCGATGTCGCGGGCGATGGTCAGGCCGAGGCCCACCCCGCCAGTCTCGGGATTGCGCGCCGGATCTAGCCGGTAGAACGGCCGCAAGACGTTTTCCCGCTCCGCCGCCGGAATGCCGGGGCCATCATCGTCGATCATGAGGTTGGCGCCGTCCGCGGTCGCCACCAGCGTCAGCCAGACATGCTTGCCATGGCGCTGAGCGTTGCCGAAAAGATTGGCAAGGCAGCGCCGGACCGCGTCCGCCCGCAGCTTCAGGATCAACATCTCCGGCAAGGTGAGCGTCAACGCCGCGCCGGCGCGGCGAGCATCGGCGGCGACTTCCTCCACCAGCTCGACGAGGTCGGTCGCCTCAGGCTCGCCAACCCCCTCGCCACGGGCGAAATCGAGATAGCCCGCGATCATGCGCTGCATCGTCGCAACATCGTATTGCAGTTCGGCCACCGCCGGCCCGTCGCCGAGGAATTCGAGCGCAAGCCGCATTCGCGTCAGCGGCGTTCTTAGATCATGCGAGACGCCGGCCAGCATCTCCGTGCGCTGGGTCAGTTGGCGCTGAAGGCGGCCCCGCATCTTGAGGAAGGCGGCGGCCGCGAGTCGCACTTCGATCGCGCCTTCGGGACGGAAATTGGGCACATCGCGGCCCTTGCCGAAACTGTCGGCGGCGGCGGCGAGGCGGCGCAGCGCCCGCACCTGGTTGCGCATGAACAGCGAGGCGATCGCCAGCAATACCAGCGACGAGCCGACCATCCACAGGACGAAGATATCGCCGTTCGGGGTATAAAGACGCTCGCGCGGCGCCGCGACCTCCAGGATGCCATGGGGAAGCTCGATCGCGATCAGGATGTCGCGCGGGTCGAAATCGGCGTCGATCGCGAACGGCCGCCCGACTTCGTATTTGAGCGATCGGGCGAGCGCCGCTTCCGCCGCGCCGCGGCCCAGTTGGTGCATGCCGGACGGCAATCGCTCGCCGGGCAGGAAGCCGAAGGCCAGCTCCGTCAGGCGGTCCGCATGCTCCAAGAGGGTCGTCCGGTCCCGGGCGGTGCCGGCATAGTTCATGGCGTCGATCGTGAAGGCGATGTCGGCGGCGACGCTGGTGGCCAGACGGTGGATGGCGGTGTCCCAGACGCGATCGTAGAACGCCCAGGTCGCGACGAGCTGCACCAGGACCAGCGGCAGGATGATGATGATGAGCGCGCGGCCATAGAGCGAACGCGGCAGCACCCGCTTCCACCAGCGGGCATGGCCCTCACGCGTTGCCGCCATGGCGCCCTCGGCCGGCAACCGCTCAATCCGGCTTGAGAACATAGCCCGTGCCGCGCACCGTCTGGAGATAGCGTGGGAATTTGGGGTCGCGCTCGATCTTGCGGCGCAGCCGCGTGATCTGCACATCGACGGTTCTGAGATTGCCGCTGAACCGCGCCTCCTGGCTCAAATCCTCGCGGCTCACCGGCTCGCCGGCATGGCGGGCCAGGGTGACCAGCAGCGCGGTCTCCGCCTCCGTCAGCCGCACCGGCGTCTCGCCGCGATGGAGCTCGCCGCGCTCGAGATCGAACCAGGAGGCACCGAAGCGCAGCCGCGTGCCGCCCTCGGGGCTGCGCACGCGCTGCAGGATGTTGCGGATGCGCAAGACCAGTTCGCGCGGGTCGAAGGGCTTGGCGAGATAATCATCGGCGCCTTGTTCGAGGCCGGTGATCCGGTCCTCGGCCTCCGCCATCGCCGTCAGGAGCAGGATCGGCACCTCGCTCGTCGCGCGGATCGCGCGGGTCAAGGCGATGCCGTCCTCCCCCGGCATCATGATGTCGAGTACGAGGAGATCGAAGGTGAGGCTCTCGAGCCGCGCCCGCGCCTCGGCGGCGGTGGCGGCGGTGGTGACGCGGAAGCCCTGCTCGCTCAAATACTGGCGCAGCAGCGCACACAGCCGGGCATCATCATCGACCACCAGCAGATGCGGTTCCCGTTCGATCATGGCGCCATTATAGCGCGGCGGACGGCGGCGGCACCGCCCCCATCATTTGAGGGCTGGATCGTGCGTGAATCGGCGGCGGTCACGATCGTCGCTGATGATGCCGAGCATCACCCGGTTAAAGCCCTCGACCGCCTCCGATCCGGCCTCGCGATAGGCGTGACCGACGCGGATGCGCTGGTTTTCGGAGAGGTCGCGCTCCAGCGAGACGCCCTTGTCGGTCAGTTCCAGGAGACGCTGGCGGCGATCGCGCGACCCCGGCTTCTGACGGATGAAGCCCTGGACGACGAGCTGGCTCAACACCCGGCTCAGGCTCTGCTTGGTGATGCGCAGGATGCCGAGCAGCTCCGTCACGTTGATATGCGGATGCCGGCCAACGAAATAGATGACGCGATGATGCGCCCGCCCGAAGCCGTAGCGCGCCAGCATCGCATCGGGACCGGCGGTGAAGTCGCGATAGGCGAAGAACAGAAGCTCGATCCCCTGGCGCAGATCGGCTTCGCGGAACGGGCCGTCGGGCGGCGATTTTACGTCAGACATATTGACTTATTTAGCCGTGTTTTGTTATATCGGCAAGGGCCGTGAGGAAACAATCGTACGTCCCGCCGGCATCACGGGTAAGTTAAGTAAGGAGGGCGCGAGCATGGCAGAGATGGGCATCCCTTTCGATGATCGCGACGGCGTCATCTGGCTCGACGGTAAGTTGGTGCCGTGGCGCGACGCCAGAATTCACGTGCTGACGCACGGCCTCCATTATGCGAGTTCCGTGTTCGAGGGCGAGCGCGTCTATGGCGGAAAGATCTTCAAGCTGCGGGAGCATACCGAGCGGCTGATCAATTCGGGCCGCATCCTGGGCTTTGAAATTCCGTGGCGCGCCGAGGCGATCGACCGCGCCTCCTACGAGGTGATTGAGGCGCTGGGCCTTCGGGAGGCCTATGTCCGGCCGATCGCGTGGCGCGGGCCGGAGCAGATGGGCGTCTCGGCGCAGGCGACCAAAATTCACATGGCGATCGCAGCCTGGGAATGGCCGTCCTATTTCTCGCCCGAGGCGCGCCTCAAAGGCTTGCGCCTCATGATGTCGCCCTGGGCACGGCCGGCGCCCAATACCGCGCCGGTGCTGGCCAAGGCGTCGGGCCTTTATATGATCTGCACCGTCGCGAAGCACGCCGCCGAGGCCGCCGGCTATGACGACGCCTTCATGCTCGACTGGCGCGGCCAGATCGCGGAAGGTACCGGCGCCAACGTCTTCCTTGCCATCAAGGGCGAGCTGCACACCCCGACGCCCGATTGCTTCCTTAACGGCATCACCCGCCAGGTGGTGATCGAGCTGGCATCGAGGCGCGGCATCAAGGTGGTGGAGCGCGCAATCTGGCCCGAGGAATTCAAGAACACCGATGAAGTGTTCATCACCGGCACCGCGGCGGAGGTGACGCCGGTCGCGGAGATCGGCGACTATAAATTCACCCCGGGCAAGATCACCCAGCAGATGATCGCGGATTTCGACACGCTCATCGGCCGCGCGCCGGCGAAGGCGAGCGCGGCGTGAACATTGCGCGCGCCCGGCGCCACGCGGAAGACTGGATCGCGGCGTGGAACCTGGCGATGTAAAGAGTTGCGTGCTGCGGAGGCGAGTAGGCCGAGAAAATCTATCCTTCATGAATGAAAAGAAGCGTCACCACTATATTCCAGTGGCATATCTCCGGGGGTTCAGCGATTCGACCGGAAAAGTCTACGCCCATCAAAAGGACAATCCAGAGTCGCCGCTCCATTTGCAGCCGGATGAGATTGCTTTTGAGAATTATTACTATTCACAACCCTTGCCAGAGGGCGACCGAGACAACAACTTGCTTGAGAATTTCTTCAGTACGATCGAAAGTCCTTGGCCCCCGATTGTTCAGCGTCTTCGAGAAGGTCAGAGGGTCCAGCCAGATTGGCTAGACATTATGACGTTCATGATGCTAATGCGCGTTCGTGTACCGGCCACCAGAGACATGGCGGAAAGGTCATTGGCCGAGCAGGTCAAGTCCATGACCCGGCTGATGGACCGACTTGGAAAGCTGCCACCAAAGCCAGAGGGTCTCGAAGACATCTTGGATCATATGGAGGTCGCGATTGATCCTCATCAATCGCTTCACGCGATGTTGCCGATTGCGCGCGGTTTTACAGAAATCATAAAAAAAATTGGCTTCAGAATAGTAATTGCTCAACCGGTGTCGAACAGCGGCCGGCGGGCGAGTGTGTCGGCGATGGCGAGGAAAGGGGAATTGTGCTGGCGGCGCGCGGTATTGAGAACGGAGCGGACGCCGGCGTAGAGGTCGCGGCCCCAGTTCGAGCGGAAGCCGTTGGTGACCTTGCGGAAGATGGTGCTGGGGCGGATGTCGCGCTCGGAGGCATTGTTGGTCGAGGGCA
>JBOHLV010000217.1:0-6933 GCA_050729815.1 Allostellaceae bacterium
ATGGTGTCGATGCCGTCGAGCCGGTATTTGAGGCGAAGCTGCAAATGGTCGTGCAGATTGTCGCCGACCCCGGCACGGTCGAGGATGACGGCGATGCCATGTTCGCGAAGCCCTGCCGCCGGGCCGACCCCCGACAATAGCAGGAGATGCGGCGAGCCGATCGCGCCGGCGGCGAGGATGACCTCGCCCCGAGCCCGCGCCACGCGCGCTTGCCCGCCCTGGCGATAGGCGATGCCAACGGCGCGGCGGCTCTTGACCAGCACGCGCTCGACCAGCACTTCCTTCATCAGTCGCAGATTGGGGCGCGTCAGGGCCGGCCTTAGGAACGCGCTCGCGGCGCTCCAACGCTCGCCGTTCTTCTGGGTCGCGTGATAGGGGCCGACGCCGAGCATGTCGCCGGTGTTGAAATCGTCGGTTTCAGGGATTCCGGCCTCGATGGCGGCGCGCCGTGCGACCTCGAGCACTGGCCAGTTGGCGCGCGGACCGTCGACGCGAAGCTCGCCGCCGGCGCCGTGAAATTCATTGGCGCCGCCATGAAAATCCTCATGCGCCGTGAACAGCGGCAGGACATCGTCCCAGCCCCAGCCGGTAAGGCCGAGCTGACGCCAATGGTCGTAGTCGGAGGCGATGCCGCGCCAATAGACCATCCCGTTGATCGCCGACGAGCCTCCCAACACCTTGCCGCGCGGCACCGCAATGACGCGGTCGCCGAGGCCGGGTTCCGGCTCGGTCTTGAAGCACCAATCGGCGCGCGGGTTGCCAATACTGTAGCGGTACCCGATCGGGATATGGAACCAGCGCCACTTGTCGTCGCCGCCCGCCTCCACCAGCAATACGCGATGACGCGGATCGGCCGACAAGCGGTTGGCGAGAAGGCATCCCGCCGAGCCCGCGCCGACCACGATGAAATCAAATTCTTCTTCCGGTTGCGCCACGGTTCCTCCCGCGTCGAGTTCCAAAAATAAAAATTTTGTCATAGAGCGCGCCGGGATGCCACATCCGCGGCGCCGGCCTGTTCGTTAGAACGCGAGAGCATCGTCTCGTCTTAACGCGGGAGAGAGCCTTGAGCTATCAACAGCTAACCGACCTCGAGAAGGAACGCGTCCAAACCCAGACGCATACGAAGAGCGGTCTCGTCTCGCTGCACCCGGCCGTGTATCGCATTATCACCATACTATGCGCGGTCTTCGTGCTATCGGCATGGTCGTTCTTCGATAACGGCAGGGGCAGCTATGTCGGCCTGGTGCTGACGGTCGTCACGCTCATCTTCGGGTTCTTCTTGCTGGTGCCGGGGGCCCTCGCCCGGATTTGGTTTCGCCACCACGAGCCCGCCGAAGATGCCGGTGAACCGACGGTGCCGTTTTACCAATGGCTTCATCAGGACGTTATGGTGCAGCGCGATCGCCTTCGCGGCAGCGATGCGGCCATCACGGCGTTAATGCCAATCGCGGCGGGCGCCATCTGCATGGTGCTGCTCGCCCTCGTCCATGCACTTGAAATCACCTGATGGGTCAAGAACTCTTCTTTGCGTGCGCAAAGAGGCCGGCGAGCGTGGCCTTGAAGTCGGCGGCCTTGTATTTCGGCACGGCATAGGTCCAGGCGTCGACGCGGTGGTCGAGGCTCGCAGCTTCCTTGGCCGCCGCCTTGCCGTGACCCGTGGCATGCAGCTTCACCCAATATTTCTTGGTATCGGTGCTGTTGCCATTATCGTCCTTGGTGATCTCGTCATGCTCGATCATGGTGGCGGAGACAGTGAGTCCGTTGAAGGTGGTATAGATCGCGCGATAGGTTTTGTTCGCCGGGAACGGAAGATCCTTCGCCGGCTTCACGTCGTTGAGCGAGAAATAATCGAGGGTGCGGCCAAGCTCGTTGAGCGCGTCGGCATCCTTGAGCTTCTTGCCTTTTGGAATGCCACCAGCGAGGATGAATTTCGCGCCCTTCTTGTCGCGCGAGATATAGACCGAAATCTTGCCGTCGGGGGCTATGAAGCGCGCGCTTTTGATGCGGTGAAGCGGGATCATCGAAATGGTGCGGTTGATCCAGCCCAGAGACTCGATCGGCAGCTCGACCGAACCCTTGGCGAGCCAGGATTGCTTCTGGCCGGGCTTCCTTACGTAAATGCCGTCATTGCCGTTGCCAAAGATGCCATAGCGGCGCTTGCCGACGATCAACTCGTCCATCAGCCGGCCCTTGGCGTCGCTCAGGGTGAGGAGGCGGGAATCGCTGCCCTTCTTGCCGGCATCCTCGACATCGAGGCGAGAATAGAGCTTGGGATTCGCGGTCTTTGGCTCGCCATAACGCAACGCCGCGAGACCCAAAAGGATGCGCTTCATCTTCTTCTGGTCGGCCGGATAATCATCCTTCTGCCCGACTACCCAGACACCGTGCTGGCGCAGCAGCGTCGTTTTGTTGTCGCCATGCACCACGGTGAGCCGCGCCACCGTGGCCAAATGCGACGCGAGGTCAGTCAACACCGGACGGTCGACCAGCGGATTGGTGCCGGCTCGGCCGCCGCCGATGGATAGAACGACCGCGGCGATCACGGCGGCAATAGTGACGCCGTAAAGCGTGAAGAGGCCGGTGCGTCGCATCATGCTCCCCCCGTCAGCTCGATCGTGCCCGGCGCCGACGGCGGCTCATGCGGACGAGCCCCAGCACGATCGCCACGAAGCCGACCAGGATCGGAATCGCCCCGATGTCTAAGAATTCCATCTCGGCGCGCAGGTGATCGATGTCCTGGCGCAGCGCCAGTTGCACCGCCCGCAATTGCCGCCGGACGCGCAACAGCTCGGTGCGGAAGCTGTCCAGCGTCTTCGCTTGCTCGAGCGAGATATTGCCATTCGCGGTGGCGCCGGTATCGCCGCCGGAAAGCTCTTTGATCTTGGTCTCGGTCACCTTGAGCTTCTTCTCGAGGCTGCGCTCGGTCGCCTGATAGCGCTCGTTGGCGGCTTGCTGAATCGCCTTCACCAAGGTGAACGGCCGCTCGGCGGTGCCGCGGGTTCGCAGCCCGATCAGCGCGTCGCCTCCCGATAACGCGTCGATCGAGTTGGTTACGAGATCGCCGTTATTGGCGGTCGGCACCGCGACGCGCTGGCCGACGAAATTCTGGACATTGACCCAGAACCGGTCGGCCAGCATGTCGGTGTCGGCCACCACGATGACGTTGATTGGTTGCTTCGCGACGGTGACCTCGCCCGGCATCGGCCCGCTTGCGGCTTTGGCCGCCGCCAGCTTCGCATCGCTCTTGACCTTGGGTGCGGCCAAGGCCGGCTTCTTCGTTGCCGGATCCGTGCCGTTCTTGCTGGTCTTTACCGGCGGCTTCGGCAGTCCGTCAGGAAAGGCGGTGTGGGCAATGCCGCTAATCCGCGCCGCCAGCACGAGCGGGTGGCCCGACGATTTGAAATTGTCGAGCAGCGCCTGGACGTGGGGCAGGCCCATCACTTTCGTGACCGGAATCGCCTCCGACTGGCGCGAGGTGAAGACCAGCGGCGTGAATTTCGTCGTAGCGCCCTTCGCCTGTTCGAGGATGCCGGCGGTGGCGAAATTGAGTCGACTGAGATTGCCGGTGATCGGGCTGTCGTGATTGACATCCTTCGGTCCGAGCGCCAGCCAGCCGACGTAGTTGACCGCGTGGGGATTGTCATCGGTGCCGATATTGACGGTGCGCGCGTTGTGCAAGTCGCCGGCGATCTTGCCGGGCACCATCTTGAGGCCCCAAGCCTTGAACAGCCGCGGCAGGTTGCTGCCGTCGGCGGCGTAATCATAGGCCGCCCGTTCCGATTTCGCGGCCTGGGCTTCGGAATAGGGATCGACGAAAACGAGCGCCTTGCCGCCTTTCAGCACGTATTGATCGATCGCATAAAGCGTCTTTTCTGGCAGGTGCTGCGGCTGCACGATCATCAGCACCTTCACCTTCTTGGGAATCGTGCCGAGGCTCGACGACAGGTCGTCGACGTCGTAGAGCTGCTGCATCTGTGCGTAGATGGTATAGGGCACGAGCGGCGCGCCGTGCATCGCGGCCTCAAAATTGCCTTCGAGTGAGATGCTCGAGATCAGGCCGACGACGGTCTTCTGCGGAAAGGCGAGGCTGTAGATCAGCTTCGTCAGATCGTACTCGAGGAAACGCTGGCGATCGGGCTGAAAGAAGGCGATGACCTGCTGATCATCGGTCGCGTTGGTCGCGGCGAGGCCGAAATAGACCTTGTCGCCGCCTTGGCGTAGCGCCACGCCCTGGAGCCCGAAGGCGACGGCGCGGTCCTCCTGGGGCGAGAAGGGTTGTGGATCGATCTGCCTTAGGATGATCTTGCCCGGCGCCAGCGCGGCATATTCCTCCAACATTTCGCGCACCCGCTCGGCATAGACGCCATAGGGCGGGGCGGCCACGCCGAGCTTCTGCGAATAATAGAAGCGCAGCGTGATCGGCTCCTGGATCTCCTTCAGAATCTTCAAGGTGCCGGGCGACAGCGTGTAGAGATGGTTCTGGGTGAGGTCGACGCGGGTGCCGACCAGCTCCTCCTGTGCGATGACGTTGACTGCGATGAGCAGCACGAGCGCCGAGAACAGCGCCGACCACGCCACCCAGCCGCGAGACATCGTGAATTTCGCCATGCTCAGTCCGCCTTCCGCAAATCGACCAGGATCGCGTTAGCGAACAGGAAGAACAGGATCACCGTAATGAAGAAGACGACATCGCGCAGATCGATGACCCCGCGAATGATGGCATTGAAATGGGTGAGGAAGCTGAAGGAGGCGACGACCTGAAGCACGCCCGCGGGCGCCCAGCCATTGAAGAAGCCCAGCACCATCGACGAGCCGTTGACCGTGAAGAAGAAGCACACGGCGGCGGTGACGACGAAGGCGATGACTTGGCTCTTGCTCAGAGTCGAGAGCGCGCTGCCGATTGAGAGAGAGGCCCCCGCCATGAGGAAGCGGCCGATATAGCTCGCCAGGATCACGCCGTTATCGGGATGGCCGAGGATGTTGACGGTGATCCAGAACGGAAAGGTGAGGATGAGCGCGATGCCGGCAAAGGCCCAGGCCGCCAAGAACTTCCCAAGCACCGCCTCAGTCATCGAGATCGGCAGCGTCAGGAACAGTTCGATGGTGCCGCTCTTGCGCTCCTCGGCCCAGAGCCGCATCGACAAGGCCGGGATCAGTACGAGATAGAGCCAGGGATGGAACTCGAAAAAGGGTTGCAGGTCGGCTTGGCCGCGGCCGAAGAAATTGCCGAGGAAGTAAGCGAAGGAGCCCGCCATCACGAGAAAGATGACGATGAAGATGTAAGCGAGCGGCGTCGCGAAATAGCTCGCAAGCTCGCGGCGGAAGATGATGAACGTATTGCGCATGGCGAGAGGGAGAAGGCTCAGGCGGCGGGGAGTGTGATGTCGCGAAACACGTCATCGAGCTTGCCGCGTTCGACGCGCAGTTCGGCGACCGGCCAACGTGCCGTGCGCACGAGATCGGTCACCTCGGTAATGATCGAGCGGCCGTCTTGCGGCACGATCAGGATGGCGCTGCCCTCGAGATCCTCGATCTGTTCGACCGCCGTGACGCCGGGCAGGCGCATGAGCGCGGTTTCGGCATCGGCGATCTCCTCGGCGAGGGTGAGGCGCACCGAATTGTGAAGACGCGAGCGCGCGGCGAACCGGGCCGGCGTTTCGTCGATCAGAATTCTGCCCTGCGCGATGACGATCGCGCGGGTGCAGACGGCATCGACTTCCTCCAGGATATGGGTCGAGATCACGATCACTTTTTCTGGCGCCAGCGCAGCGATGAGATTGCGCACCTCGTGCTTCTGGTTGGGGTCGAGGCCATCGGTGGGTTCGTCGAGGATCAGCACCTCGGGATCGTGAAGCAGCGCCTGCGCCAGGCCAACGCGGCGCTTGAAGCCCTTGGACAGGGTCTCGATCGGCTGATACATCACGCTGGCAAGCGTCGTACGCTCGACCGCGAGGTGGATGCGTTTCGTCGCCTCCGCGCCCGCGAAGCCACGGATATGCGCGACGAAGGCCAGGAACCCGGCCGGCGTCATGTCGGGATAGGCGGGCGCGCCCTCGGGCAGATAGCCCAAGTGGCGCTTCGCCTCGATCGGCGCCTCGCCGATGTCATGGCCACAGATGTTCGCCGTGCCGCGCGTCGGCGCGAGAAACCCGGTGATCATCTTCATCGTGGTGGATTTGCCGGCGCCGTTAGGGCCGAGAAAGCCCAGAACCTCGCCCCGCCCTACCGAAAAGGAAACATCATCGACCGCCAGGATCGGGCCGAAACGCTTCGTCAGGTCAGACACCTCAATCTTAGCTTCCATACAACCGAACCAACCTTTTTGCTCCTTTGTGACGGTCCCAGGACTTGGCCCGGACATCCTCCCTTTGTCGCGCGGCCGGTTTTAAGCCGGCGACAGCGCCCGAATCAAGCGATTGGGCGTCACCCTGCAACTTAATTCCCTGTAATAATGGTGAAGCTCGATGCCGAATAGCGGAAATCGCGAGGCCATCATGGATAACTGGCATGATTTTCTGATGGCCGAGGCTGGCGCCGGTGCGGCGCTTGCCGGTCTCGTCTTTGTGGCGATCTCGATCAATTTGACGAAGGTGCTCGCTGTTGATCGAGATTCTGCGTTGAAAGTGGTTGGCGCGGTGGTGGGTGTGCTAGGATGGCGCAAGGCGGTACAGGGAGGGAGAAAGCCATGTTCATCCGCAACGCGTGGTATATCGCGGCCTGGGCAGACGAACTGACCGACAAGCCGTTGGCCCGGCGCATCCTCGACGAGCCAGTGGTGGTGTTCCGCGACCGTGCTGGCCAGGCGGCGGCGATCGCGGATCGCTGCTGTCATCGCGGCACGCCCCTGTCGTTGGGCGAGGTGGTGGAGCAGGGCCTCCAATGTGGCTATCATGGGATGGTGTTCGACGGCACCGGGAAATGCGTCCACATTCC
>JBOHLV010000218.1:0-3192 GCA_050729815.1 Allostellaceae bacterium
GGCGTGAAGCTTCCCAGTTCGGCGATCGCTACGGTGCACCGGTCCGACGGTTCCGGCACGACCTTCAATTTCACCCATTACCTCAGCCAGGTCAGCCCCGCATGGAAGGCCGGCCCTGGCGAAGGCAAGACCGTGAACTGGGCCGGCGGCGTCGGCGGCAAGGGCAATGAGGGGGTTGCCGCCTACGTCAAGCAGCTGCCCAACGCGCTCGGCTATGTCGAATATGCCTATGTGGTCCAGAATCACATGGCCTATGTCCTCTTGCGTAATGCCGCCGGCGCCTATGTCCAGCCCGACACGGCCGCGTTCCAGGCCGCTGCCGCCAGCGCGGACTGGGCCAAGGCGAAGGACTTTTTCCTGCTGATGGCGAATGCTCCCGGTAAGGACGCGTTTCCGATCGCCGCCACCACTTTCATGCTGATGTACAAACAGCCGAAGGATGTGGCGCGTACCAGGGCGACGCTCGCCTTCTTCGACTGGGCATGGAAGAACGGCCAGAAGGACGCCGAGGCGCTCGACTACGTGCCGTTGCCGCGATCGCTGGTGAACCGGATCGAGGCCTATTGGAAGAGCCAGTTCAAGCTCTGACGCCGCCGCGCGGCACGCGCCGACAAGCGAGATCGGAGCGCGCGTCGCCGGCCTCTTTTTTTGCCCGTGGCTTTGCGCCATGATGCGCGCCGTGTGCGGCGCGATCCTCATCGTTACCAACCCGACCAAGCGATTCGGCGATGCCGCCGCGGTCGAGTTCATCGATTTTGCCTTGTTCCGCGGCGTTACCGCTGCCCTTCTCGGCGGCAGCGGCGCCGGCAAGACCACGACCATCGCCATGCAAATTGGGGAATGATTTGGCGGAATATGCAAGCGCGCGCGAGGTGACCCGGTGGTGGTGGATTCGCCACGCCCCCGCGATCGGGTTCGAAGGCCGCGTCTATGGCCAGACCGATGTCGCCTGCGACACCAGCGACCGCGCCGCGATGACCGCGCTCGCCCGCGCCCTGCCGGCGGCGGCGATCTGGCTCGTCTCGCCCTTGCGCCGCGCCCGCGACACCGCCGCCGCGATCCGGGAGGCGGGTGCTGCCGGGCCGGAGCCGATCGTGGAGCCCGACTTCATCGAGCAGAATTTCGGCGCGTGGCAGGGCCAGAAGCGCGCCGACATCATCCGGCATCGTCTCTGGGTCGCGGGCGCCGCGGAAACCCCGCCCGACGGCGAGAATTTCGTCCACGTGATCGAGCGGGTGGGCGGCGCGGTGACGCGCCTCACCGAGCAACATCGGGGCCGCGATCTCATCGCCGTCGCCCATGGCGGCGTGATCCGCGCGGCCCTTGGCCTCGCGCTCGATCTCAGCCCCGAGATCGCGCTCGCCTTCGCCATCGACAATCTTTCCATCACCGTGATCGAGCGCTTTTCCGGCGGCGGGCGGAGCCATGCCTGGCGCATCGTCACCGCCAACCGGCCGCCCCGCTAGCGCCGCGCCGCAATCGGCGATGGCGCGCCTGAGGCGGGCACCTTATGATCCCGCCGCTATCATTTATGCGAGGAGGAAACTATGAGACGGAAAATTGTTTTCGCGTTTCTTGCCTTTGCGCTGGTTCCCTTCATGGCGCTGCCCGCGGCCCGCGCCCAGTCGGATCAGCAGCAGGTCGTCGATGAGGCGCTCGGGGTGGTGCATTCGTTTCACCATCCGGGCCGCTATCTCGACAATGTGCGGGCGTTGGTGCGGCGGGCGCGCGCCATCGTGATCGTACCCAATCTGGTCAAGGCTGGCTTCATCTTCGGCGCCCAGGGGGGCACCGGCGTGCTGCTGGTTCATGGCCGCCACGGCTGGAGCTATCCCGCCTTCTACAATATGGGCGCCGCCTCGTTCGGCCTTCAGGCCGGTGTGTCGGTGTCGAAGGTGGTGCTGATCATCATGAACGATCGCGCCCTGAACCTGGCCTTGACCCACGCCCAGCTCAAGCTCGGTGCCGAGGCCGGCCTGACGGTCGCGACCTTGGGCGCCGGCGCCGGGGGGTCGGTGACCAGCGCGGGTGCCGACATCTACACGCTGTCAAGTTCCAAGGGGCTTTACGGCGGCGTCGCGCTTCAGGGCGGCGCGATTGGTCCCAATCCCGGTTGGAATCACGCCTATTATCACCGGCGGGTCAGTACCGAGGCGATCGTCTATGGCCACGCCCGGCTGCACCAGCCCGGGGCACGGCGGCTGCGGCGGGCACTTGGCCGGCTGTAGGGCGCTCAGGGCGACCCACCGCTTTTTTTTGCGGAGGTGACCGGCGCCGCGCGCGGAGCGCGGGCGCTTTTGCCGCGACACGGCAATTCCAATTTAAGGGCTAATCGCGTATGGATCAGGCGCCAATCGAAAACAACCATTTGGAGTAGCATGATGGCGAAGGTTTTGGTGCTGTATTATGGGGCTTACGGGCATGTCGAGACGCTGGCCCAGGTGGTGGCAGAAGGCGCCAAATCAGTCGCCGGCGTGGAGGTCGCGCTGAAACGCGTACCGGAGCTATTTAGCGAGGAACAGGCGAAGGCGCGGCACCAGAAGACCGACTATATCGCGCCCGAGGCGACGCCCGAGGAATTAAAGGACTATGACGCGGTGATTTTCGGCACCGCGACCCGCTATGGCATGATGGCGGCGTCAATGAAGCATTTCCTCGACCAGACCGGCATGCTGTGGTTCACGGACGCCATGATCGGCAAGGTGGCGAGCTTTTTCACCTCGGCCAATACTCAACATGGCGGCCAAGATTCCGCGATCCTCAATTTCCAGACCTGCGTACAGCATCTCGGTATGATCATCGTGCCGATCGGCTATGGCGCCAAGGGCCTCAACAACATGGACGAGATCAGCGGCGGCTCGCCCTATGGTGCCTCGATCGTCGCCGGCACCATGCAGCAGCCGAAGGCGGTGACGGAAAACGAGAAGGAGGTGGCGCGTTATCAGGGCAAATACGTCGCCGAGACCGCCGACGCGCTGGTGCGCGGTCGCGCGGCGCAAAAGGGCTAGCTAAGGCCAAGGAGCAACGGAAATGGATGGACAGACTCTGACCTATCGGCCGGTGACGCAGCGGGTGCGCGGCACACCGGTCAGCGACGGCGCCGGCGTCCGGCTCAATCGCCTCATCGGCACACCGCAGCTTGACGAAGTCGATCCGTTTCTGATGCTCGACGAATTCCGCTCGGACGAAGCC
>JBOHLV010000219.1:0-8696 GCA_050729815.1 Allostellaceae bacterium
ATCCTCGGTGATGGTGTCGCCGACCTTGCAATCGGCGACCGTCTTGATGCCGGCGGTGATGAAGCCGATCTCGCCGGGGCCGAGTTGGTCGCGCGGCTGCTGCTTCGGGGTGAAGACGCCGACCCGCTCCACCTGATGCGTCGCGCCGGTCGCCATCAGGCGGATTTTCTGTCCCGGTTTCAGGATGCCGTCCTTCACCCGCACCAGGATGACGACGCCGAGATAGGCGTCATACCAGCTATCGACCAGCAGCGCCTTCAAGGGTGCCGCCGCGTCGCCTTGGGGCGGCGGCAGGCGCGTCACCAGCGCCTCCAGCACGGCGTCGATGTTGAGGCCGGTCTTGGCCGAAATCTCGATCGCGTCCGAGGCGTCGAGGCCGATCACCTCCTCGATTTGCTCCTTGACGCGGTCCGGCTCGGCCGCCGGCAGGTCGATCTTGTTGAGGACGGGCACGATCTCATGCCCGGCCTCGATCGCCTGATAGACGTTGGCGAGGGTCTGGGCCTCGACGCCCTGGCTCGCATCGACGACGAGGAGCGAGCCCTCGCACGCCGCGAGCGAACGGCTCACCTCGTAGGCGAAATCGACATGGCCGGGCGTGTCCATAAGGTTCAGCTCATAGGTCTCGCCGTCTTTCGCCTCATAGGTAAGGCGCACCGTCTGCGCCTTGATGGTGATGCCGCGCTCGCGCTCGAGCTCCATCGAATCGAGCACCTGCTCCTTCATCTCGCGGGTCGTGAGGCCGCCGCAGGCCTGAATGAGCCGGTCGGCCAGGGTCGATTTGCCGTGGTCGATATGCGCGATGATCGCGAAATTGCGGATGTGGGAAAGATCGGTCATGAGATGGCGGGAAGATAGGGTGCGCCGCGGCATGACGCAATCGCGGCCGATGGCGAAGGGCCGCCAGCGCGGCCGAAGGGCCGAGCATGGCCGAAGGGAAAACAGAAATTTTGAACCACCAAGACGCCAAGACACCAAGGGCGTCGCCCGAAGAGGCGGCTTTTTTGGCTTTTTTGGCTTTTCGGATGCCCTTCTCAGGCTTTTTTGGAATTAGTTGACGTATTACGCGTTCGCTTTGGCGAGGCCAGCGCGCCACTGTCAGCGACGGCGCAGGTCCGCCGAGATCGGCCGTCTTCACCATAAATTGGCTTCGTTCGGTAAAATTCATATTTTCCCGGCGCATCCGCCCTCGCCCGCGAGGACCACCGTGGCCCACCGTCTGGATATAACGTACTGTGCGTTCACTTCAAGCCGTGCCGGCAAGTGACGCCGCAGTTCGATCCCGAGCTGGCCTGGTAATTTGTCTTCGCCTTCCTCCGCCTCTATGCTTGCGGCGGATCGAACCGAGACCGGGCGGAGACGCATTTGAATCAACCGATGACGAGCGAGGACATCCTCGCCAATGCGCGCGCGCTAGTGCCGGAGCTCCAGCGGCGCGCCGCCGAAACGGCCATGCTGCGCCGGATTCCGGATGATCTCGCCGACAAGCTGAAGACCGCCGGCTTCTTTCGAATCATGTTTTCCAAAGACTGGGGCGGCCCTGAAATGACCCTGCCGCAGCAGGTGGCGCTCATGGAAACGCTGGCCTATGGCGATCCTTCCGTGAGCTGGGCGGTCAAGATCGGTTCGGACAGCGGCTATTTCAGCGCGTTGATGGAAGAGAGCGCGGCGCGCGAACTCTACCCCTCGATCGATTACGCGACGGCGGGCCAGGCGCCGCCCAACGGCCGCGCGCTGCGCGTGCCCGGGGGCTATCGCGTGACCGGGCGCTGGGGCTTCGGCTCGGGATGCACGCATGCCGAGGTGATCGTCGGCGGCTGTCTCGTTCACGAAACCGAAGGCGGGCCGCCCAGCGGCATGATTTCGATCGCGGCGCCGGCCGCTTCGTTCGAGATCGAGGATACCTGGTACGCGGCCGGCCTCGCCGGCAGCGGCAGCCACCACTACAAGACAAAGGACCTCATCGTGCCCGAGCGCCATACTTTCTCGCTGCACGGGCCGGCGAAGATGGCGGGGCCGCTTTATTCCGATACCGGCGCCGCGATCGTGTTCATTCCGATGGCGGGAACGCCGCTGGGCCTGATGCGCCGCGCGATTGACGTGACGCTCGCACTGGCCGGCGAGAAGGTCGTCAAATTGCCGGCGCCGCCCACCCCGATGCGGGACCTGCCGCGCGTGAAATTCGCGCTGGCCCGCGCGCAGATGCTCTATGGCGCCGCGCGCGCGGCGGTCTATGACAGCGTGAACCGCTATTGGGCGGAGCTGCTGCGCGACGGACGCGGCTCGCTGCTGGCGCGGCGCGACATGGGATTGGCGCGCATTCATGCCCACCGCACCGCGCGCGAGGTCGCCCAGCTCATGTTCGACACGGTGGGCGCGCCCGCGGTCTATGACAATGTGCCGCTCGGCTCGCTCTTGCGCGATGCCATCGTGATCAATCAGCATCTCGGCTTCAACGACGGCGTCGTCGAGCGCCTGGGCGGGGTGATGTTCGGCGATCCGCCCGACGGCGCGTTCATCTAAGCGGGCGACGATGCCGGCCGGCGTGCCGCCGCTAGCGCGAAAATGACGGGCGGAATGTAACCTCGTGTCGTTCGGTCGGCGCGACCTTGCTTTGGTGCGGGTCGTCGCCGGTAATGGTGCGAACGAGGAGGTTGGTATCGGCCGTGATTTTCACCAGCGGCCGGCCCATCCGCGTTTTGCGATCTTCTTGATTTCCTCGATCGACAAGGACGAGGCCGGAACGTCGGGCGGGGGTGCGTTAACGATTGGCGCCGAACGTTAACGAATGCGGCCTTGCATCGCGATTATGAAAGGGAAAAATATTTATAATACTCAACTAATACGCGCAGGTCGCGTGAGATGGAGGCGGCGAGCCATGGACGGAGTTCGGATTGCGGAGACGGCCACCCGTCTCATTATCATCGATGACGAGCCGGCGGTCGGCAATTTCATCGGGCGGGTGGCGCGGCGGGCCGGCTTCGATGTCATCGTCACGACCGAGGCAACCGATTTCCGGCAACGGGTGCGCTCGTGGCAGCCCGACGTCATCATCCTCGATCTCGGCATGCCGGATGCCGATGGCATCGAGACGCTGCGCTTTCTCGCCGATGAGCGGGCGACGGCACGCATCCTCATCATCAGCGGCTTCGACGACAAGATTATCGAGGCGGCGAACCGGCTCGGCGCGGCGCGTGGCCTCAACATGGCCGGGGTGTTGCAGAAGCCGGTGCTGATCGAGGAGCTGACCCATGTCCTGCGCCGGGTCGATCACGATGTCAGCGCCATCACCCCCATGCGCCTCGCCGAGGCGTTGGAACAGGGCGAACTCTATCTCGAATACCAACCGAAGCTCGATCTCGCGACGATGCGGCCCACCGGGGTCGAGGCGCTGCTCCGCTGGCGCCATCCAGAACTCGGCCTGGTGCCGCCGATGACCTTCATCCCGGTGGCCGAGGCGTCGGACCTCATCCATCGCTTGACGCAATGGGTGCTGGCCGAGGCGCTGCGCCAGCGGAGCCTGTGGTCGGCCGTCGATCTCACGATCTCGGTTGCGGTCAATCTGTCGGCCAAGAATGTCGATCGCGACGATCTGGCCGGGCTCCTCGCCCATCGCGGCCGCGAGCCGCTGTCGATCGATCCCGGCGATCTGGTGCTCGAGCTGACGGAATCGGCGGCGATGGGCAATGTCGACCAGGCGGCCGACATGCTGACGCGGCTGCGCCTTAAGGGCATCGGCCTGTCGATCGACGATTTCGGAACCGGCTATTCCTCGCTGACACAGTTGCAGCGCCTGCCCTTCTCCGAGGTCAAGATCGACAAATCCTTCGTCATCGACTGCCCGCATTCGAAGGACAATGCCGCCATCGTCCGTGCCATCATCGATCTGACCCATCGCCTCGGCCTCAAGGTGGTGGCCGAGGGGGTGGAGGATGCCGCGGCGCTGAAGCTGCTCGCCGAGGCCGGCTGTGATGCCGCCCAGGGCTTCTATATCTGCCGGCCGATCGGCGGCGACAAGATCCCGAACTGGGTCGAAAGCTACCAGATGGCGGCGGAATAGCGCGCCGGCTCAGCCCTCGCTGATACGGGGATCGGCCGCGGCGGCGCTTTCCTCGGCGGCGAGGGCAGCGACCGCTCCGGTGTTGCCGCGGCGGCTGACGAGCCAGATGCCGAAGGCGACAAGCGCCATCGCCAGGATGAGGAGCGGGGTGACACGTTCGCCCAGGAGCACCGCGCCGAAGACGACGCCGAACAGGGGCGCCAAGAACGAAAACGCCGCCAGCTTCGCCGCCGGATAGCGGGTGATGAGCCAGAACCAGCCGAGATAGGAGGCGAAGGCGACGACCACGATCTGCCAGGCGAGCGAGGCCCAGGTGAGCCAGGTCGGCCGCACCAGGCCCGGCTCGCCGAAGAGAAACGCGAGCGCCAGCAGCAGGATTGCCGAGACGCTGAGCTGATAGAACAGGATCTTGTTGGCGCTGATGCCGTTGAGGCCGACCCGCACCGTCACCGTCGTCGCACCCCAGATGATGCCGGCACCAAGCACCATCGCATCGCCGAGGAGGGTGCTGCCGTGGGTGACGAAGAAACCATCGGAAAAGGCCAGGGCGAGCCCGATAAACGCGCCGACGAGTCCGGCCGCCTGGCGCAGCTTCAGCCGCTCCGCCGGCACCAGCCAGTGGGTCCCGATCGCGACCACGAACGGGGCGCAATAGAGGAACACCACCCCCCGGGAGGCCGTCGTATGGTTGAGCCCGACAAAGATGAGGGCGAACTCGGTCGCGAACAGAATGCCGATGGCGAGGCCCGGGATCAGCGAGCCGTCCCGCTCAAACAGCCTCACCCCGCGGACTGTCGACCACAGCCACACCAGGAGCGCCGCGCCGAAGGAGCGCATACTTGCCTGAAAGATCGGCGAAATCCCCTCATTGCCGACCTTCACCGCGACCTGGTTGAGGCCCCAGATCGCGCACAACAGCACCATCAATCCCGCGGCGAGGAGATCGATCTCATGGCGACGCTCGATCACCGGCCGTTTGGATCGCCGTCGATGAGGACGAAGGCGACGACACAGTTCCGGTCGGAACGGTTGCTCCAGGCATGGCTGGTGCCGCGCTGGATGCAGACATCGCCGGCCCGCATCAGCACCTCGCTTTCGTCGAGCACCAGATGAATCTCGCCCGAAAGCACGATCGCGTAATCGACCGATTTGGTGCGGTGCATCCAGGGATGAGGTGCGTCCTCAGCCAGCGTCAGGGCATGGGCCGCGCCACCCATCGCCGCGAAGGCGGCACGGGCCGCGGCGGGATCGACCGCGGGATGCCGGCTTTCCGGCTCGAACTCGACGACGCGCAGATTGGTGCCGTTCGCCGATGGCTCGAGGTTCATCGCCTCGGTGACGGGATCGATCGCGCCGTGGATCGGCACCGGCATGCGGTCCGTCTGCCACAAATTGATATAGGCGACGCCAGCGCGCGCCGGCGAGAGGCGAATATGCGGCGAGGGCCCATCCGACACGATGACGGCGCGGCCCTTCTCGTCATGGCCGGTGACGATGCGGCGAACGGGGCGAACTTCCATGCGCTTCCTCCTTCTTGGCGCCGCATCACGCCATCAAACGGCAGCGAAAGGCAATTGCGGATCGCTTGGTCGTGGCATGACGCTCGGGCATGATAGGGCGATGAGATCGGTGCTGATCGCGTTTCTGCTCGTCGCTCTCTCGGCGCAAATCGGTCGGGCCGCGGTGATCGTCGGCTCGAAGATCGATACCGAGGGCGCGCTGCTCGGCAACATGATCCTGCTCCTGCTTCAGGATCACGGCATCGCGACGCAAAGCAAGCTCCAGCTCGGCCCGACCGACATCGTGCGCCGCGCGCTCCTTGCCGGCGCCATCGACCTCTATCCCGAATATACCGGCAACGGCGCCTTCTTCTTTCATGACGAGGGCGATCCCGTATGGCGCTCGGCCAAGGGCGGTTATGCGCGGGTGAAGGCACTCGATTTGAAGCGCAACCATCTCGTCTGGCTCGAAGCGGCGCCGGCCAACAATACCTGGGCGATCGCGCTGCGTCGCGATGTCGCCCGCCGCCACGGCATCCGCGACCTCGATCAGTTTGCCCGCTATGTCGATCATGGCGGCGATATACGGCTCGCCGCCTCGGCCGAGTTCGTCAACAGCGCGGGCGGCCTGCCGGCGTTCGAAAAGACCTATGGCTTTCGCCTTAAGGGATCGCAATTGCTGGTGCTGGCCGGCGGCAACACCGCCGCGACCATGCGCGCCGCGGCGGAGAACATCTCCGGCGTCGATGCCGCGATGGCCTATGGCACCGATGGCGCCCTGTCCGTCCTCGGCCTCGTCGCCTTGAAGGACGATAAGGGCGCCGAGATCGTCTATCGCCCGGCCCCGGTGGTGCGCGACGCGGTGCTGAAGGCGCATCCCGCAATCGCGCGGATTCTCGATCCCGTGTTCGCGACGCTGACCCTGACGCGGCTGCAAAAGCTCAATGCCGAGATTTCGGTTGAGGGATTGGAGGCGCGCAAAGTCGCCCGAGGTTATCTCCGTGCCGCGGGGTTCCTCGCGAAATGACGGCGCGGCGCAACCGGGTGACGCCGGTCCTGATCGCGGTGTTCGCGGCATCGGGCCTCCTCGGCGGCTATTTGACCGAGGCGGCGAACCGCCTCGTCTCGGGCAGGCCGATCGCCATCTGGCAGGCGCTCGACCCACCGATCCTGATCGCGATCATGGCCGGCTCCGGATTGCTGGTGGTGCTGTCCAGCTTGAGGCCGTCGCGCGACGCGCATCGCGCCATGTTGGCGGTAGCGGCGATGCTGCTGTTGCTGTTGCTCGACGGCGCCGGGATGGGGGCGGCGCGATTGATGCACGCTGCGCCGGTGGCGCGGCGGGTATCGCTCGGCTGGGCGTTCTGGGCGATGGCCGTCGCCGCCGCGCTCGCCATCATCGATGCCGGCCAGCGGCTCGGATTGACGCCGCTGCGCCGCCTCGTCGTGGCGGCGGTGATCCTTGCCGCGATCGCCGGCCTCGCCATTGCCGGCCGCTTCGATCAGCTTTCGATCGTTCGTGAATTCGCCATCCGCCGCGGCGCCTTCGTCGCGCAATTGATCCGCCATGCCGAGCTGGTGGCGGGCGCGGTGGTGCCGGCGATCGTCATCGGCATGCCGCTGGGGCTCTGGGCCGCGCGCCGGCCGCGCGTGGCGCCGGCGATGTTCGGCACGCTCAACATCCTCCAGACGATTCCCTCGATCGCGCTCTTCGGCTTGTTGATCGGGCCGCTTACGGCGCTGTCTGAAGGATTGCCGGTACTGGCGCGGCTCGGCGTCCATGGCATCGGCTGGGCGCCGGCGGTGGTCGCGCTGATCCTCTACGCGCTCCTGCCGGTGGCACGCAACACGCTCGCCGGGATCAAGGCGGTCGATCCCGCGATCGTCGATGCCGCCCGCGGCATGGGCTTCGGCCCGGCGCGGATATTCCTCGCGGTGGAGATGCCGCTGGGATTGCCGGTGTTTCTTGCCGGCCTGCGCATCGTGCTGGTCGAGACCATCGGTCTTGCGGTGATCGCGGCGCTGATCGGCGGCGGCGGACTCGGCGCCTTCATCTTCCAAGGGATCGGCGAATATGCCATCGCGCTCGTCCTCCTCGGCGCGATCCCGGTGACGCTGATGGCGCTCGCGGCGGATTTCGTGTTGCAGCTTTGGATCGCCACGCTCGATCGAAGGAGTCCGGCATGATCGAGCTCGACCAAGCGAGTTTTGAGGTAAACGGCCTGCGCATCGTCGATGCGGTGTCGTTCACCGTCGCCGCCGGCGAATTCTGTGCCCTTATCGGACCGTCGGGCTCGGGCAAATCGACGACGCTGCGCCTTATCAACCGGCTGGTGCCGCTTTCGGCGGGCACGATCCGGATCGGCGGCAAGGACATCGCGGCAACGCCACCCGAAAAACTGCGTCGCGCCATCGGCTATGTCATTCAGTCGATCGGCCTGTTCCCGCACTGGACCGTCGCCGACAACATCGCCACCGTGCCGCGGCTCTTGAACTGGCCGGCAGCCCGGATCGACCAGCGCGTGGCCGAGCTCTTGGAACTCCTGCGGCTCGATGCCGCGATCGGCGCCCAATATCCGCATCGGCTTTCGGGCGGCCAGCAGCAGCGCGTCGGCGTCGCCCGGGCGCTCGCCGCGGACCCGCTGGTGATGCTGATGGACGAGCCGTTCGGCGCGATCGACCCGATCAACCGCGAGCGCCTGCAGAACGAGTTCCTGCGCCTGCAGGCGGAGATCCGCAAGACCGTCCTCTTCGTCACCCACGACATCGACGAGGCGATCAAGATGGGCGACCGGATCGCGGTGATGCGCAAGGGCGGCCGCGTCGCCCAGTACGCGACCCCGGCGGAGCTGCTGATGGCGCCGGCCGACGAGTTCGTCGAGGACTTCGTCGGCGCCGACCGGGCGCTGAAGCGGCTGGCGCTGATGCGGGTCGCCGACATCGACCTCTGGGAGGCGCCGCTGGCCCACGTCGGCCAGGCGAGCGCCGAGGTGCGGGCGAAGCTCGAGGGCGCCGAGGTCGCCTACCCGCTGCTGGTCGACTCCGAGCGCCGCCCGCTGGGCTGGCTCTCGAAGCGCGACCTCGCCGCCGACACCGTCCCCGCCACCGCCGACGCGCCGCTCGGGCCGGTGCTGGAA
>JBOHLV010000220.1:0-13089 GCA_050729815.1 Allostellaceae bacterium
GTTCGAGATCATCGCGAGTCATCCCATCCTGGAATCACACCGCGATTCCCGCGTCAATCAATATCTTGCGGCTCGACGCCAGTTCCTACCCTACCCATCGTCAACCCGGGTTGAGCAATTACCCAAGGTGATCGGCAAACGGGGCCATCCATTCGTCCCCCGAGGTATCAATGCGATATGTCTCGAAAGCCTTACCCCGCCTTGTGCGTCGGGCCAACAAAATGTTCGCATCACCCTGCGCCTGATTCAACATGTGCGGGCTATGGGTGGTAACGATGATCTGAATCCCGAACTCACTGGACAAATGACGTAGCATTTTTCCGAATTCAGCCTGTGCCGACGGATGAAGGAAGCTCTCCGGTTCCTCAATCACCACGAAGGGCGTGATCTTGTCGTCGGCCATACCGGACTTTTTTATACGATTGGCCTGAAGAACAGCCATGAGGATGTGAGTTTTGTTTTGCGTCCCGCTTCCCCAGTCGTTGAGTGGGACCAGCACATTCTGATCTCGCAGGTTTATGCCCAACGGCATCTGACGGGAGGTGAATGTGTCGGGAGGCGAGAGTTCCACTTCATATTTTTCAGTTAGCCGCTCGAGTACCTCGCTCAGACCCTGCATGTGGTCTTTAGCTAGTTTGCGTAGCCGTTTCCCCATGGCCTTGCCCGCCTCGTCGAGGTCTTTCTTCTCTGCGGCAGAAATGGCAAAATCATAGAACATTCGGTGCCGCCCGCGCGTGAAATAGAACATATCTCGATGAGACGTAGAATTATAAAGGAAGAGAAGATTAGAATCTTTTATTCTCTTGTCTATCTCTTTGGCAGCCTTAACGTCAATGGGGACTCCATCTATCATCACGGAGATTGTTATATCGTCGTCCTTGTCGACGGCGTACTTGAGCGACAAAGACACGCTAGGCGTGTCGATGCTCTTGCCGGCGATCCTCTCAATGAATGAAACCAGTGCGGGATCCTCATCCCGTGTGATAGTAAGGAGGTACGTGACCTCAATCGGAACCGGCGGCTTCAACCACTGTGTTCTGTCCTCGTCGTAGTCGAAATCTCCCTCGCTCGTTGACCACGGCAGAGAGCTGCCGGGGCGAAATAGGCCTGACAAGAGGCGGATTATGCATGACTTTCCGGCGTTATTACGTCCCGACACGGTGCAATAATTCGGCGAAAATTGCAGCGTGATGTCCTGGAGGGTGCGATAGTTTGTGGTGCTGATGGCCGCTAACCGCATGACGTGATACTCGGAGATATATTGGCTCTTATGAGTGAGGCCGCCGCATCGCCGGGCGGTCCCCATTTTCTTGAGGTCATCGCCGTCCCCGGCTGTACCGTGCTACGATCCTACAGGTAACCATTTCCTTAGTAAAATCCCGGGGGAGTGCAAGCGGGCTGCCCCCCTCGCAGGCACGGTGACCACGAAGCTGCGCATTTCGGCCACCGCGCCAATTGGGCCCATTTCGTCGGCTTCGACTGCGGTGTCATGATACCATAGATCGACGTCAGCATTCTTTGAGTTGGCGCCCAAGGCCGCCCGTCCGAAATCGGCACCTCCCTGCGGATCGCGCGGGGACGACGAATGGGTGGTTCGATTTGGTCGGATTCCACTCCGTCTGGGATCGAGCGCGGGCTATTCGGCCGGGACGAGGGCGTGGCCGGCGTAGGCGTCGGCACCATAGGTCGGAAGATCGCGCCAGTCGGCGTCCTTGGCGATGAGGTCGCTGAAGCCGCGCACCCGGCCGAGTTCGGTCGCCGCCGCGGCCGCGACCCTGTCGCCCGCCTTTTCATCGCGCGCGGCATTGACGAGATAGCGCCGGGCGCGGACGACGGGCACGTCGCTCGACCCCAATTGCTCCTTCTCGCGGTTGGCGAAGACACCTTGCGCCATGGCGACCGCGTAATCCTCATGCCGGAGGATCGGGAAGCCGGAAAAACTCTCGCCCCGGCGCATGCGCGCGCGGTCCTGGTCGAAGTGGGTCGCGAGTTCGCCAATATCGGCGGCGAGGTCGTTCTGATCGCGGCCGTCATCGGGCGAGTTGCGGCGCATCAGCGGCGTTATCGGGTTATAGAACAAATCCCATTGCACCGAATGCTCGTCATCGATCGGGATCGACATGGTGACGAGATGGCCGCTATCGAGCCCGCCGAAGGACGGGATGAAGGAATACCACGGCGCGACGAACTCGCGGATGCGGACATAGAGCCCGCCTTCCTTGGAGTTGCGCACCGCCGCCTCGCGATAGCCATAGGGCTTTTCCTCGAACTCGAAGCGCGGCGAGAGATCGAAGGCGGCGCGCTCGAGATCCGCGACCTGGCCCGGCAGAATCTTGACCCAATCCTGATGGAGGATGCCGACATGGGCGCTGTCGAGTTGGCCTTCGAGGCCGTTGAGCCAATTGGCATGGATGATGCCGACCCGGCTGCCGATATGCTCGGCCGGCAGATTGAGCCACGGGAAGCTCGGTAGCGCGGGCGGCGCGCCGCCACCGAGCCACACCCAGATGACGCCCGCCTGGTCATGCGCGGGATAGGATTTGGCTTTGACCCGCCCGGCGAACTGGGCGCGCCGTTCCGCCGGCTCGGCCGGGACGTCGATGACGTTGCCATCGGCATCTATCTTCCAGCCATGGAAGATGCAGGTGAGGGCGCAATCCTGATTGCGGGCGAGGGTCAGCGACACGCCACGATGGGGACAGCCCTCATCGAGCACGCCGACCCTTCCGTCATGGCCGCGAAAGGCGACGAGGTCCTGGCCCAGAAGGCGCAGCTTCCGGGGATCGCCGCCCGGTTCCAAGGCCTCGGCCCGCATCGCCGGCACCCAGAAGCGGCGCATGAAACTACCCATCGGGGTGCCGGGGCCGACGCGGCTCAAAAGTTCATTGTCTTCCTTCGAGAGCATGGCTGTTCCCTCAATTCTTGTTGCGCGGGGCGAGGCTGACCCCGGTTTCGGCCTCGAGCATCTTGATCGTCTCGGTGAAGTCGGCACCGGCGGGCAGGGTCTCGCGCGCCCGCGCCCACACCTTCGCCGCATGATCGACGATCTCGGCCTTGAGGCCGACATCCCGCGCGAGTTCGGCGGCGAGGCCGACATCCTTCGCCATCAGCGCGAGGGCGAAGCCGGCGGCGAATTTGCGCGGCATGATCTGGCCCGGGAACAGCCCCTGCGAGGTGCCGCTGGCGCCGGTCGAGGCGTTGATGATGGCAAGAAGGTTCGCAGGGTCGAGGCCGAACTTGGTCCCGACCATCAGCCCCTCGGCGAGGGCGATGAAGTTGGTCGCGCCGACGTAATTGTTGATGGATTTGGCGGCATGGCCGGCACCCAGAGGCCCGGCGCGAAACAGCTTTTTCCCCATGGCTTCGAGGACGGGCATGGCGCGCTCCACCGCCGCCTCGTCATCGGCGCCGATCATGATGGCGAGCGTGCCGGCGACGGCGCCGGTGACACCGCCCGAGACCGGTGCGTCGATCAAAATGATGCCGCGGGCCTTCAATTCCTTGCCGAGCGCGGCGGTGCCGCTAGCCCCGGCGGAACTCATATCGATGACGAGGCCGCCCTTCTCAAGGCCGGCGGCGATGCCGTCCGCCGCCATCACCGCGTCGCGCACGATATGGCCGTTCGGCAGCATGGTGACGACGATGTCGGAACGGCGGGCGCAATCGGCGTTGCTGTCGGCGGCATGGAGGCCGACCTCCTGCGCGCGCTTCTGGAGCAGCGCGCGATCGATGTCGAAGCCGGTGACGCCATAGCCGGCCTTCACCAGATTGGTCACCATCGGCCCGCCCATATTGCCGAGCCCGACGAAGCCGAGACGCGGTTTCGGATCGCTCATTTCTTCATCCCCGGCGTCGTCGGCTGGAGCGTTGGCGCCGGTTCGAGACCGAGCTTCTGGAACTCGTCGACGATGACATTGCGCGCGGTGCCGGCGAGCGGCGCGCCGCAATAGGCAAGGGCGTGGATTGCCAGCTCGAAAATCTTCTCCTTCGGCACGCCGTTATTGAGGGCGGCGCGAACATGGGTGCGGATCTGGTCGGGCCGGTTCAGGGCGATCAGCATCGAGAGGGTGACGAGGCTGCGCTCGGCATGGCTCAGCACGTCGCGCTTCCAGATCTCGCCGAAGCAGAACGAGATGAGCAGTTCCTGATAGGGCCGGGTCAGCGGCGTCTGCATGTCGAGCGCCCGCTGCGGGAACTCGTCGCCCATCATTTCCTTCTGGACTGCGAGCCCGTCCTTGAATGATTCCGCTGTCACCGCGCATTCCTCCCTCGTTGGATCGAGGAAGGCTAGCCAATTCCCGCGCGGATATCTACCGCCGCTTAGAACACGCCCGGTATGAAACGATGGGGAACGCGCCGCATATAGGCGACATAGGCGGGATCGTTCTTGAGGACTCCCTCCTCGATGAAGCTCTTGACGCCGAAAAGGAGGATGCCGCCGCTTAGCGCAATGGCATTGCGCAACGACCAACGCTCCAGCATCGCGCCGATGATGCTGAGGAAGATCACGGCATAGATCGGATGCCGAATGAAGCGATAGGCGCCGTGCATGACGATCTCGCGCTGTGCCGGCACGAAGCCGATATTGCGGCCGAGACTGATCCGCGCCCAGAAGATGCCGATGAGGCCGAGGATGGTGATCGAGTCGGTAATCCAGGACGGCGCCACCTGGGTGCCATGATTCTCGAGGCCGATCGCGAGGAAGCCCCAATAGGTGGCGAGGAAGGCGAGCAGCCAGAATAACGGGTTCGCGGTGACGCGGACCGGCGGATTGCGGATCACCATGGTCCCGACCAGAATCGCGGTCTGGAGAACATAGCCGACATCCGGCAGGTTGAAGCCGAAACTGCGGAAATGATGGATGATCGGATAGACGAACGGCACGATCGCAACGGCCGCGATCGCTTTATCGATCGACGGGTTCATCACGAAGCGCATGAAGCGCCGAGGCAGCATGGCGCGCGCCGACGCCATCGCGGTCGGAAGATACGTATCCAGGCGGGACATGATTGGCACCTTCGGGCACCCGTGGAAGAGAGCGCCACGTTAGCCTGTTGGAGCGTGTCGGGCGGCGCGAGATTCGTTAACGGGGCCTCACGCCTCCTCGATCTCGATCAAGGTGCCGAGCATGTCTTTCGGATGGAGGAACAGGACCGGCTTGCCATGGGCGCCGGTTCGGGGCTCGCCATCGCCGAGGATGCGCGCCCCTGCCGCCCGCAAATGGTCGCGCGCGGCGATGATGTCGGCGACCTCATAGCAGAGATGATGGAGGCCGCCTTCAGGGTTGCGTGCGAGGAAGGCGGCGATGGGCGAGGCCTCGCCGAGCGGCTCCAGCAGCTCGATCCTGGTATTGGCGAGGGTCACGAACAGGGTGGTGACGCCATGGGCCGGTAGCGGCACGGGATCGGAGATTTCGGCGCCGAGCCGGTCGCGATAGAGCACCGCCGCCGCGCCGATATCGGGGACGGCGATCGCGACATGGTTGAGCCGGCCGATCATGCCCTTCAGGGCCAGAGGCGCCGCGTCGCTCGGCGCGCGCCCTCGACCAAGGTTTCGAGCTTCGCCCAGGCGATCAAGGGATCGCCGACCCGGGGCCCGAGCCCGCAATCGGTGCCGGCAATGACGTTCTCGCGCCCCATCAGCTTCGCATAGCGCTCGATCCGGTCGGCGACGAGATCGGGATGTTCGATGAAATCGGTGGCATGGCCGACGACGCCGGGGACGAAGGTCGCGCCTTCGGGCAGCTTTACGGTCTCGAACAGCCGCCATTCATGCTCGTGACGCGGGTTCGAGGCTTCGAGCGAATAGCTCGCCGCCGGGATCGCGAAGATGAGGTCGATGATCTCGGTCAAGGGGATGTCGTCGTGATGGGGGCCGTGAAAGCTGCCCCAGCAGACATGAAGCCGGGTCTGCTCGCGCGGGATGCCCTTCAGGGCATGTTTCAGCGCCTCGGCCCGCATGCCGGCATATTTCCTGAATTCCGGCACCGTCATGTCGGGAAAGATGCCCCAGCAATCGGGCAGGTCGGGATTGTCGATCTGGAGCGTCAAACCGGCATCGGTGATCGCCTTATATTCGATATGAAGGAGATCGGCGAGGGCGAAGACCAGTTCCTCATCGGTCTTGTAATAGTCGTTGCGCAGCCAATGCTCCATCGTCCCCGGCGTGTTGGCGGGAAGGAACGCCTCGGCAACCGCGACGCCTTGGAGCGCCGCCTTGAAATTGGCGATGTCGCGCTCGAGCTGCGCCGCGCCGATATAGCGCAGCGGCTCGACACACACCGCAAGCTTGCCGCCCGGCGTCGCGAAATTGCGCCGGCCGGCGAAATAGTCGGGAAATTTGCGGGCGTCGCGATTGATCATGGTGAGGCGGGTGAGGCGCGCCGACGTCTCGCCTGGGGCCATGTCGCGCAGCTCATAGCCGGCGATGCGATCGGTGAGATAGGTATTGAAGCTGGTCTTGCTGAGCTCGCCGTCATTGACGCTGTCGAGCCCGATCTCGGCCTGGTGGCGCACCACCTCGGCGACCGCGCTTTGAAGCCGCGCCTGTTGCTCCGCGGTTTCGATCCGCACCATCCGGTCCGGTCCCACCACCATCCGGCGGAAATCCTCGGGCCGCGGCAGCGCCCCGGCATGCGTCGTCATCATTCGTTCATTGCTGCGCATCATCGTCGTCATTTGCGGTTCCTCCCACGAACCGAACTTAGGGGTAGCGCGGCGCGGCCGTCAACGTGGGAACGGGCGCCGGTGTCGACACACAAGCGAATTCATGAGGCGTTAACAAATCGTCGATAAACAGGGCGTCGCGCGCGGCCCTACCATTCGCCGCGCGATCGAACCAGGATCAATCGGTGCGGAGGTGTGAGGTGGGTTCATTCGTCGATGTTGCCATCATCGGGGCCGGCCCTTACGGGCTATCGGTCGCCGCGCATCTAGACGGTCTCGGGATCGATTATCGCATCTTCGGCAAGCCGATGGCGCTGTGGCGCGATTACATGCCGCCGGGAATGCGGCTCAAATCGGACGGCTCGTCCTCGGACCTCGCCGATCCCGAGGACGCGTTGACGCTGAAGAAATTCTGCGCGGCCGAGGGCCTCGACCATGACGACCGGACGAAGCCGGTGCCGCTCGCCACCTTCACCGCCTATGGCATGGCGTTCCAGCGGCGCTTCGTGCCGCGGCTCGAAGAGCGCATGGTGACGGCACTGGAGCGCGCGCCCAACGGTTTCGCGCTGCACCTCGACCGGCAGGAGGTGATGTACGCCCGCCGCGTGGTGGTGGCGATCGGGGTCAAGGCGTTCACGTGGTTGCCCGAATTCCTCACCGGCATCGATCCCGAGTTTGTCTCCCATTCGAGCGACTACGGCAGCTTCGATCGCTTGCGCGGCAAGGAGGTGCTGGTGATGGGCGCCGGCGCCTCGGCGATCGACACCGCCGGCCTCCTCGCCGATCACGGCATCGCGGCGTCGCTGATGACGCGGCGGCCGGGCGTCGAATTTCATCATCCGCCGGGCCATCGCTCGCTCAGGAACCGGCTGCGCGCGCCCTATTCGGGGATCGGCGCCGGCTGGCAGTTGCGCCTCTTCGCTGACGAGCCGATCGCCTTCCATCTCCTGCCGGAGCGGGTGCGGCTCAAGAAGGCGGCCACGATCCTCGGCCCCTCCGCCGGCTGGTTCATGAAAGACAGCATCCTCGGCCGGGTGCCGATCCATGGCGGCACCATCCCGCACGTCGCCACCGTCAAGGACGGCCGGCTGCATATCGCCGCGCGAACCGCCGACGGCGCGCGCCGGGAACTCGTCACCGACCATCTCATCGCCGGCACCGGCTTTCGCGCCGATCTCACCCGGCTCGATTTTCTTGACGGCACGCTCGCCCAGGGGATCAAATCGATCCATCACGCGCCGGTGCTGTCGCGACATTATGAGAGTTCGGTCAAAGGGCTCTATTTCATCGGGCCGGCGAGCCTCAATTCCTTCGGGCCGGTGGTGCGGTTCGTGTTCGGCGCGCGCTATGCCGCGCGGCGGATCGCGCCGCATCTCGCCGCCGCATTGGCGCATCAACCGGCGGCCGCAATGGTCCGTCTGCCGGCGGCCGCGGCGCGCCAGCCCGCGACCCGGTAACATAGGATTTTCCGCATGTCGGCGATGGAAGAAGCCTCCTCCCCGTCCGCGATCCATCTCGTGCCGAGCGAAACCGCGGCGCCGACGATGCCGAAGCGGGTGCTGCTCCTGAGTTCGCTCATCGCGCTGCCCTATCGGGTGATGCGGGTGGTGGCGGCCATCGGCGCCGAGGTGCATGTCCTCGGCAATCGGCGGTCGCGCGGGCTTGCGAAATCGCGCGCCTGCCGAAGCTTCATCCCGACCGAGGTGCCGATCACCGGCGCGCGCGACCTCGCCCTCGCCGACGAGATCAATCGCGCGGTGCATCGCCTCGGCATCGGGATGGTGCTGCCCGGCGACGCCCAGGCGACGCGCGCCTTGATCGCGCTCAGCGATGTCATCGCCGCGCCCCTGTTCCCGCTTCCCGATCTGACGGGGTTCGATCTTCTCAACAACAAATGGCGCTTCACCCAATTCGCCCGCGAACTCGGCCTCCTGACGCCGCAAAGCTGGCTCGTCGATGACGCCGCCGAATTGCGGCGGATGGTGGAGGCCGCGACCATCCCGTTGCCGGCGATCGCGAAGCCGGTCAATTACGATGGCGGGCTCGGCGTCGTGAAGCTCGGCGAAGCGGGCGCGCTGAAGACCATCGACGCCATCGATTACGCCCCCATCATCGCCCAGGAATTCATCCCCGGCCGCGACATCGGCGCCAGCATCTATGCCGTGCGCGGCGAGGTGAAGGCCTTCATCGCCCATGAGCTTCGCCGCGCCACCTACCGCACCCTCGACGATCCCCGCATCGAGACGGCGGTCCAGCGCATCGCCGGGCGCATGAGCCTCGACGGCGTCTATAATTTCGACATGCGCCTTACCCCGAACGGGCGCATCTATTGGCTCGAATGCAATCCGAGGTTCTTCTTCAAGATGTTCCAGTCGCGGATCGCCGGGGTCAATTTCGTCGCCGCCGGCCTCGGCGCCGATGGTGCCGCGCGGCCGCGGCCGGGTGCCGCCGTGCGCATGCCCAAAGCGCTCGCCGCCGCCGCGCTTGTGGCGCCGTGGCGGATCACCCGGCGCGATCTTGCCATGCTGGGCTATTACGCGGCGGATCCGGTCTCGACGGTGCGCGGCGTCCTTGGCCTCGATTGGGAGCGCGCCGCCGATGCCGGCGAGCGCCATTTCCTTGCCCCGGCAATGGCGGCGGATGACGACCGGAGCGCGGCGCTGGTGGCGTAAGCCCCAATCCGCCATCCGCCCTGAACTCATTCGCGAGCGCGAGGCCCTGGCTTTCTTAATGAGAACCGATCCCTGAGCAATAGACCTAGTCGGGCGCCGCCGCAATGCGGTCATAGCGCAGCCAGCCGACCGGTTAACCATGCTCCAGGATGAAGGGAATGTCGTGGCTGCGGACTTCGAGCACTCCCTGCTGCCGCGGCCCGAGGCCTTCGGTGATGAAATCCACAGAAAAATGCCCAGTTATGCGTTCTCAAGTCGCTGGCCAAAAAATCGCCGCTGCCTACGTGTATATCCTGTGAGCACACCTGTTGATTTGAGGTGGACACAAATTTAGACCGAGCAACCGCCGTGGGCTTTGGTAAGGTATCTCAACCGGGCGCAGCGCACTTAATCCTTGCGTAACATGGGCTCATGAACAAGGCAACGGGGGCGGTAGGAACGGAATGGCTGGTTTAGCTGAGATGCCGGGCTTGCTTCAGGATCCTCCACGCGTTCCGGGTATGCGGACAACGGGCGTCTTCCCTTCGCAAACCCTGAGGCAAATGGCGAGGGATAAAGAAATCGTCGCTTGTCGGGAGATCGAACCAGATCAGTTTCAGCCTGCAAGCATCGATCTGCGTCTCGGCTCTCGTGCGCACCGCGTGAGGGGAAGCTTCCTCCCGGGTATCGGCACGACGGTCGAGGAAAAGATACGGCAACTCGATGCATATCCTATTGATCTGACGGAAGGGGCGGTGCTGGAACGCGGGTGCGTATATGTGATTCAGCTTATGGAAAGTGTTGCCCTCCGCAATGGCACCGTGGGAATCACGAATCCGAAGAGTTCAACTGGGCGCCTCGACGTCCTGACTCGGATGATCACAGACGAAGGCACGGAATTTGACCGGGTTGGGAAATACAGCGGACCGCTATATGTCGAGGTCACACCTCGCACCTTTAGCGTCGTGGTGCACACCGGCACCCGGCTGAACCAGATCAGATTTCGGCGCGGAACGCCTCAGATTGCGGTGAGCGAGTTGGAACGGCTACTCGGGACCGGGCAACTCCTTGACGCGGGGGCCAATCCCGCGCTCCACCTACATCAGGGCGGGCGAATTCGCGTTACCGTAGATTTACATGGTACTGGGAAACGTTCCCTAATCGGATGGCGCGCAAGAAAAAACACCGACCGGATTGACCTGGACAGAATCAACTTCTACGACCCACTGGACTACTGGGAGCCGCTCCATTATCTGCGCGACCCTCCGCTCATCTTAGACCCGAACGAATTTTATATTCTGGCGACTGTTGAGCCTGTGAGCGTTCCCCCACACTTGGCTGCGGAAATGGTCGCTTACGAGACATCGGTAGGCGAATTTCGCGTTCACTACGCCGGGTTCTTCGATCCCGGCTTCGGGTACAGCAGCCCACCAAGCAAAGCAGTTCTCGAAGTGCGTTCGCATGAGGTTCCATTCATGTTGGATCACGGGCAAACGGTGGGGTTGCTACAGTATGAGCCGTTGCTAGCTGAGCCTAGCCAACTTTATGGAACAACTCTCAAATCAAGCTATCAAGGTCAGGGGCTTGCGCTGGCAAAGCAGTTTCGCGCACCGACATAAAACAAGAACACCACAACGTACCGGTCCCCCGATAGCGAGCCGCGATCATATGGGACATCCTGTAGTCACTTGTTCGGTAGGTTCAAGCACTGCATATTTCCGGACCGGATGGCTGCCTGTTGAAGCAGCCCTCGGGGGATTTGATCATGGGAATAATGCCATTCGTCACGTCCGGACCGGGTCAGTCGGTTGTTTTTACGAGCGATGAATTCAGCAGGACCGGTCGTGCGGTTCTCATTCGAAATGCTGATCTGGCGCAGTTCCCAGAAGACGGGCATAGTTGCAACGCGACCTACGATCCTTGCCTATCCGGTTGTTGCACACAGGCCCCACATGATGGGGCTGAGTGGCCGAGATTGGATGAAACCGCCGCTATCCATGGTACGTGTGGGTGTTAAGCGGATAGGCACGCTACGATCTTCGTATTGGGGATATATTTAGAGACCATCGGAACGACTTCGGGGAGCCTCTGCCGGCGGGCGCAAGTTTTGACCTGCTGCCGGGCAACGCGGTCATCATCCGAACGGAGGAGGAAGTAGAGTTCCCGACCACACTCTTCGGGGAGATTTTGCCGCGCGTAAAATTGCTGCAGCTTGGCATCGCAAACATCCCATCTAAAGTCGATCCCGGCTACAGTGGGCATCTTCTTATCACGGCGTTCAACCACGGCAAGCGAACCGAGACGCTTTGCCGTAGGCAAGCATTCTGCTCGCTACATCTTTTGACGGTCGAAGAGGGAATAATTCCATACGCCGGACCCGGCAAAGAGATAGAGGCTCGTCCGCGCCAAAGACCGTTCCGACGCATGGGCGATCGGTTCGAAGTAAATTCAGGATGGATCCTTGCGGCCACGCTTGTTTTCACCGCCTGCTCCTTTGCCATCGGGACGATTGCTCTATTGGCTACGCTGTTGAAGTGATAGATGGCCGAAGAAACGATAACGACCGCCCCCGAGAGCGAACTCGAGGCGGCGGTGATGCGGCGGGTGACGTGGCGCATCCTGCCGTTCCTCATGCTGTGTTATTTCGTCTCGTTCATCGACAAGGTGAATGCGGGGTTCGCGGCGCTCGAAATGAATCGCGACCTCCATCTCTCGCATACCGTGTTCGGCCTTGGCGGCGGCCTGTTCTTCGTCAGCTATTTCCTCTTCGAGGTGCCGAGCAATCTCGCCCTCGCCAGATTCGGGGCGCGGCGCTGGATCGCGCGGATCATGATCTCCTGGGGCTTCGTCGCGATGGCGATGGCGATGGTGCAGGGCGCGCGGTCGTTTTATGCCGTGCGCCTTTTGCTCGGCGCGGCCGAGGCCGGGTTTTTCCCCGGCGTCATGCTTTATCTCACCTTCTGGTTCCCGGCGGCCTATCGCGCCCGCATCATCGGCTGGTTCATGGTGGCGATCCCGGTCTCCGCCTTCATCGGCTCGCCATTGTCGGCGGCGCTGCTCGGCACCGATGGCTGGCTCGGGCTCGCCGGCTGGCAATGGCTTTATATCCTCGAAGGCATCCCCGCGGTGCTGCTCGGCCTCTTCTGCCTCGTCGCGCTGACCGACCGACCGGAGGCGGCGCGCTGGCTCAAGCCCGAGGAGCGGCACTGGCTCGCCGCCCGGCTCGAACGCGAGGCGCAAGACCGCCGGCCGGTCTCGGTCGCGAGGCTGTGGCGGGTGCTGACCCACCGCCATGTGCTGGGCCTTGCGGTGGTGCTGGCGGGTAGCACCGCAGTATCGAGCGGACTCCAGCTCTGGACGCCGCTGATCCTAAAATCTTTCGGCCTCAGCAATATCGAAACCGGCTTTGCCACCTCGGTGCCGTTCGCGGTGGCGGCGATCATGATGGTGCTGTGGGGCCGTCGCTCCGACCGCCGGGGCGAACGGGTGTGGCATACCGTGCTACCGCTGGCATTGGCCGCGGTGAGCCTCGCCGCGGCGCTGCTGTTTCACAGCCTCGCTGCCACCATCATCATTCTGTGCCTCGCACTCACCGGCATCTATGCCGGCAAGGGGCCGGTTTGGGCGGTTTCGACCGAATGGCTCGCCGCGGGTGCGGCGGCGGCCGGGCTCGCCCAGATCAACGCGCTCAGCAACCTCGCCGGGTTCGGGACGATCTGGGCGGTCGGCGCGATCCGCGATGCGACCGGACGATACGCACTGGGGCTGTTGCC
>JBOHLV010000221.1:0-20376 GCA_050729815.1 Allostellaceae bacterium
TATCCCAAGATCCATGTGCTGGAGAGCACCCCGATCGTGACCAATTGGGACCCGGCGATGGCGCAACAAAAGACCGCGGCCCTGATCGCGAAGTATCCCAAGGTCGATGGCATGTATAGCGAGACCACGGGCCCGATCCGCGCCTACATCGCCGCCGGCAAGAAGATCCCGGTCTATGTCGGCCAGTCGCTGATGGATTTGAGCTGCTTAGCCGCCGACCATCACATGACGATGGCCAGCATGGACGCCCACACCTGGATGGTGCGGCTCGCCCTGCGCAAGGGCGTCGCCGCGGCCGAGGGCATCAACAACCTCGAGCCCAGCATCATCCGCTTGCCCTTCACCGAGGACACGACCTCGAAAAATCCGAAGCTTGCCGTCAAATGCGACAAGTCGATGCCGATGGATTCGATCCCGTCCTCGATGCTGACCAAGGCGCAACAGATCAAGGCGCTGGGCGGGAAGTAAGCACAATTCGCCAAACCGGGCATGCCGGACGAAACCAAATTCCGTCTGCGCGTGCCCGGTCTTCCTGGCGGGTTCGCCGACATGCCGCTGGCAGCAAGGGCGCTTCTCGTCGCCGTGATTCTGGTGGTCATCGGTGCCATCGCCGCACCGAGCACCGTTAATGCTGCGGCGATTCTCTCGACCCTGCCCTATTTCGCGATGCTGGCGGTGCCGTCGATCGGCCAGCATCTTGTCATCCAGCAGCGCGGCTTCGATCTTTCCGTAGCCGGCATCATGTCTTTCTGCGCGGTCATCGTGACCAAGCTGCCGAACGGCTCGACCGATCTCGGTGTAGTCCTGTTCTATGTCGTGGCCGCACTCGTCATCGGTGCCGCGGCCGGCGCGTTCAGCGGCGCCGTCGTGACATATCTCGGCGTGCCGCCCCTCGTCACCACGATCGGCGTCAATGCCGTGCTGATCGGCCTCACCTATTACGTTTCGACCGGTGCCTCGGTTCAGGCGCCGCCGATGCTGGTCACATTCTTTGAAGGCCGCTTCCTTTATGTGCCGAGCACGGTCTGGGTGCTGGCGATCATCGCCTTCATTGGCGTCTTCGTGTTGACGCGCACCACGATCGGCCGGCGCTTCATCGCCGTCAGCGTCAATCCCGAGGCGGCACACGCCGTCGGCATTCCCTTGAAGGCTTATAGCACCGTCACCTATGCGCTGGCCGGCCTTGCCTATGCCGTCGCCGCGGTGATGCTGTCAGGCTATCTCGTCTCGCCGACCGTGCTGTGCGGCTTGCCATACCTTCTCGCTACCATCGCCGCCGTCGTCGTTGGCGGCAACCCGATTGGCGGCGTCACCAAGGGCAGCCTCGTCGCCACCGTGGTCGGCGCCTTCTTCCTCACCTATCTTGCGCAACTCGTTACCGCGCTGGGCTTCAGCGGCGCTGCCGAATATCTCGCCGAGGCGATCATCGTCATCGGCGGGGTCGCTCTGCCCGAGATGGCGCGGCGCGCGCGCCACGCATGATTGCCGTGAGTGACACCACGCGCAATCCGGTGATGGAATTGCGTGGCATCGCGAAATCCTTCGGCCCGGTCACGGCGCTGAAGGGCGTCGATCTCGTCATCATGCCGGGCGAGGTGCATGCCATCGTTGGCGAGAACGGCGCCGGCAAATCGACCCTCATCGCCATCGCCGCCGGTGTCACCGCCGCCGACCAGGGCACGATCCGCTTTGCCGGCCGGACCATCGCCGCGCCTCAACCGCGCGCCATGCGAGAGATCGGCGTCTCCGTCGTCTATCAGCATCCGGCGCTGGCGCCGGACTTGACCGTGCTCGAGAATCTGCAGCTCGTCGCACCTGCCCTCGCCGGCACGGGTGGTGCGAGAGCGGCCGAGCGGCTTCTGGCCCGGGTCGTGACCCCTCAACTTCTGATGCCGGTCGGACAGCGTGTCGCCGAATTGTCGCTGGCGCAACGCCATGTCGTCGAAATCGCCCGCGCGCTTGCCACCAACCCCAAGGTGCTGTTCCTCGACGAACCGACCGAGCCCTTGCAGCAGGCCGATGTCCGCCAGCTCTTCGTGCTCATCGCCGCGCTGAAGCGCGAGGGCGTCGCGATCGTCTATGTGTCGCATCGCCTCCATGAGGTCGACGAACTCGCCGACCGCATCTCGGTGATGCGCGACGGTGAGATCATCGATCATCGCCCCGCCCATGCCATCACCACGGCCGAGATCGTCACGCTTGTCGCGGGGAAGCCCTTGGGCCAGATCTTCCCCGATAAGGCGGCCACGGTCGGCGAGGTCGTATTCGCGATCCGTGGCCTCTCGGGGAATGGCTTCGAGAAGATCGATCTCGTGGCGCGTGCCGGGGAGATCGTCGGGCTTGCCGGAATCGAGGGCGAGGGTCAGCGTGAATTCATTCGTTCCGCCGCTGGCATCGACCGCTATCTCGCCGGCGAGGTGACGGTCGCGGGAAGGCGTGTTGTCACCGACAACCCGGGCGCCTTCCGCAAGGCCGGAATCGGCTTCATCTCCGACGACCGGCATCGTGAGGGCGTGTTTCTGAATCTGAGCCTGCGCGAAAATCTCGGGCTCGGTTTCCTCGGCAGCATCGCGGCGTTCGGCATCGTCGATCGCGGCAAGGAAGCGCGCCGGGCCGCCGACATCAAGGAGAGTCTGCGCATTCGGGCCGCCTCGATCGAGGCGAATTTGTCGCAGCTTTCGGGCGGCAACCAACAAAAGGCCCTCGTCGGCCGCGAGATGGCGGCCGAGCCTAAAATCCTACTCGTCGACGAGCCGACGAAAGGCGTCGATATCGGCGCCCGCAGCGAAATCTATCAGCGCCTGCGTGCCGCGGCGACGCGCGGGATTGCAATCATCGTCGCTTCGTCGGACGGCATCGAGCTCGAAGGGCTGTGCGATCGCGTCCTCATCTTCGCCCGCGGTCGGATCGTCGAAGAGCTGACCGGCGACGCCGTGACCGACACCGCAATCACCGAAGCCAACCTGACCGCGACGGTATCGCGCAGCGCGGCGGCGGCCCATCGCGGTGGAGGTTTCTGGCACAAGCTACTCGGCAGCGACCATTTCCCCGCCATCATCCTCGCCCTCCTGACGGCCGTGATCCTGGCAGGGACGCAGGCGATGAACAGCTATTTCCTGTCCGCCTTCAATATCAAGAACATGCTGGCGTTTCTGACGATCCTGACGTTTCTGTCGGCGGCACAGCTCGCGACCATCGTGATCGGCGGCATCGATTTGTCGATCGGCGCGCTCGCGGGGCTGTGCGTCGTCGGCGCATCCTTCCTGACGCCGGACGGGGCGGGCGGCCTCACCCTTACGGGCGGCGCCATCGCGGTCATTTTGGGCGCCATGGCGTTCGGCGCGGTCCAGGGCTGGGTCATCAGCTATCTGCGCCTGCCGGCGATCGTGGTGACGATCGCGACCTTCATCGGGCTTCAGGGCGTGTCGCTGATCCTGCGGCCGACCGCGGCCGGCAACATCGCCGATATCATCTCCGACGCGGCACAGATTCCAATCGTGATCCTGCCGGCGGCGATGGTGCTGACGCTGGTCGTGGTGGCCGGGCTCGAAGGGTTGCTCTATCGCAGCGGCATCGGCCGGCGCTATCGCGCCGTCGGCTCGAACCCGCTTGCCAGCCTCCGGCTCGGCATCGATGCCCGCCGGCTGACCCTCATCGCTTTCGCGCTGTCGGGCCTGCTCTCCGGCATCGGTGGGATGCTGCTTGCGGGGCAGGTCGGCATCGGCTCGCCTTCGACCGGCACCGACTACACCCTCATGAGCATCACCGTGGTCGTGATCGGCGGTGCCAGCGCCGGCGGCGGCCGCGGCTCGGTCCTGGCGACGCTATTGGGCGCGGTGCTGGTCCAGGTGGTGTCGAGCGCTTCGTCCTTTATCGACGCCAATTCCGCCGTCCATTATGCCGTCATCGGGGTGCTGACCCTGCTGGCCGCGATCTTTTTCAGCATCGCCCGGCGCCATCGCGTCGGGCTCGCCCGCGCCGAATGACCGGAAAGAGGAGGTTCCATGCCGCTCGATTTCGACCGCCTGCCTAAATTCGCCGATCTGCCGGTGCTAGCCGATGCGCCACCCGACTCGTCCTGGGGGGTGTTCGGCGACAAGGACGAACTCGGCTGCCTCAATTTCCTCACCCCCGACGGCATTGTCGCCGCGGCGCGGCTCGTCAAGAAGGGCAAGGTCTTCCGGCTCGACGCCCGGGTCGGTTATGCCAAGCCGCCGCTGTTCGGCCGGCCGCCATTCCACCACGAGATCGTCAATCTCTCGCCTACCGCCCATGACGATCTTCTCAATGCCTACAATACACAGGAGGGCAGCCAGTGGGACGGCCTGGCCCATGTCGGCCACGTCAAGCACCGGAAATTCTATGGCGGTGTTACGCCGGAGGAAATCCGGACCCGGCAGGGCCGGCTCAGCATCAGCAGTTGGGCCGACAAATTCGTCGGTCGCGGCGTGCTGATCGACGCCATGAGGTACCGTGCCGCCGAGGGCCGGCCGATCGAGCCGCTGACCCGGGACGTCGTGACCCTGGCGGATCTGGAGGGCGCACTCAAGGCCCAGAACACCCGGATCGAGCCCGGCTCGGTGCTGCTGGTCCGCACCGGCTGGATGGAGGCCTACGAGGCGGCGAGCGAGGCCGAGAAGCGCGCCATGGCGCCAATGGACAAGCTTAAATCGGTCGGTGTCGAGGCGAGCCGCGAGTTGGTGGCGTGGCTCTGGGACCACCGGATCGCTGCGATCGGGACGGACACCCCGGCGGCGGAACCCTGGCCTTGGGGCCTGACCGATCCCGACGCCCTCCATCATCGCGCCATCCCGCTCATCGGCTTGCCCTTGGGCGAGCAATTCGTCTTAAAGCCACTCGCGCGCGACTGCGCCGGCGACGGCACCTATGAATTCATGGTGGTAGCGGTGCCGATCAATCTCGATAGCGGGATCGCCACCCCGGCCAACACGGTGGTCATCAAATAGGCCGAATCTCGTGCCCCTGCGACCGGGCGCGGGCGATCTCCATGATGAGCCAATGGAGTGGCGAGAACAGGGCCGCGACCGCCTCCGCCGGCCGCGCGCCATAAAGAATGAGAAGATCGCGATAGCCGAGTGGCCGGTCGCCCATCGCGCGCTGGGTCGCGACCAGTGGAAACAGGGCATACATTTCGGGCAAGGCGGCGAAGGCACCGTCCATGGCGCGGCCAACCACCCGGCTCACCTCGACATCGGGGTCCTGGGGCATGGTCTCGGCGAGCCAGCGCAGAAGCGGCGTGTTGGCGATATAGGCATGGGCGCAGACCGAGCGCACCCGGGCGAGACGCGGCGTCACGAAATAGGACTGCATCGGGAAATGACCAAGGAACAGACCCCACCACGCCGCCGGCATGCTCGGCATCACCCGCTCCACCCGGCGCACGATCCGGGGCCAGGGCAGATCGAGGCGGACATCATCCTCGAAGATCAGGACCCGCTCATGGCCTTCGCCAAGGGCGTGCCGCGCCACCCGGCGGTGGGAATCCCACACCCCCCAGGAAGCACCGCGGTCCCGAGGCCGCTTCGGCCGGAAGAAGATTACCGACCGGCACAGGCCGTGCTGGTGGAACTGTGCCATGGCCTGGGCGGTGCGGCGCGGTTGCTCCTGAAGCGAGATGCAATAGATGGCATCGAGGATCGAGGTAGTATCGACGGGGCGTAGCGTGCCGTTGCAGTAGGGGCAGTCGGGCCGTTTCTCGACCCGATGGAAATAGGGCAAGTCGCCGGGAGGTGAGCGCTCAACGCTCCCGGCGTCACCTTCTTCGGCGGCAAACCCTGCCATGACCAGCTTCCCCCGGCGTTGCCTTGACGACAAAATTAATTCATCCTTGAGAATAGCTTAGCAGTTGGTTCGGTTCCAATGCAGTTATCGGCGAACATTGCTATCCTGTTCCGCGAGCGTGATTTTGTCGACCGCTTCGATGCCGCGGCCGGCGCCGGCTTCGTCGCGGCGGAGTGCTGGGCGCCGTACGACCATCCGGTCGCCGAGCTGCGTCGGGCGATCTCCGATGCCGGAATTCCCCTCATTGGTATCAACACGACCGGAGGCGATCCCGCCAAAGGCGAAATCGGGCTTGCCGGCCTTCCGGGGCGCGAGCGGGAGTTCGATGCCGCGCTCGCCGAGGCGCTCGATTACGGCGCACAGCTCGGGGTGCGGCATGTCCATATCCTCGCCGGCGCGGTCGATGGCTTCACCGCGGAGGAGGGGTTCGAGACCCTCACCCGCAACCTTACCCTCGCAACGCGGCTTGCGGAGCAGGTCGGCCTTACCTTGGTGATCGAGCCCTTGAACCGCCGCGACCGGCCGGGCTGTCTTCTCGCCAGCTCCGAGGACGCCGCCCGGATCATCGATCGGGTCGGCTCCCCCTCGCTCAAGATGATGTTCGATTTCTATCATCTGCAGATCATGGAAGGCGATGTCATCCGCCGCTTCGAGCGGCTGATGCCGAAGATCGGCCATGTCCAGATCGCCGCGGTGCCAAGCCGCGCCGAGCCCGACGAGGGCGAACTCGATTACGGCTGGCTCCTGCCGCAGATCGACCGGCTCGGCTGGGCGGGTTATGTTGGCGCCGAATACCGCCCGCGCGGCCGCACCGAGGAAGGGCTCGGCTGGCTGCGGCAATTCGGCCTCATCCCCTGAAGCGCTTGGCGAGGGCATCGGCGTTGCGGCCGAGGAGCGCGGTATCGACCCCGACCGCGACGAAGAGGAAGCCCCAATCGAGATAGCGCCGCGCCTCCTCCTCGTTGGTGGTAAGGACGCCGGGTGCCTTGCCGGCGGCACGGATGCGTTTCGCCGCTTCCTCGATCGCGGCCTGCACCTCGAGATGGCCGGGCTCGCCGATATGGCCGAACGAGGCCGAGAGATCGGAGGGACCGATGAAGACGCCGTCGACCCCGTCCACCGCGGCGATGTCGTCGAGCCGTTCGAGGCTTTCCCGTGTCTCGACCTGGACCAGCAGGCAAATCTCGTCATCCGCCTTTTTGAGGTAATCCCGGATGCGGCCATAGCGGCTCGACCGCGCGCCGCCGGAAACGCCGCGCACGCCCTTCGGTGGATAACGCGTCGCGACGACCGCGCGTTCCGCCTCCGCGACGGTTTGGACATAGGGGACCAGTACCGATTGCGGCCCGAGATCAAGCACCCGCTTCACCATGACGAGATCGTTCCAGGGCGGGCGCACCACGGCTGATGTGCTGCCGCCTTGTACCGCCTGCAACTGTTGGAGCAGGGTCGGCACCTCGTTGGGCGAATGCTCGCAATCCAAGAGAATCCAGTCGAAGCCGGAATCGCTCAGGATTTCGGCGGCGATGTTGCTAGCGAGGCTGCTCCAAATGCCGATCTGCGGCTTGCCGGCGGCAAGCGCCGCCTTGAATTCGTTGCGCGGCAGTTCCATGACGTTACCTTTCTAAACGTATTGCACGGCGAGGGCGCCCAAGGGCCCGAAATCGGCGTGGATCGTGTCGCCCTTGTTGACCCAGATGGCACGGATGAAGGAGCCGGAGAGCAGCACCTGTCCCGCCGGAATCTCGATTCCGTGGTGGCCGAAGCGGTTGGCAAGCCAGGCGATGCCAAGCGCGGGATGGCCCATGACGCCGAGCGCGAGGCCGGTCTCCTCGATATCGGCATTGCGATAGAGCACGCCGCCGACCCAGCGCAGATCGAGATCGAACGGCTTGATCGGTCGCCCGCCGATGACGAGGCCGGCGGCGGCGCCGTTATCGGCGACGGTATCGAAAATCTTGCGCGGGTTCTGGACGCGCGCATCGACCAGCTCCATCGACGGCACGACATATTCGGTGGCGCGCATCACCTCCATCATGCCGATGCCGGGGCCTATGAGGGGTTTGTTGAGGACGAAGACCAATTCGATCTCGACCCGCGGCGCGCAGTAATCCGCATGGTGGACCCGGGCGCCGTCCGGCACCATCATGGTGTCGAGGAGATGGCCGTAATCGGGCTCGTCGATCTGCGAGGCGGCCTGCATCGCCTTCGAGGTGAGGCCGATCTTATAGCCGATCACCTTGGCGCCGTGGCTGATCTTGTCCTTGATAACAAGGTCCTGGACGGCATAGGCATCGTCGAGATCGATCTCGGGCCAGGTCCTGGACAATTGCACCATCGGCTTGTGCGTCGCCTCGGCGGCGATGAGATCGGCGGCGGCGCGCCCGCGATCGGCGGCGGACATCATGGGCAAGTTCCTCCTCAAGGGTGCTCAAGGCCGGCGATTCCGACCTTTTTCAGTTTGCCGTTAATTACACGGAATCTATAGCCAGCTCTAGAAATGAGTGGGTCGGAAAATGTGCGTTTCGGGCTGGCCGGGCGCGCGTTGCCTGCGATAGTATGATAACCGATTCATGAATACCGGCCGACGAGACGGAAGCCAATTCCGCTCGAATAGGGGGGCTCGGGGGTGCGCCAGGACGAATTTCGCGACCAGATCGCGAGCGCCGTTGCCACGCTAGGCGCGGCCGAGGGGGCCGAACGCGCGCGGCTCTACCGCTTCGCCCGCGGCCTGTTGCGGATTGGTATGGCGGATTTGTCGCTGCCGCGCGATCGCCGCGGCCGCACCCAATCCCTGCTCGATCTCGAAGCCGCGATCCGCGACACCGAGCACCGACTGGCCGCGCCGCCGCCGCCCATGGAGCCGCCGGACGATGTCGTCCCGATGGCGCCGCCGGCGCTGCCGTCGGCCGCGCCCTGGCCATGGCCGGGACGCGTGCTCGCAACGCTGACGACGCGCAATCTGCGCGCCATGCTGGCGCGCGATCCGTTCGCCTATCTGTGGCTGTTCCTCGCGCCGATCCTCACCATCGCGGTGCATTTCTGGGCCTATACGTTCCTCCTCGGCTTCGGTTCCGTGCTCGACATGCCGACGCTGCCGTTCCTGATCCTCGGCATCGGCGGCTGGCACATGATGCGGGTGATGACGCTGAAGCTCGGCTATGAGCTGACGCGGGAGGAGGCGCTGGCACGGCTCGAACCGGTCGATACGCTGGCGATCGCGGTGGCGAAGGCGCTGGAGCTCGCCTTCGCCTACACGGTGGTGGTCGCGGTCGCGCTCGCCTGGCTCAGCCATGCCAACGATTATCCAGGGCCGCGCGACCTCCTCGGCGTCGCCTATTATTGGAGCCTCCTCGCGCTGTCGGGCGTCGGGCTTGGGCTCTTGCTCAATTTCTGCCGGTATTACCTGCCGGGCGTGTCGCTCCTGGCGATGCCGGTGTTCCGGATCGGCTTCTTCCTCTCCGGCGTCGTCGTGGTGTCGGAGCAATTTCCCGAACGGGTGCGCGGCTGGCTTCTGTGGAACCCGATCCTTCACATCATGGAGTTGCTGCGCTCGGAATATTTCGTGCAATACCATTCGACCGACGCACTGCCGGTGGTGGCGGGATTCTTCGCGCTCGGCGTCGTGTTCCTCGGTTGCGCCGCCGAGGTGTCGCGGCGCCGGCTGGCGCTCGCATGATCCGGCTCGAAGAGGTGAGTTATGCCGTCCGCGACCATGCCGGCCGGCGCATCGTCCTCAACCGCGCCTCGTTCGGATTCGGCCCCGGCATCTATCATATCGCCGCGGCGCCGACGGCCGATGCGCGGCTCCTGGTTCAGCTTCTCGCCGGCCATCGCGCGCCGGGCGACGGCCGAATCCGATGCAGCGGTCCGCGCTCCTGGCCGATGGCGCAGTTCGCGCCATTCGGGATTTATCTTACCGGCCTCGACGGCATCGATGTGCTGTGCTCGCTCTATGCGCTCGACCGGCCGGGCACGTTCCGCCTGTTCCGCGAGCTGATGACGGAACCCGAATGGCTCCGCCAGCGCCTCGACCGCTGGCCGTCGCGCGCCCAACGGCAATTCGGCCAGATCGCCCTCCTGGCGCCGGTGTTCGATAGCTATCTTCTCGATCTCTCGCCGGTCTATCCCGAACCGAATTTCCAGCGCCGCTGGGCGCCGCTGTTCCGGCAGCGGATCGCCGGACGGACGGTGATCATCGCGAGTGGCGAGCATCGTGCGGCCCTGCGCCAATTCCCCGGCCGGCATCTGCTGCTGACGGGCGGCACGCTCCATCAGCGGGACCCCGCCGCCGAAGCCGCCACGCCGCCCGCGCTGGCGGCGGAATGACATGGCGGGGACGATCGATTTCCCGCTGGCGCGGCGCAAACGCCGCGAGCCCGAAGGCGGCACGCTGCCGCCGCTGCCGGTGCATCTCTCCCACCGTCAGCGTCGGCGACGGATTCTGGTGCATCTCTTCTTCATCAGCCTGCCGTTCTTTGCCGCGCTCCTCTATCTTATCTTCAATGCGAGTCCGCGCTATGAGGTGACGGCCGATTTCACCGTCGAGCCGCTGGTGCAGCCCGGGACGACGCCGCTGCCGGCTCGGGATGCCGCCCATCTCATGAACCTGACCCAGGCAGCGGCGCCCGGCGCCGACGATGCCTACATGCTGGTGGACTATCTCCAATCGGCCGACGCGATGACCACGCTCGAAGCCAGGATCGGCTTCCTGAAACGCTATCGCGGCAAGACCGAGGATCTGTTCTATCGTCCCGAGCCGTGGCTGCTGCTCGTCCAGGAATGGCTTTCGGGCAAGCGGCGCCCGCTCAAGTTCGAGGACCGGCTCGCCTATTACCGCGACATGGTCGAGCCGCGGTACTCAATCACCGAGAACATCGTCACGCTCGATGTCGAGGCGTTCAGCGCCAAGGACGCGCATCTCATCGCCGCGACCCTCATCAAGATGGGCGAGGCCTTCATCAACAGTGCCAACGACCGGGTGCTGCACGGGCTCGTCGCGGGCGCGGCAGCACGGGTCGCGGCGGACCGGCAGCGGCTCGACGGCGACCATACGAAGATGAAGGACTGGCGCGGCGCCAACAGCGATCTCGATCCCGATCAGCTCACCCGAATCGTGACCCAGGTAATCCAAGGGCTCGAGAATTCGCTGGTGACGGCGCGCGAGGCCGAGATGCTGGACGGCGCCGCGGCGCGGGGCGCGCGGGCGGCGGCGCGGCTCCGGGTCGCGGCGCTCCAGCAACAGATCGGCACCGAGCAGCATCAACTCGCTGCGATGGAGCGCGCCTATGCCGGCAAATATTATCAATATGACCGCCTCAAGGAGGATATCCGCTTCGCCAAGAACGCCTATGAGACCGATCTCGGGGCGCTTCAGAGCTTCCGCAGCCTCGCGGCGCAGCAGGAGGTCTATCTCCTGCGCATCAGCGGTCCCGACCGGCCCGACGAGCCGGCCTATCCCCAATGGGGGCTGGTGCTGCCGCTGGCGCTTCTCGGCGGCGGCATGGGGTACGGCATCCTGCGTATGGTGATGGCCTTGGGCCGCGACCGCTGGAGTTGAGGCGTTCGCCACCGCCGCTCTGGCACATGATTTACGCCGATGCTAGGGTCCGCCGCGCCGGGAAAGGACGTCCCGGCTTTTGTTATGGTTCAACCCAAAGGGGGAATGAGAATGAAGGCTGTCTTCATGATGTTTCTGCTTGCCGCAACCGTGGCGGTGAGCACATCGGCGTTCGCGAACGCCGACGACCGCAGATGGATCGCGCAATGCATCCGCGACAACGCCAGCGAGAATGCCCGCACGAGTGTGATCCGGAAATATTGTACCTGCATGGACAACAAGATGAGCAACAACGAGACCAGGTCCATCACCCAATGGGAAAAGACCCATCCACGGGAAGAGGCTCAGTGTAGCCGGCAAGCCGGCTGGAAATAGCCGATCCGGTCGCGGCGGGGCGGCGGTTCAAATCCGTCGCCTCGCCGGTTTCGGTTGGGCGTTGGGGCCGGGTGCACTAACTTAGGGGCATGACCGACACGCTCGATCGCAACAATCTCGCTGGCGAGACCAGCCCCTATCTCCTGCAACACCGGGACAATCCGGTCCATTGGCAGCCCTGGGGCGAAGCGACGCTGGCCGCCGCGCAGGCGGCGAACCGGCCGATCCTGCTGTCGGTCGGCTATGCCGCCTGCCATTGGTGCCATGTCATGGCGTCGGAGAGCTTTACCGATCCTAAGATCGCGGCGCTGATGAACCAGCATTTCGTCAACATCAAGGTCGATCGCGAGGAGCGGCCCGACCTCGACACCATTTATCAGCACGCGCTTCAGGCGATGGGCGAGCAGGGCGGCTGGCCGCTTACCATGTTCCTGACGCCGGCGGGCGTGCCGTTCTGGGGCGGCACCTATTTTCCGTCCGAGCCGCGTTACGGCCGGCCGGGCTTTGACCAGGTGCTGGCCGCGATTGCCGATGCCTGGCGCGACGAGCCGGAAACGGTGGCGCGGAACGCAACCGCGCTCCAAGGCGCGCTGTCGCATCTTGGCACGCCCGAAGCGGGCGACGAGATCACCATGACGCTGACGGACGAGGCGGCGACGCGATTGGCGCGCGCGATCGACGGCGTTCATGGCGGCTTCGGCGGCGCGCCCAAATTCCCGCAAGTGCCGACGCTGGCGATGCTGTGGCGCGGCTGGCGGCGTTCGCGCGATCCGGCACTGCGCAATGCCGTGACCCTGACGCTGGATCATATCTCTCAGGGCGGCATCTATGACCATGTGGGCGGCGGCTTCGCCCGCTATGCGACCGATGCGCGCTGGCTCGTGCCGCATTTCGAGAAGATGCTTTATGATAATGCGCTGTTGATCGATCTCCTGACGCTGGTGTGGCAGGAGACCCGGGCACCCATTTATGCCGCGCGGGTCGCCGAGACAATCGGGTGGCTCCAGCGCGAGATGCGCCAGGAGCAAGGCGGTTTTTCCTCGAGCCTCGATGCCGACAGCGAGCATGAGGAAGGCAAATTCTATGTCTGGGACGCGACCGAAATCGACGAGGCGCTGGGGACGCGGGCGGCGCGGTTCAAGGAATTCTATGACGTGACGCCGGCGGGCAATTGGGACGGGCAGACCATCCTCAACCGCCTCAATCATCTAAACATCGCCGATCCCGCGATCGAAGCGGAATTTGCCGAGGACCGCGCCATCCTGTTGGCGCGGCGCGGCGCGCGCGTCCGGCCCGGGCTCGACGACAAGATCCTGGCCGACTGGAACGGGCTTCTAATCACCGCGCTCGCCAATGCCGGCCGCGTCTTCGGCCGCGAGGATTGGATCGCCCTTGCCCGCGACGCATTCGGGTTCGTGCGGCATGAGATGGCGGCAGGCGAGGATCGGCTGTGGCACAGTTGGCGTGCCGGCAAGGCGGCGCACCACGCCCTCGTCGACGACTACGCCAATATGGCGCGGGCGGCGCTTGCGCTCCATGAAGCCGACGGTGACGAGGGCTATCTCGCCGCCGCGACGCGCTGGGCCGGCACCGCGCACCGGCTTTATTGGGACGGCGCGAATGGCGGCTTCTTCTTCACACCAAGCGATGCCGAGGCGCTCATCGAGCGCCCCAAGCAGGCGGTCGATTCGCCGAACCCGTCCGGCAACGGCATGATGGTCGAGGTGCTGGCGCGGCTCCATTACCTCACCGGCGATGCCGAATATCGCGACCGCGCCGCGGCCACGTTACGCGCCTTTGCCGGCGCGGCACGGCGCAACATCTTCGGCCATGGCGCGCTCTACAACGGCAACGAGTTACTCGCGCGCGGGCTGCAAGTGGTGGTGCGCGGCCGGCGCGGCGCGGCCGATTGCGACGCGCTACTGCGCGCCGTCAACCAATTCTCGCTGCCGAACCTCGTGCTCGAAATCGTGCCGCCGGGGCGCGATTTGCCGCCGGACCATCCGGCCGCCGGCAAGGGCGAGATCCAGGGTCGCGCCACGGCCTATCTCTGTGAAGGGCCGGTATGCTCGCTGCCGCTCAGTGACGCGGCGGCGCTCACGGCCGCGCTCGAGACGCGATGATGCTCGGTCTGTCGCTCGACTGTCCGGTCGGCCGGCTCACCGTCATCGAGGAAGAGAGCGAGGTCACGCGGATCATCTGGGGCGGCAAGCCGATCGGCGAGCCGAGCCAGCTTCTGGTCAGCGCCAAGCGCCAACTTGCCGATTACTTCGCCGGCAAGCGAAAGCATTTCGATCTGCCCGTGAAGCCAACTGGCGATGCGCTCGAACTGGAAGTGTGGCGGGCGATGACCGATATCCCCTATGGCGCGACCGCAACCTATGGCGAGATCGCAAAGCGGCTCGGCATCAATGCGCGCCTCGTCGGCCAGGCTTGCGGCCGCAATCCGATCCCGATCCTGCAACCCTGCCACCGGGTCGTCGCGGCGAAGGGCCTGGGCGGCTTCAGCGCGCCAGGCGGGGTCGTGTGGAAGCAGAAACTTTTGGTGCTCGAATGCGCGCTGCTGCTTTGAGGCTGGCGCCGTTATTGCGAGGTCGGGGCTCCCGCCGATAGCTCATTCAACAGCTTGAACAGCGGTACCACGATCGTCTGGCCGTGGCCGGCGCCGAGATTTTCAATATTGGTTGCGGTCGGTGGTCCGTCGAAGAGGTCGCCGGTGCCGGTTACGGTCGCGGTCGTGCTGGCGTCTTGACCGCCGGGCGCGAAGCGATTGCCGGCGGCATGCAGCATCGGGTCCGGGGCAAAGCGCAGCGATAGCGGGTCGAGCGACGCCGCCGGGCCGGCGCGCGCCGGCATCCGGCGTCGCGCGTGCCGCATGGGGTGGTGCCGCCGCTCGCCCCGACGACGATGCCGCTGGGTGCTCCGACGACGATGCACCCGGCGCGCCAGCCTCTCGCTATGGCGGTAATGCGGGTGGCGATGTTTGAGGGTGGCGGTGCCAGCGCCGGGGACATAGGCTTGCTGCCGCGGACGGGCAGCCGACACCACCGGTGCAAGCCCGCAGAAGGCCACTGCCAAGGCCACCGTCACGGCAACCGCCAATATGATGCGCGTAAGCCGCTGCATGCCGCCGCGCCACCTCTCTCTCACCTATCCTATCAGGTCATGTGGGTAAAATCATCTATCTGCGATGGTGCCGGCGGCACGTCGGCCACCCCAGCGATAGAAACGCCATCATGCCCGTCTTGCGCCTCGCGCCGATCGATGCTTCGCGGCGGGGGCGGCGATGCGCTAGGATGGTGGCGAATTTGCAAGGAACGAAGACCGTGACCCGATATTCGACGATTCATGAGCTGTTGCAAGTCGGCGCCGACGAGGCCCCGGCGATCGGCGCGCCGGAACGGGCGCCGCTCTCCTATCGCGATCTGCGCGCCCTCGCCGAGGCGACGGTGACCCGCCTCAACGCCCTCGGCATCGGGCGCGGCGATCGTGTCGCGATCGTTCTGTCGAACGGCCCGCAGATGGCGACCGGCTTCGTTGCAATCGGTGCCGGCGCCACGACGGCGCCGCTAAACCCCGCCTATCGCGCCGAGGAATATGAATTCTATCTCTCGGATCTGAAGGCGAAGGCGCTGGTGATCGAGCAAGGGCTCGACAATCCAGCGATCGGCGTTGCCGAACGGCTCGGCATTCCGGTGATCGATCTCGTCACGGCGCCGGAAGGGCCGGCCGGCAGCTTCACGCTAGCGCCACGCGGCGCCATGGCCGGCACGCCGGATGCCGGCGGTTTTGCCAAAGCCGACGACATCGCGCTGGTATTGCATACCTCCGGCACCACCTCGCGACCGAAGATTGTGCCGCTATCCGAGGCCAATATCTCAGCCTCGGCCCGGCATATCGGCGCGACCTTGGGCCTCGCGCCGCAGGATCGCTGTCTCAACATCATGCCGCTGTTCCATATTCACGGCCTCATGGCGGCGGTCTTGTCCTCGCTTGCCGCCGGCGCCAGCGTCGTCTGCACGCCGGGCTTCAACGCACTCAAATTCTTCGCCTGGCTCGATGAGGTGAGGCCCTCCTGGTACACCGCGGTGCCAACCATGCATCAAGCGATTCTCGCCCGCGCGCCGCGCAATGCCGAGATCATCCCGCGCTCGAAGCTGCGCTTCATCCGCTCCTCCTCCTCCTCGCTGCCGCCGCAGGTTCTGAAGGCGTTGGAGGAAACCTTCGGCGCGCCGGTGATTGAGGCCTATGGCATGACCGAGGCGGCGCATCAGATGGCGAGCAATCCGTTGCCGCCCGGCGCACGGCGGCCGGGCAGCGTCGGCCTCGCCGCCGGGCCCGAGGTGCGGATCATGGACGAGGCCGGGCAGCTCCTATCGCCGGGCGAAATCGGCGAGGTGGTGATCCGCGGCCCCGACGTGACCCGAGGCTATGACAACAATCCGACGGCGAATGCGAGCGCCTTTACCAATGGCTGGTTTCGTACCGGCGATCAGGGTGTGATCGACGCCGCCGGCTATTTGACGCTGACCGGGCGCCTCAAGGAGATCATCAATCGCGGCGGCGAGAAGATTTCGCCGCGCGAGGTCGACGAAATCCTGCTCGACCACCCCGCCGTGGCCCAGGCCCTCACCTTCGCCATTCCGCATTCGATGCTCGGCGAAGAGGTGGCGGCCGCCGTGGTGGTGCGCGAGGGAGAAGAGCCGAGCGAGCGGGAATTGCGCGACTTTTGTTCAAAGCGCCTCGCCGATTTCAAGGTGCCGCGCAAGATCGTGTTCCTTGCCGAAATTCCAAAAGGCGCGACCGGCAAGCTGCAACGCATCGGATTGGCGGCAAAGCTGGGATTGACAGGCTGAGCGACGTGAGCCCGGCGACAAATTTCCCCCTCCCTAACCCTCCCTCTCGAGGGGGGAGGGAAGATCGAAGCCGAAGGCTTCGATCGGGTGGGGGTGGATCGCGCCACGATCAGACCCGATGAAAATTTGCGTCTATGGCGCCGGCGCGATCGGCGGCTATGTCGCGGTGCAACTGGCGAGGAGCGGCGTCGAGATGTCGGTCGTCGCGCGTGGCCCGCATTTGGCGGCGATCCGGCATAACGGCCTGATCCTCAAGATCGCGGGGGAGCGCCATACCGCCCGCATCCCGGCCAGCGACAAGCCGGCGACGCTGGGGCAACAGGATTATGTCATCGTCACCCTCAAGGCGCATCAGATTGCCGCGGTGGCGGGGCAGATCAAGACCCTGTGCGGGCCCGATACCGCGATCCTCTTCGCCGTCAACGGCGTGCCATGGTGGTATTTTTACGAGCTTGCCGGGCCTTATGAGAATCACCCTATCGAGAGCGTCGATCCGGGCGGCGTGATCTGGGAAACGCTGGGGCCGGAGCGCGCCTTGGGCTGCGTCGTACTGCCGGCGGCGTCGGTCGAGGCGCCGGGCGTCATCCGGCATGAGGATGGCGACCGCTTCCCCTTGGGCGAGCCCGACGGCAGCCGCAGCGATCGCATCGCGGCCCTTTCGCAGGTCATGATCAAGGCGGGGCTGCGCGCGCCGGTGCGCAGCCGGATACGGGACGAGATCTGGGTGAAGCTCTGGGGCAATGTCGCCTTCAATCCGGTGAGCGCGCTGACCGGCGCGACCCTCGCCCGCATGTGCGCCGATTCCGAGGTGCGCGCCCTCATCCGCGCGGCGATGGTCGAGGCGAAGCGTGTCGCCGAGGCGCTCGGCATCAAATTCGCGATCGATGTCGATCAGCGGATCGAAGGCGCCGCGGCGGTCGGCGAGCACAAGACCTCGATGCTGCAGGATTTGGAGCGCGGCCGAGCGATGGAAATCGATCCCATGGTGACGGCGGTGGCGGAACTCGGCGACCTCACCGGTGTCGATACGCCGATGATCGATCTGATCCTTGCCCTCATCCGCCAACGCGCGCGGCTCGCGGGGTGTTATTCGTAATGGCACGGAACTGGTGTAGCATCGCCCCTTGGGAGGACGACGATCATGTCGACGGAATCGCGTTACGTGCTGCCGGTGGGCGAGCTGGAATGGAAGGTGACGGCGCCGTTCCAGACCAATTTCACCTGGGAATACGATGACGGGCGCGCCGATCTTTTGGCGCTCTATGAAAAAGGCAAGCGCCAGCAATGGAACGCCACCGACCGCATCGACTGGTCGGCCGATCTCGATCCCGAGAACCCGATGCTGCTGCCGGACGAGATCATCTCGCTCCATGGCACACCGATCTGGGACCGGATGTCGAAGCAACAGATCGTCGATCTGCGCCGCTATATCCAGGCGCTCAACATCTCGCAATTCATGCATGGCGAGCAGGGCGCGCTCATCTGTGCCGCCAAGATCGTACAGCAGGTCGAGGGCATCGACGCCAAATTCTATGCTGCGACGCAGGTGGTGGACGAGGCGCGCCATGTCGAGGCCTATAAGCGCCTGCTGCACGAGAAATTCGACATCGTGTTTCCCATCAACCAATCGCTCCAGGCGCTCATCGGCGATGTGGTCGCGAGCCCCGAATGGGATTTCACCTATCTCGGCATGCAGGTGGTGATCGAAGGGCTGGCGCTCGCCGCCTTTCAGGGGATTCGCGACAACGCGCAAAACCAGCTTGCGGCGCAGGTCAACGCCTATGTCATGCAGGACGAGGCGCGGCATGTCGCGTTCGGCCGGCTCGCCTTGCGCGAATATTATCCCCAACTTTCGGACGCCGAGCGCGACCGGCGCGAGGAATTCGTGGTCGAGGCGTGTTACCTGATGCGCGACCGGCTCGATCAAGCCTGTGCTTGGGAAGCCGCCGGTCTCGATGTCGCGGAATGCCGCGCGATCCACCAGCAATCGGTGCCGGCGGCGAAGTTCCGCTCGCGCCTCTTCAGCCGCATCGTGCCGACGGTGAAGGATATCGGCCTGTGGGGGCCGCGCATCAGGACGGCGTTCGAGGATCTGGGCGCGATGCCGTTCGCCGACCGCGACAGCGCCGAGATGCTGGCCGACGACAACCGCGTCGCCGAGGAATGGGACGCCAAGCTCCGCGTGCAGCAGGCCTTGTCCCTATGATACGGCGGTAGAGCGCCGGTTTGAACTTCGGCCTTCGGTCACCCGCATCGAGTCGCGATCATCGCGGATTGGTATTACGCCTGTTTCGCCTCGATGATGGCGCGACGGATGGCGCGGGTGCGGGTGAACAGCTCCTCGAGCTTGTCGCCCTCGCCCCAGCGGATCGCGCGTTGCAGCGCGGTCAGATCCTCGGTGAAGCGTTGCAGCATTTCGAGCACCGCCTCACGATTGGCGAGAAACACGTCACGCCACATCACCGGGTCGGAGGCGGCGATGCGGGTGAAATCGCGAAAGCCGCTCGCCGAGAATTCGATCACCTCGGTCTTCAAGGTCTGTTCGAGGTCGGTCGCGGTGCCGACGATCGTATAGGCGATGAGATGCGGCAGGTGCGAGACGATGGCCAGCACCTTGTCGTGATGGTCGGGGTCCATCGTCACAACCTTGGAGCCGACCGCCTGCCAGAGCCGCGTCAGCCGGTCGAGCGCGGCGGTGTCGGTGCCGGGAAGCGGCGTCAGGATCGTCCAGCGGCCCTCGAAGAGTTCGGGGAAGCCCGCCGCCGGCCCGGAATGCTCCGTCCCCGCGACCGGATGGCCCGGAATGAAATGCACGGTCTGGGGCAGCGCCGGCTTAAGGTCGCGGATCGCGGCGCCCTTCACCGAGCCAACATCGGTGACGATGGCGCCAGGCTTCACCGCCGGGGCGACCTGCGCCGCGATTTCGGCATAGGCGGAAAGCGGCGTCGCGATGACCACGAGATCGGCGCCGCGAACCGCTTCGGCAGGATCGCGCGTCACCCGGTCGGCGAGACGCAATTCCATCACCTGGTCGAGCGTCGCCTGGCTTCTGGCGCAGGCGACGATCTCGCCTGCGAGCCGGTCGCGCTTGAGCCGCCGCGCCAGAGACGAGCCAACGAGGCCGATGCCGATGAAGGCCACTCGTTCGAAGAAGAGGCTCATTTGCGGTTCTTGAATTCCGTGAGCGCGGCGAAGACGGCGCGGTTCTCTTCCTCCGTCCCGACGGTGATGCGAAGATATTCGGGAAGATGATAGGCACCCATCTGCCGCACCAGGATGAGGCGCGATTTCAAAAACTCGCGCGCCGCCTCGGCCGTTGGCGCATCGACGAAGCGCGCCAGGACGAAATTCCCGACGCCCGGATTGACGGCGAAGCCGAGTTCGCGAATCCGGTCCTCGAGCCAGGGCCGCCAGCGCGAATTATGCTGGCGCGCGCGGTCGAGCGCCGCCTCATCGCCAAGCGAGGCGATCGCCGCGGCCTGTGCCGGCAAGCCGACATTGAAAGTGCCGCGCACCCGGTTCAGCATGTCCGCGACCTCGGTGCTGCCATAGAGCCAGCCGACGCGCAGGCCCGCGAGCGCGTGAATCTTGGAGAAGGTGCGCAGCATGACGACATTGGGCTGGCTCGCTGCGAGCTCCAGCCCCGGCTCATAATCGTTGCGCGTCACGAACTCGGCATAGGCGGCGTCGAGCACCAGCATCACCCGCTTCGGCAGGCCGCGATGCAGCCGCGCGATGGTGTCGCGGTCGAGATAGATGCCGGTCGGGTTGTTGGGGTTGGCG